>JBIIJX010000064.1:0-11353 GCA_044233495.1 Candidatus Nanopelagicales bacterium
GCGCACCGACGTCGCTGTTCCTGCCGCATAGCAGGCGGGGTGGACGATTCCTTCGTGGTAGATGAACTCGTCTGCCTCCGTGCTTTGCACCACGCCGTCGAGGATCAGCATCCGACCCCATGCCTCGCTGCGACCGACCACATAGTCCTGGTAGGGCGTGGATCCCTGGACGATCACTTCAGCGAGATCATGCTCGTAACGGTCGGCCGGCGTGATGAACTCAGCGAAGCGGAAGACTGGGTCTGAAGGACCGCCGGGGACGGTTCGGGGCACGGTTGCCCGGCGGACGTTGGTCGGTGCCAGTTCGCTGATCACGAGGTCGATGAGGTGCTCAGGGTCGGCGATCCCACAGGTATACGCGTCGAGTGTGGCCCCTCCCCACTCCGGCCAGGTATGCACGGAGACGTGAGACTCTGCGAGGGCGACGATCGCCGTGACACCCTGCGGCTCGAACGAGTGGTGATGGGACATCAGGATCGTCGCACCGGCCTCTTGCGATGCTCGGATGAGGAGGGCCTCAAGACCGGCGCCGTCGTCAAGCAGGGGGGACGTGGACCCACTTATGTCGGCCAGAACGTGCGATCCCACGGAGCGTGTGCTCATAGAGCGGTGAGGCTACCTCATCCGTATGAACGACATGTTCGCGAGCGCAACCCCCAGCGCTGCGGTGGCTCGCGTGATGCCGTCATGGCGGTTCATGCTGATCACGGACGGTAGATCAGCGGGCCGTAGTCGCCCGCGCGCGCCGGTGTGTCGAGGACCCGGCCATCGGGCAGGGGAACGGCGAGTGCCACTCCAGACGAGTCCACGAACGACACCGCCGTGACCCCCGTTCCCGTGAGCGACAGGACTAACTGCCCGAGCAGCAGCACCTGATCTCGTGGCAGGAGCGCGGTGAACTCCGGACTCAGCTGGAGCGTGATGACGGAGTCATCTGCCGGAAAGGCCATGGCACTGGGGTCCAGGGGCACCAGGCTTGCCAGCGGCTGCCCCGTCAAGGAATCGGCCGCGATGGTGCGCAGTCCCGCGTTCGATTGCTCGTCCGACGGACCGGCAGCGAGCGCGGCTATGACCGCATCGGCGCCGGTAGCGACCGGCAGTTCGGACTCGACGGCCGTGAGCCCCCCGCTTTCCACGAACCACAGGCGCAGGCGAGGTGCAGCCGCGACCGACTCGTCGTCCGACGGCACGGATGCCGGCTCCGTGCTGCCAGGCTCCGGTGTGGCATCCGCCGGCACGGCTGTGGCGACGGGCGCCGGCAGGACCTCGCGCGGAATGGGCTGGGCACTCGGCTGCAGCGGGACTCCGCATGCCCCCAGGGCGAGGCCGGCAGCGCACAGGCACCCGACCAAGCACCGGATGCGTGACTCTCGACTGAGGTCACCGAGGCTTCTCGTCACGGCACCTCCAGTGCCACGGGAAGCCGCACGGTGAACCGTGCGCCTCCCATGGGAGAGTCCTCGACCCAGAGTTCTCCACCCAGGACGGTCGCCTGCTCACGAGCGATGGCCAGTCCCAGGCCGGCACCCTGTGTGGGATGCGCAGCATGCCCACGGGAGAACGGCTCGAAGAGCCGGTCCCGGATCTCCCGGTCGATTCCCGGGCCAGCATCGTCCACCATCACCGAGACCGACACGTCGTCCCGGCGGATGGCAACCTGCACCAGACCTTCACCATGATTCTGCGCGTTCTCGACGAGGTTGCCGAGGATGCGCTCGAATCGCCGGGCATCCGTGCGCAGGACGACCTGATCACCCGTCACGAGGGAGGGGTCCATGTGACGCAGGATCAGGACCTCCCGACTGAGGGAGGTGAGATCGGCGCTCTCCCACAGCGGTGGATCGTCTGAGCCGATGCGACTGATCTCGAGCAGGTCGACGAGCATCTGCGACATCCGGCGGACCTGCTGGGCCAGGACATCGATGAGTCCAGCCTCTCGCTCCGGAAACCCGTCACGTCGTGATTCCAGCAACTCAGCGGTCCCCAGGGCTGCGGTGATGGGCGAGCGCAGCTCATGACTGACGTTCCCGGTGAAGCGGCGCTCTCGCGCGATGCGAGTCTGAACCGCTTCCGCCATGTCATTGAAGGACTCCGCGATGGGATCCAGGTCCCGATCACCCGTCAGCTCGATGCGGGTGTCGAGCTCCCCACCGGCGATCCGCCCGGCCGCCACACCGAGTCTGCGCACCGGCCGCAGGAGTCGTCCCACCGCAGAGGCGCCGATCACCGCACCGAAGACCCCGGCGACGAGGGTGAGGACCACCAGCGTCCATCCGCCCCATCGCAGGATCTGGTCGAGGTCGCGCAGTGGGAAGACCTCCACGTACAGCGCCGTGGGTAGTTCCACGGCCACGATGTAGTAGGGGTCATCGCTGACGAGGGTGCGCTGGGTCGCTCCCCCGGCCGCGGCTGCGCTCAGGATCTCCTCCGGCAGTGCATCGGGCGGGACGGTAACGCCAGCGGTGAACCACACACCATTGACGCGCAGCATGGGTTGCGACGTGCCCACTGACGGGATCGCCGACAGCGCCTCACTCGAGGTGACCCCCGCCGCCAGGGCCGTTCCTGCTGCACGCGAGTCGAGAAGGGCTCGGGTGAGTGCGGCCGACTCACGCTGATTGACGAGGTACCAGGACGCGACGGCATAGGTGGCCGCCGACACCGTGCCGCCGACCATGAGCGAGAGCACCGCGAAGGCGACAGCGACACGGGTCCGCAGACCCAGCCTCACAGTGCGCTCCGATTCATGCCTTCATGCGGTAGCCGAAGCCCCGCACCGTCGTGAGGAGCTGGGGGTTCGCCGGGTCGTCCTCGATCTTGCTGCGCAGGCGATAGATCAGGTTGTCCACCACGCGACCGTCACCGGCGTTGCCGTATCCCCACACCTTTCGCAGAAGATAGTCGCGACTGAGCACGCGACCGCGTGCACCGATCAACTCCATGAGAACGTAGAACTCGATGCGCGACACCGGCACCGGCTGGCCCTTGCGCAGGACCTCGGCGGTATCACGACGGAGTTCGATCGGTCCGCAGATCAGTGCCTGCTGGAGCTCCCCTGCCACGTCGTCCTCGTTCGCCTGCGTGCGCCGCAGCTGGGTGCGGATTCGCGCCATCAGCTCCTTGGCAACGAAGGGCTTGGTGACGTAGTCGTCGGCACCTGCCTCGAGACCTGCGACGACGTCATGGCTGTCGGTCTGCGCGGTGACGATGATGATCGGCACCTGGCTCGTCGCCCTCAGGCTGCGGACGAGATCGAGGCCTTGGATCCCGGGCAGGCGCAAGTCGACCAGGACGACATCTGCCCGGTCATCCATGATCTTGACAAGGCCCTCCTCGGCGGTACCGGCTTCGATGACCCGATAGCCCTCGTCCTCGAGGTTCGTCCTGAGCACCAGTCGGATGGCCTCGTCGTCCTCGACGACGAGGACCGTTCGCACCATGGCCACATTGAACCCCGCTGTCTCATCCGAGGGAAGCACCACGCGACGTCAGGCCCGAAGTGCCTCCGCAAGCTCCCTGAATGTCGACACGAGCAGCGCCATGTCGGCGGGGGTGTGTGCCAGGGACACGAGCCACTGCTCGTCGAGTCCGGGCGGGGTGAGTACACCGCGGTTGATGCCCCACAGCCAGCTCAGCTCCGCCACCTCGAAGTCGGTGCGCTTGTAGTCCCGGTAGTTGCGCACCGGCGTGGCAGCCCATGTGACGGCACCCTTCACGCCGAAGCCGACGGTGTGCGCAGGCAGTGAGTACTCCTCGATGACGGCATCGATGGCGCGGAGTGCGTCGTCGTTGACGGCCTCGGCTGCGTCGAGAGCCGCTTCCGTGCATACCTCGTCGACGGCTCGCGCTGCAGCCATCACGAGAGGGTTGCCGTTGTACGTGCCGAAGTGAGGCATGCGGTTGTCGACGACAGCCTGCATGACCTCCGCGCGGCCGCCGAAGGCAGCGAGCGGCAGTCCGCCACCAATGCTCTTCGCGAGGGTGATGAGATCTGGCTCCACGCCGAGCCGTCGTGCGGCTCCCGCGTATCCCGCCGTGAGACCGGTCTTGACCTCGTCGAAGATCAGTACCACACCGAACTCATCGCACAGGGCGCGAACGGCAGCGAGGTATCCGGCGTCAGGAAGGACGATGCCGATGTTCTCCATCACCGGCTCGAGCACGAACGCGGCGATGGTGCCGCGGTTGGCCTCGAACACCTCGCGGAGCCGGTCGATGTCGTTGTAGGGCACCGGATGCACGACTCCGGCCTCGACGTCGAAAGGTGTGACGGCGATCGGCGCCCCCTCAGGCCCGGCATCGGCGACTGCGGGCTTGACTGAGACCGAGAGTCCGTCGTAGCCGCCGTGGTAGCCGCCTTCGAGCTTCACGATCGCCTTGCGTCCGGTGTAGGCGCGCGCCGTGCGAACCGCATATGAGGTCGCCTCGGTTCCGGAGTTCGTGAATCGCAGTAGGTCGACACCGAACCGCTGCTGGTAGCGCTCAGCGACCTCGGTGGCTGACGGAGACGGCGTGACGAACAGCGTTCCCGTCTTCTCGAGCGCCTCGGTCACGCGGGCGACAACCGTGGGATTGAGGTGCCCGACGAGCATGGCTCCGAAACCCATCGACAGGTCGAGCAGCTGACGACCATCGACATCGGTAAGCCAGGCGCCGCGAGCCGACGCCACGGAGATCGGGTACGGATCCCAGTGCTGAAAGGAGGAGGTCACGCCCAGCGGCAGGCTCTTACTCGCGCGCACGTTGTGCTCGCCGGAGCCGGGGGTGGTCGCCGTGAAGCGGTCCCACTCCGCCGCCATGAGCGCGGCGACCCGCCCGTGATCGAGCGGAGCACTGGTGGCGGGCACGTGCCGCCAAGTAGCAGGATCGTTCGTGACGGTGACGGGGGCCATGGCTCCTCCTGGGTGCTATTCGTTGCCTTCTGTGAGAGTAGCTCAGGAAAATGAAGGTTTCTACCCTTTAGGACGACGAAATCCGTTGTCCGATGGGCGACCTGACTCGTCAGATCGTCGTCGTCGTGCCACAGTGTCCCCATGCGCGCACACGTCCTCCTGGCCGCCGTGCCCCTGGCGGCCGTACTGTCCGGCTGCGGGGGCCCGTCCATCGACGCGTCGTGCGACGTGGACGGCATCACCCACGAGGTCGAGCACATCCTCTCCGAGGCCGGGGCGGAACTCGGCAGCCTGGACTCCCTCACCTGCGACTCCGACTGGGCCGTGGCCACGACCACCATCGTCACCGGGACCGAGGAGTCCAGCGACTCGTTCCTCCTGCGCGGGACGGACATGGGCTGGATCCTGACCTCGCCGGAGGAGGCCTGCTCGCCCGGCACTCCCTTCGCCATCCCCCAGAACCTCCGGTCGACCGCCTGCCCGACCTGAGCGACGGCGCACGGGCTGCCTCCCCTGCATACCACTGTGCATACCGGAATGCATCCCACGGTGGTAGCCTCGCGTCATGTCCATCCAGATTGCCGTCCGCCTCCCCGACGACCTCGTCCTAGCGCTCGACGAACTGGTCGCCCAGGGAGATGCGCCCAGTCGCACGTCGGTGGTCGAGCAGGCGCTGCGCCGCGAACTCCGACGCCACCTCTACGACCGGGAGATCTCACTGATGAAGGCAGGAGCGAGCGACGACGACCTGGACGCCCTTGCGGACTGGAACCGCCGGAACTTCCGCATGGCCGACTGATGAGACCCATCGTCCTGGTGGAGCTCGACAAGGTTCGCCCCGCAGTCCTGCTGACCCGTGAGATCGTCGTGCCCCATCTGGCGCAGGTCTCGGTCGCGCCGATCACCAGCCGGATCCGAGGCATCAGGAGCGAGGTGCGCGTCGGGCCCGCCAACGGCATCGACCACGCTGCGGTGATCAGCTGCGACAACATCACCACCGTGCCGCGCGATCGGATCATCCGCCAGATCGGAAGCCTGCTGCAGGATCAGGAGCGCGAGCTGGCGTACGCGATCAGCCACGCCTACGACCTCGCCATCTGACGAGGGCTTCACCACCACACCGCGCCTGTCAGGCCGGCGACACGCAGATCAGGTGTGCACCATGACCTTCATCGCCGCGGGGTCCCGTCGCGAGTACGTCAGCGCCTGCTCGGCCTCGTCCAGCGCGAAGGAGCGTGAGACGAGCGCGTCGAGGTCGATACGACCGGAGGCGATGAGGTCGATCGCCGTCGGGTAGGTGTGCGCGTACCGGAAGGTGCCAGTGACCCACAGCTCTCGTCCCTGGATGATCCCGACCGGAAGCTCGGCCATGGTGCCCGGACTCATGCCCACGAGCACGACCATGCCCGCCGGTGCCACGCTGCGGATCCCGGCATCGATCGCCAGCGCTGCACCGCTGCACTCGATGAGCACATCCGCAAGCACGGCGTCAGGAAGGTGCACCTCACGGGAGTCGACAGTGACGAAGCCCAACTCATCGGCGAAGGCCAACCGCCCTCCGTTCACATCGCTGACGGTGACCTCCGAAGCCCCGTGTGCACGCGCCACCAGGGCCGCCATGATGCCGATCGGCCCAGCACCCGTGACGAGCACGCGCGTGCCCACCCGTACCTGTGCCTTGCGACAGGCCCAGACTCCGACCGAGAGCGGTTCCACGAGGGCAGCAGCATCGAAGGAGACGTGATCCGGGACCGGATGCGCGAAGGCCCGCGGCAGCACCACGTACTCGCAGAAGGCGCCGTCGACTGGGGGAGTGGCGAAGAACTGCACGTCCGGGCAGAGGTTGTAGCGACCGGCCCGGCACTGCTCGCACGCCGCGCACGGCACTCCGGGCTCCATCGCGACTGTCGTCCCGAGAGGAAGGTCGTCGACACCCTCACCGACGGCGACCACCGTGCCAGACGACTCGTGCCCGAGGACGAGCGGGCTCTCGACGACGAAGTCGGCGATTCGACCGTGCTCGAAGTAGTGGATGTCGCTGCCGCACACGCCGACTGATCGCACGCGCACCAGCACCTCTCCGGGGCCGGGCGCGGGCACAGGTCGCTCCTCCATGCGCAGGGTGAGATCCGTGCCGAGAACGCTCGCGCGCTGGATCGGCGGAATGTCGGGCACAGCAGTCACGTCGCATCCTCTTCCTCGATGAGCCATGCCATTGTGGCTCGGGACCCTTCACCGTGCAGTCTTGCCAAGGCGGCCAGATACGGTTCGCGGAACCGGGGATCGTCAGCGAGGTCCCCGAAGAGTCGGGCGTTGCGGATGAAAGCGGCCGGCTCTTCTCGCTGGCTCAGCGCGAGCGGCACGAGCTCATCCTTCAGCGGATCGACGACAGCGATGGGGTTTCCGGCCTCATCGACTCCCTCGGCGTATCGTGCCCAACTTGCGACAATGGCAGCGGACATGCGGATGCTTCCATCCGACTCGAGCCGGTCGCGCACGGCGGGCAGGAGCCACTTCGGGATTCGGTCCGACGATTCGGCGCACAGGCGCGCGACAGTGTCGCGCACCTGGGGATTGCTGAATCTGTCGATCAACTCGGACTTGTAGGTGCCGAGGTCCACCCCCGGCACCGGGTCCAGCGTCGGGGTCTGCTCCTCGTCCATGAACCGACGAAGAAACGTGCGTAACTGATCCCAGGTGAGTGCGTCGTGCACGAACTCGTATCCGGCGAGGTGGCTGAAGTAGCACAGGCCCTGATGGCTGGCGTTCAGCAGCCGCAGCTTCATCTTCTCGTAGGGCGTGACGTCATCGGTGACCTGGACGCCGGCAAGCTCCCATTCAGGGCGTCCCGTCGGGAAGGCGTCCTCGACGACCCACTGGAAGAAGGGCTCGCACACGACCGGGCACTCGTCCGTCACGCCGAGCACCTCCGAGACGGCTGCGATGTCCGCGGGTGTGGTGACCGGAGTGATGCGGTCGACCATCGAGTTCGGGAAGCTCACCTGGGTGCGCATCCACTCCGCGAACTCCGGGTCCTTGAGCTCGGCGAAGGCGGTGAACATGCGGCGGGCCACATCGCCGTTGTGCTGGATGTTGTCGCACGACAGCACGGTGAAGGGTGCCGTGCCTGCCGAGCGCCGGCGCCGCAGCGCCTCCACGACGACACCGAAGACTGATGTCGGCACCGAGTCGATCGCAAGGTCCGCCACCACGGCAGGCGTGTCGTGCATGAACTCACCTGTGAGCCGGTCGACGTTGTAGCCGCCCTCGGTGATGGTGAGGGTCACGATGCGGATGCGTGGATCCGTCATGGCATCCAGCACTTCCTCGATGCCGTCCGGCGCGAAGAGCACATCCAGAATGCTGCCGATCACGCGATAGTGCCACGAGCCGTCCGAGCTCTTCTCGACAAGCGTGTAAAGGCTGTCCTGCTGCTGCATGCGACGTGCGAGGGGTTCGTCCGACGGGAGCAGAGCAACTCCACGAATGCCCCAGTCCAGCGCCTGCCCGGATGCCAGGAGCCGATCGATGACCAGAGCCTCGTGAGCGCGATGGAAGTTGCCGACCCCGATGTGGACGATTCCCGGAGTCACACCACCGCGCTCGTACTCGGGTGCGAGCACGGCAGCAGGCAGATCCTGAACAGAGCGAGAGTCGAGGCGGCGCACGATCCGAGTATCGGGGGTCGCGCCCGGAGCCGACACCGCTTCTGGCACAGTCAGGGGTCCGTCACCAGCTGGACATGAGGGAGGCCGACGATGCCCGCGCTGCTGGCGCTGCTCTCCAGTCTGGCGTGGGGCGTCGCGGATGTTGCCGGTGGCGTCGCGACGCGCCGGGTCGGATCTCCCCGGACACTGGCGCTGTCGTATCCGGCCGGGGCGCTGGCGATCACTGTGTTCGCCCTCACCATCGTGCCCGGGGTGATCGACTCGACAGTGCTGTGGCTCTCGGTCTACACGGCAGTCGCCGGGACGCTCGCCATGGTGCTGCTGTACGGGGCTCTGGCGATCGGGCCCATGGGTGTGGTCTCCCCCCTGACCGCTGTCGGTGGAGCGGCCGTGCCTGTCGTCGTCGGCATCGCACGTGGGGAATCCGTCACCGTGCTCATCGTGATCGGGATGGTGCTCGCCGCCATTGCCGTCATCCTGGTGAGCCGCGAGTCCGGGCCGCATGCACGCGTGACTCTGAAGGGTCTGGTGCTGTCCGGCGGCGCTGGACTGTTCATCGGCCTGTACCTGGTGGGTCTGGGCATCGCACCCGACGACTCCGGCATCTGGGTCGCCTCGCTGTCGCGATGGTGGTCCAGCATTGCCATGATCACGGTCGCCCTCGTCCTCGTCCTGCGAAGGCCGGCGAAGACAGGGGCTCGGTATCCCTGGCTGCTCGCTGTATCGGCCGGCATTCTTGACGCGTCGGCCAACGCCCTGTTCAACCTCGCCGCTCAGGGCGGTGAGCTCCTCGTCGTCGCGGTGATCGGATCGCTCTACCCGGCCGCGACCATCGTGCTCGCCCACTTCGTGCTGCACGAGCGCATGTCCAGGATCCAGTGGTCCGGTGTGGTGCTGGCCCTCGCGGCCGCTGTCGCACTCACCGTGTGACGAAGCCCGTGGCCGAGGCTGATCTCGTGCGGCGGCGCAGCGCCTTGTAGGCCGCATCGACTCCGAGCAGCACCGGAATCGCCGCCAGCGCGACCGCCCATCCCGCCCACGTCGGCGGCCCCTGGTTGAGCAGGGCTGCGATCGGGGCCGCGAACACCGTGACGAGGGCGAACGTGAGCCCGGCCAGGATGGCAGGGATGAGCAGCCGGTTCGTGAACCAGCCCAGCTCCCACGGAACCCTGGTTGCACTACGGCACGCGAACGCATTGGCCACCTGACCGAGCACGACAGCCAAGAACGCCGCTCCAGACGCGGCGAGGAGGGTCGTGCCGGTCGGGAAGTCCTCGCCCGGCGACCACCCCGACGCGACGAACGTGGTGACGAAGGCCGCGAGTGTCATGAGGGCGATCGCCGGCCCGAGCAGGCCGAAGGCACGAAGGACCACCGTGCGGTTGAGCAGCCGCCCTGAGATCGGCGGACCCCTCAGCACGTGACGCGACGGTGGCTCCGCACCCAGCGCGACTGCGGAGAGGGTGTCGGTGCCGATATCGATGGCGATGATCTGCAGCACGCCGAGAGCAAGGGGGAAGGTGCCGCCGGTGAGTCCCCACACCAGGAACGGTGCGAGCTCCGCGACGTTGTCGGTGAGGTGGTACGTCAGGAACCGCCTGATGTTGGCATAGGTCGCTCGCCCCTGCTCCACGCCCGAGACGATCGAGGCAAACCGATCGTCGAGCAGGACGAGGTCGGCAGCCTCGCGGGCCACATCGGTGCCGGAGGCACCCATCGCTATGCCGATGTCAGCCTCGTGCAGTGCAGGGACGTCATTGACGCCATCCCCGGTCATGGCGACCACGTGACCTCGGCTGCGGAGGGCGCGGGCGATCCGGAGCTTGTCCTCCGGTGAAACGCGGGCGATGACCGTTCCGCTGTGCTGCACCAGGTTGGCCAGCGCCTCGTCGTCCCCGGGGAGATCCTCGCCGACAAGGACGGGATCGTCGGGCGACCTCAGGCCGATCTCCGTCGCGATGGCCGCTGCAGTGACGGGATGGTCACCGGTGACCATGATGACCGCTACTCCGGCACCACGGCATGCGTCGATGGCGTCGGCGACGTCGTCACGCGGCGGGTCCTCCAGCCCGAGCACGCCCAGCAGGGTCAGGCCACGCTCCGCCTCGCCGCACGATCGCGGTCGCTCACCGATGTCGAGCGTGCGCTGCGCGACGGCGATCACGCGAAGTCCCTGCGCCGTCATGCGGTCGACCACCTCGTGGGCGGTCTCTGTGGTCGAGCAGAGGGCGAGCACGGAATCGGGGGCGCCTTTGACCAGGACATCCCCGCCCACGACCACCGACATCATCCGGCGGCGCGGGTCGAACGGGAAGTGCGCCTGCGTGCCCTCGGCTCTCATCCCATCGGTATCAAGCCCGACCCGACGGGCAAATGCGTCGAGCGCCGCTTCCATGGGATCACCGTGCGGCCGCCATTCGCCCTCGACGAGGTGCACGTATCCGTCGGAGCACTGCACCCCTGCCGCGGCAAGATCATGGACGGCGTTTGCTCCGCCAGGATCAGTCAACGTGACCTGCGCGTCGGGGTCGTAGCCGGCACGATCCACGCGCACCTCCGAGTGCGGGGTCCAGGCCGCCAGCACCGTCATCTCGTTCCGTGTCAGCGTTCCCGTCTTGTCGGTGCAGATGATGGTCGTGGAGCCGAGCGTCTCGACGGCATCAAGGTGGCGCACGAGCACCTTTCGCCTAGCCATCTGCTCCGCTCCCCACGCGAGCGTCAGCGTCACCGTCGGGAGCAGGGCCTCCGGCACGAGCGCGACCGTGACCCCGATCGCGAAGACCACGCCCTGAC
>JBIIJX010000280.1:0-2764 GCA_044233495.1 Candidatus Nanopelagicales bacterium
CGCTCACCCGCTGCATCGACCACGTCATCACGCAGCTGGCGTGACCGTCCAGGAGCGCGCACGCCCGCTCCGTGATGGGCTGACCCGACTGACCTACGGGCAGATGTGCCTGTGGGCGTGGTTCCTATACGGCCTCGGTGCCACAACCGCGCTCCTGCGCGACGACCAGGGCACTTCCCGGGCCATGGCGGGCCTGCACGGAAGCGCCCTGGCGGCCTCCGGCATCCTGGCCGCGCTGCTCGCCTCCCGGCTGGTGGCCCGCCTCGGCCGCGGGCGGGTCATGCGACTGGCGTCGATCATCTCGATGATCGGCGTCCTCGCCTATGCATGGCCCGGTGCGTCCTACGCCGTGACACTCGCCGGAGCGGCGGTCTGCGGTGTCGGTGGCACGCTACTGCTCATCACGGTGAATGCCTTCCTGCTCAGCCATCAAGGGAAGGCGGGTCCTGCTTCGCTCACGGAGTCGAACGCGCTGGCCGCGTTCTGCGGTCTGGTCGCACCGCTCGTCGTCGGGATCGGGGCAGCGACCGTGCTCGGCTGGCGTGCTGGAGTCCTCGTGGTCGTCGTCGGCCTCATCGTCGTGGAGGTCATTCGCGGACGTCGCACAGCGCTCTTCGGGGCCGCTGAGGCTGCCGACCACGCGCACCATCGCTCAGCACGCCTCCCTCGACGCGTCTACTGGACGATGGCGCTCATCGTGTGCTTCCTCGGCGTGGAGTTCTCGATGGTGCTGTGGAGCGCCGACCTGCTGCGCGAGCGGGCGACATTCGGGCCCGCAGCAGCGGCCGCCTCCCTCGCATCCGTCACGGCGGGGATGGCTCTCGGCCGACTGGTCGGGTCGCGTCTCGCGGAGAGGCTCGAGGTCGACGTCGTCCTGCGCGCCTCGACCATCGTGGCGCTCGCGGGGTTCTTCGTGGCCTGGTCCTTCACACACGGCTGGGTGATGCTCCTCGGTCTCCTCATCACCGGGATCGGTCTCGGCGCCCAGTGGCCACTCGGCGTCGCCCGGGCCGTGCACGCGTCAGGCGGCATGACCGATCGGGCAAGCGCCCTGGCCGCCGTCTTCGGCAGCATCGCGATAGCGATCGCACCCTTCGTCCTCGGTGCCCTGTCGGACATTCTCGGGTTCCACGAGGCATTCCTGCTGGTGCCCGTCCTGCTTGCGCTCGCCCTCGTCATCCTGATCATCCGACCGGACCACAGCGCTCTGCCGGCGACTCCCGGCTGAGCGGGGCGCATGCGCGATCAGGGAGAACTGCCGCGCGGCACCTCGACTCGCAGGAGACGGTCGTCGCGCTCACTCGCGACGAGCAGCGCCGCCCCGTCCGGCGTCCACGTGACCGCCTCCCCCTGCAGCTGGATCGGCAGGTAGACGGTCCGAGGATCGGATCCCGGCGGCGGCCCCGACTGAACCTCGGCGTCGACGTAGTCACGTATCACGTAGCGCGTGCCATTCGGGCTCATCGACGCGTCGGTCACGAACGCGCCGACGTCATCGACGGGCCGAGCCACGACGACACGATCACGGCGCAGCGCAGGCAGCGAATAGAGGCGGCCGCGCGCGGACTGCTTCGTGACGACCCATACGTCCTCGGACGCCGGGTCGGCGAGGATCGCCTCGGCGTTGTGCGGACGATCCGGGTAGGTGAACCGATAGGTCGCCGCCCGCATGGTCTGGTCGACGAGCCGTCGCGGCTCGCGGATGCGATGCAGGCGCACCTCGGACCACGAGTCGCGATTGTCGCCGATATCGGCCACCCACAGAATCGGACGACCACGTGCGTCGCGTCCGGATCCGATGGCCTCGAGATCCCGCGCCTCGATTCCGGCGATGGTCAGGGTAGCCAGCGTGCGACAGGACCGGGCATCGACGGCGAAGAGGAGCGGGCCGCCGGAGGAGTCGTTGTGGAGATACAGCACATCCGCATGGCGCTGCGAGTAGGTCATGCCGCTGATCTCGGTGAACCGGGCGTCGCTGAACCGGCACTGGACCTCGACGTCCGCCACGGCCTGACCGGGCGCAGCGACGAATGCGGCCAGGGTGAGGGCGATGCCCCCGACGATCCCGCGCCAGCGCACGTCAGCCGCGCAGGGCCGCGATGACGACCACGGCGACGAGGGAGAACAAGACCGCGAGCGTGACGATGCGTCTCGTACGCGGATCCATGCGGTCAGCGTACGGGTCGCACGTCACAGGGGCCGCGTGAGAGTGTTCTCTCATGGGAAGGCTGGATCAGTCCGACGCCGACGGCATCCTGCCCGTGGCTATCGGCACGGTGCTGTGGGCGGTGGCGCTTGTCGTGCTGGTGGCCATGCGAGCACGTCTGGACGAGTCCGGTGCGACCTGGTGGATCGGTGCTGCCACGGTGGGACTGGTCAGCGGGCTCGTGGGGCTCGGGTTTCTGAGCTGGCGCAAGCGCCGTCAGGCGCTGCGTTCGTGAGCTGGCGCAAGCGCCGTCAGGCGCTGCGTTCGTGAGCTGGCGCAAGCGCCGTCAGGCGGTCGGCTGATCGTCGTCGACCACGAGGTCAGCGGCAGCTTCGTCAGAGGCAACTTCGTCCGGGGCAACTTCGTCAGGCGCAGCTTCGTCGATCTCCGCTGGGTCGTCACCCTCCACGTCGACGAGGTCACCGACCAGCACACCCGGACCCGGCGGCGGCACGATCAGCACCTCTGAGTGGGCTCCGCATCCGTAGGTGAGCGTCACGACGCGCCCGTCGGCAGGGCTCATCTCATTCGCGCACACCGCGAACAGCTGGCCCATCG
>JBIIJX010000281.1:0-2759 GCA_044233495.1 Candidatus Nanopelagicales bacterium
CGATCGTGACCTCGCAGACGGCCGCCGTCATCGTCATGGCCGGGCTGCCTCTCGCCACGTGGTGGATCGAGCGGGACGTGGCGGGCGGTCTCGGTCTGGGTACCTGGAGTGCGGTGCTCCTCGCCGAGGGTCTGGTGGCCTGGGCGGCCTTCGGATCAGGTCGTGCGCTGATCCGGGGTGCGGATGCGCTCCACTCCGAGGATGTACCAGCAGGGCCGGTGGATCGAGCCCCGAGGCAGGAGGCGTCCCGGTGACGGACCAGCCGCGCAGTCGCGTCAAGGACCTCTGGCAGCTGCACCTGCCGCTCGTCATCGTGCTCGCGTTCTGCACGGTCGCCACGATCGTGGAGTTCCAGCGGGCGCGGCAGGGAGTGGATCGTGCGTGGGCCTACACGTTCCAGTGGCCGATCATCGGCGCTTTCGCCGTGGTGGTCTGGAACCGCTACCGCAAGCACGGAAGCATCACCCGGTCGATCTCCGACTACTTCCGCAAGCGGGTGGCACGGTTCGAGGCCGAGGCGCTGGCGGAGGAGGACCGGCAGCACGCCGCGCAGGCAGGAGCCCACACCCCGCCGCCCCTCGTCGTGGATCCCGACGAGCTGGCGTGGCGGGAGCACCTCCGTCGGCTGCACGAGGAGGATCCTCCGGGCGGACCACCGGCCGCGCGTCGAGGCGATCGCTAGCCTGCTCCTGTGAGGAGTCGGCAGCGATGGACCGCCCTCGCCGTTCTGTCGTCGGCTCTGGCGCTGGTCTCTCTCGACAACACCATCGTCAATGTCGCCCTGCCCAGCCTGCAGGAGGAACTGCGCGCGACAACCGCGCAGCTGCAGTGGGTCGTCGATGCTTACTCGGTTGTGTTCGCTGGCACCCTGCTGCTGGCAGGCAGCCTCGGCGACCGCTTCGGTCGTCGGCGGATCCTGATGGTCGGCCTCGTCATCTTTGGCCTGGGGTCGCTCGCGGCCGGGCTCTCCGGGGACGTGGGCATGCTGACGCTCTGTCGAGCCGTCATGGGTGTCGGTGCGGCATTCATCATGCCGTCCACACTGTCCATCCTGGTCCGTGGCGGGCGTGGGGGTGGCTCTCGGGCCGATCATCGGTGGTCTGCTGCTTCAGGTGTCCTCCTGGCATGCGATCTTCCTGGTGAATCCGCCGCTCATCGCTCTCGTGCTGGGAGCCTCGCTCCTCGTCGTCCCCGAGTCCCGGGACGAGTCCCGCCCGCGGCTCGACATGCGCGGTGCGGCGCTGTCCTCGCTCGGTCTGGTGGCTCTCGTCGTGACCATCATCGAACTGCCGGAGCAGGGGATCTCGTCGGCAACCCTGCTGTCGACGGTGATCGCCGTCGCGGCCCTGACGGCCTTCGTCTGGTGGGAGCGGCGGGCCCCGCGCCCTCTGCTGCCCATGGCGGTGTTCCGCCAGCGCACCTTCGTCATCGCCGTCGTCACGGTCGGTCTCGTGTACTTCGCCCTGATGGGGGCGACCTTCCTGCTGCCGCAGTTCCTGCAGCTGGTGCAGGGCATGGCTCCGCTGGAATCGGGCGTGGCCCTGCTGCCAGGAGCCGGTGGTCTGTTCGTGGCGTCGCTGCTGAGTCCTGCGCTGGCAGCACGGATCGGCCCTCGCACCACCGTCGTGGGGGGACTGGTGCTCGTCACACTGGGCCTGGCGCTGGCCAGCTTCTTCACGGCCGGTACGCGGTACAGCTACGTGGCGCTCACTCTGGGACTGGTGGGTGTCGGGATGGGCTGCGCCCTGCCCCAGGCGACGAATGCGGTGCTCGGCAGCGTGCCCCGTGAGCGAGCGGGCATGGGCTCCGCGGTCAACGACGCGGTGGGGGAGTTGGGTGGCTCGATCGGCGTCGCCGTCCTCGGGGCACTCATGACCGTCTTCTACCGGGCCCGGATCGACGCGACCATCACGGCCCTCGGTGAGCGGGCCGCACAGATTCCGGCAGAGGTGATCGCCGGGGTGCGCGAGTCCTTGGCGTCCGCCTACCTGACCGCTGCAAGCCTGTCCACGGCAGGTGCCACTGAGGTGCGTGTGACCACTGGGGATGCTTTTGTCAACGGCATGACGTGGGCGCTGCTCGTCGGCGCAGTGGTCGTCGCTGTGGGAGTGGTCCTCGCATGGCGACTGTTCCCCACGCACGTCGACCAGGTGTCGGAGTAGTCGAGGCAATCCGCGAGAACCGGCCATGACACGGCCACGATCGCGCTAGCCTGCGCAATCGCCGGTGCTTCCCGTTCGAGTTCCCCTCTCGCCTTCCCCCATCGGTATTCGCTCACCTATGGGAGGTTCAAGTGGCAGTACAGGAGGGGAGCCGGGTCAGCGGCTTCGATCGCTGGTTCGAGCTGACTGCACGGGGGTCCAACTACAGTCGTGAGATCCGTGGCGGCTTCGTCACCTTCTTCACGATGGCCTACATCGTGGTCCTCAACCCGCTCATCATCGGGACGGCCAAGGATGTCAACGGCATGTTCATCGGGGGCAACTCCGACCCCGTCGTGGCGATCGGCATGGTCGCCGCTGCGACGGCGCTCGTGGCAGGTCTCCTGTCCATCCTCATGGGCGCGATCGGCCGGTTCCCGATCGCGATCGCCGCCGGCCTGGGTCTCAACGGGTTCGTGGCCTTCACCCTGGCACCGCAGATGACGTGGGCCGATGCCATGGGCCTGGTGGTGATCGAAGGTGTCGTGATCCTGATCCTGGTGCTCACCGGCTTCCGCTCGGCGGTGTTCACCGCCGTGCCCGAGCAGCTGAAGTACG
>JBIIJX010000257.1:0-3229 GCA_044233495.1 Candidatus Nanopelagicales bacterium
GCCCCTTCCCGGCGTGGAGATCCTCCTGGTGGACGAGGCCGGCGGTGCCGTGGATGACGGTGATCCGGGAGAGGTCTGGGTGCGCGGTCCGTCCGTGTTCCGCGGGTACTGGCCGCACGGCGAGGGAGGACCTGACGAGCAGGGGTGGTTCCACTCCGGTGACGTCGCGTACCTCGACGACAGCGGAGACCTCCACCTTGTCGACCGTCGGCGTGAGGTCATCCTCGTGAGCGGCTTCAACGTGTACCCGCGCGAGATCGAGCTGGTGATCGACGAGCTGGAGTCGGTAGCGGAGGCCGCTGTCGTCGGTGTGCCGGACGACGTCACGGGGGAGGCGGTCGTGGCCCTGGTCGTGCCGGCGTCGGCGGGTGCGGTGACGGCCGAGGAGGTCGCGGCTCACTGCGCCGAGCGCCTCGCGCGCTTCAAGTGCCCGACCTCGATCCGCATCGTCACTGCCCTGCCGCACTCGGCCTCGGGCAAGGTCGCCAAGGGGCGACTGCGCGAGGTGTACGGCGAAGCGGGCTACGGCTCGTGACCTCGCGCGTCACCCTCATCGGGAAGCCGGGGTGCCATCTGTGCGACGACGCCCGTGCAACCGTCGCCGCCGTGTGCTCGGATTCGGGGGAGACGTTCGAGGAGTGGTCGATCCTCGAGGATCCGGCACTGTACGACGAGTACTCCGAGCGCATCCCGGTCGTCCTGGTCGACGGTCGGCCCCACGACTTCTGGCGGGTGGACCCGGTACGCCTGCGGACCGCCCTCGCCGCCCGGCCCTCCTGAAGTCCGTATAACGGACGATTGCGTCCGGTCAACTTTGTGAGTTCGTTCTCTTTTCCCTAACCTACGAGGGCGTCGGAACGCCGCTGTACGGCCTCGGGCCTGCTGCGAAGTGCCGCTCAATCCCACCGGCTTCCCCGGGAGAATCGTGTCCCCTGTCCGCCCCGTGACCTCGTCCGCTGCCGCGCAGTCGACGAGCGGAGGCCGCGCCTCCGATCGGATGATCCCGGGGGCGACGGTTGCGCGCCTGCCGGTCTACCACCGGGTGCTCCTCGGATGGGCGGAGGCCGGACGCACCACGGTGTCGTCTGAGGAGCTCGCGACGGCCTGCGGGGTCTCCTCGGCCAAACTGCGCAAGGACCTCTCCCACCTCGGCTCGTACGGAACCCGCGGCGTGGGCTACGACGTGCGATTCCTCGCCTACCAGATCGCGCGCGAGCTCGGGCTCACCCAGCCCAGGGGCGTCGTGATCGTGGGTGCGGGGAACCTGGGGCAGGCCCTGGTCGCGTACCGCGGCTTCGCATCGCGCGGATTCGCGATCGTCGGCCTGCTCGACATCCACCCCGACACCATCGGACGGTCTTTCGGCCTGCCCGAGGCGTCGATCACCGTGGGCCCGATGACTGATCTGGAAGCGCTGGTTTCCGGCGGTCGGGCGCAGATCGGCGTCATTGCCACTCCGGCCGACGCGGCTCAGCAGGTGTGCGACCGCATGGTCGCGGCGGGGCTGCGCAGCATCCTGAACTTCGCTCCCGCTGTGCTCCACGTCCCTGAGGACGTCGAGGTGCGCAAGGTGGATCTCGCGGTCGAACTGCAGATCCTCGCGTTCCACGAGCAGCGTCGGGCCGAGGAGCATCACCTGACCATGGAAGCCATGTCGCTGGGAGAGGCGATCAACGCATGACGAGGACCACCGCCGGGAAGCCCTCGGCGAACCACAACCCCAGCCGGAAGCCAGCTGCGAAGGCGGTTGCCAAGCCGGGTGCGGCCAAGGCCGCTGTCGCGAAGACGACGAAGCCTGCGGCGTCGAAGCCCGCTGCGACGAAGACTGCGGTGTCGAAGCCCGCTGCGACGAAGACTGCGGTGTCGAAGCCCGCTGCGACGAAGCCCGCGGTGTCGAAGTCTGCGGTGTCGAAGCCTGCTGCGACCAAGACTGCGGTGTCGAAGTCTGCAGTCGCAAAGACGGCGGCGGCAAAGCCTGCTGCGTCGAAGCCCGCTGTGTCGAAGCCTGCGGCGACTCCTGTCATCGACATTCCGGAGGTGCAGGTCAGTGAGCCCATCGTGAAGTCACGGCGCGCTCCGGTGCACGGGCATGTGGCCCTCGTCGGCGCCGGCCCCGGCGCCGCCGACCTGCTCACCGTGCGCGCCGTCCACCTGCTCTCCTCCGCCGACGTCATCGTCGTCGATGCCGATGTCGTCGATCTCGCCCGCCTGCACGCCTCGGCCGGTGCGGAGGTCGTCGTCGCTGTCGATGCGTCCGGACTCCCGCTCGACCAGGCCGGTCGGGCTGCCGTGGTCGTCGAGGCTGCTCGCGCCGGCCGCTCAGTCGTGCGACTCATCTCAGGCGACCCCGTCCTCGACGGATCGTTCCTGAACGAGGCAGCCGCACTGCGCAAGGCGAAGCTCGACTTCGAGCTCGCCCCCGGTGTGAGCGAGGTCATGGGAGTCCCCGCCTATGCGGGCTTCGGTCTCACCGGAGGCAAGACCCGTCAGGTGCGCATCGTCGACGCGCATGACACCCAGTTGCCATGGGGCGATCTCGTCGACCCGCGCACGACACTCGTCTTCGTCGACGGCGCCGACCGCGCCGCCGACATCGCCGATCAGCTGCTGTCTGCCGGTGCGGACGACACCACGCCCATCGCGATCACGCGACGTGGAACGACCGTCGACCAGCGCAGCATCGTGGCCACTCTCGCCACGATCCGTGTGGTGACGAAGGCGTCGCGGCAGGTGGGCCCGGGAGTGGTGGTAGTCGGCCACGTCGTGGACCAGCGTGAGAAGCTCGACTGGTTCGAGACCAAGGCGCTCTTCGGCTGGCGCGTGCTCATCCCGCGCACGCAGGACCACTCGGGCCCGATCATGGAGCTGCTGCGCCTGCACGGTGCTGTTCCCGTCGAAGTGCCGACCATCTCGGTCGAACCGCCCCGCACCCCGCAGCAGATCGACCGTGCTGTTCATGGACTCGTGCAGGGCCGCTACGAGTGGATCGGCTTCACGTCCGTCAACGCCGTGCGTGCGATCCGCGAGAAGCTGCAGGAGTACGGGCTAGACGCGCGGTCGTTCGCCGGACTCAAGGTCGCCGCTGTCGGCGAGGCGACGGTGGCCTCTCTCGTCGAGTTCGGTGTGCGTCCCGACATCGTCCCGGCTGCCGATCAGACGACGTCAGCACTGCTCGATGAGTGGCCGCACTACGACTCGCTCACCGATCCCATCAACCGGGTCTTCCTGC
>JBIIJX010000209.1:0-4220 GCA_044233495.1 Candidatus Nanopelagicales bacterium
GCCGCGTGCCGACATCGCCACGGACACTCTCGCGGCGGGGCTTGCCGACCTCGGCTGGGAGGTCGAGGACATCACGGCCTACCGCACGGTGCGGGCTGCGCCGCCGCCCGCCGACACCCGCGAGGCGATCAAGACCGGCGGCTTCGACGCTGTCCTCTTCACGTCGAGCAGCACGGTGCGCAACCTCGTGGGCATCGCCGGCAAGCCGCATCACACGACGATCGTCGCGTGCATCGGTCCGCAGACAGCCAAGGCTGCTGAGGAGCACGGCCTGCGCGTCGACGTGCTGGCGGAGTCCTCGACCATTCCGTCCCTGGTCGACGCCCTTGCCGCGCACGGCGAGGCCATGCGCCTTGCGGCCCTCGAGGCCGGCGAGGGCTCCTGGCGTCCTAGTCGCAGACGCACGGCGGCGCGGCGCCGGGCCACCTGACATGCCTTCTGCTGACCGCACGGTCGTTCACCTCCTCCGGCACGGTGAGGTGTTCAACCCCGAGGGCGTGCTGTACGGGCGCCTGCCGGGCTACTACCTGTCCGACTTGGGGAAGCAGATGGCTGTGCGTGCGGCAGATGCCCTCGCCGACCATGACATCTCGCACGTCATCTCCTCGCCCATGGAACGCGCCCAGCAGACGGCCACGCCCGTCGCCGATCGCCACGGGCTGCCGATCCTGATCGACCCACAGTTGATCGAGGCGGACAACATCTTCGAGGGCCAGCGGGTGAGTGTCGGCGATGGGGTCCTGAAGCAGCCGCGTACCTGGCGCCACCTCTACAACCCGTTCCGTCCGTCATGGGGGGAGCCCTACGACGACGTGGCAGCGCGCATGACGGCTGCCGTCAGCGATGCACGTGAGCTCGCCCGCGGACACGAGGCCGTGCTTGTCAGTCACCAACTCCCCATCTGGGTCGCACGCCTCGCGGCCGAGCAGCGGCGCCTGTGGCACGATCCCCGCAGCCGTCAGTGCTCGTTGGCCTCCCTCACGTCGCTGGAGTTTCGAGGGGATTCGCTCGTCTCCATCGCGTACACGGAGCCGTCGCGCGATCTTCTCGCGCGCGCGAGCAAGATTGCCGGCGCATGATGTCGTCATGCGCGTCCCTTCAGCCCTGACCGCTGCCGCAGCCATGGTTGTCGTCGGGCTGCTCGTCACCGGCTGCGGCGGTTCGGCCGAGGCAGGTGACGTGCCGGAGGCCGGCTACGTCGCCGGGGACGGGTCGATCGTCCTCATCCCGCCGGACCAGCGAGCCGAAGCACCGGCAGTCGTCGGCCCCACCCTCGACGCCGGCACCTTCAGCCTGAGTGACCACAGGGGCGAGGTCGTGGTCATCAACGTATGGGCGTCATGGTGCGCACCGTGCCGTGCGGAGGCGCCGACGCTCGCGGCACTTGCTGAGGAACTCCAGTCCCAGGGAGTGACCTTCGTCGGCCTCGACACCCGCGACTCGGATGCGTCAGCACGCGCCTTCGTCGAGCGCTTCGGCATCGAATACGCCAACGTCGTGGACCGCGACGGGCAGCTCCAGCTGCTGTTCAGCGACACCCTCCCGCCGCAGGCCATTCCCTCGACACTCGTCATCGACCGTATGGGACGGGTGGCTGGACGGATCCTGGGCAAGGCCAGCGAGTCGGCGCTGCGCGGCCTGATCGAGCCGATCCTGGACGAGAGCGAGCCCGATACCTGATGGACGGCATCGTCGAGGTCGTCTCCGGTGGAGCCCTGTGGCTGGCTGTCCCGATCGCCTTCGCTGCAGGGCTCGTCGCATTCCTCAGCCCGTGCGTCCTGCCGCTGGCACCGGGCTATGTGTCCTACATCACGGGTCTCACGGGTGCCGAACTCGCCGAGGGCAGCGGAAGCCGACGTCGTGTCCTCGCTGGCAGCATCCTGTTCGTCCTCGGCTTCAGCGTCGTGTTCGTCAGCTACGGCGTGCTGTTCGGTGGCATCGGGTCGGTGCTCCTGCAGTACGCAGACGTGATCAACCGCGTGCTCGGTGTCGTCGTCATCGTCATGGGACTGGCGTTCATGGGCCTCATCCCCGGCCTGCAGCGTGAGTGGCGCATGCACCGGGCCCCCACGTGGGGCGTTGCCGGGGCACCGCTGCTCGGGCTCCTCTTCGGCATCGGCTGGTCTCCCTGCATCGGCCCGACGCTCACGGTGGTGCAGTCGCTGGCCTTCACCGAAGCGAGCGCGGCGCGAGGCGCGCTGCTGTCACTGGTGTACTGCCTGGGCCTCGGCCTGCCATTCGTCCTTCTGGCAGTTGCCTTCAGTTCCATGGCACGTGCCATCGGCTGGGTCCGGCGCCACTATGTGTGGGTGATGCGAGTCGGGGGCGGCATGCTGGTGCTCGTGGGTGTGCTCCTCGTGACGGGTCTGTGGACCGACTTCACGGTGTGGCTGCGCGTGACGCTGCCCGGATTCGAGACGGCGCTGTGACAGCCGACGCGACCGTGCGCACCGACGATCCCGCACCCCTGCCGCCGCTGGGTCCGACGGGTTTCCTGCGCTGGCTCTGGCGCCAGCTGACCAGCATGCGCACGGCCCTCATCCTGCTGTTCCTGCTCGCGGTCGTGAGCATCCCCGGGTCGGTGCTGCCGCAGCGCGGCACAAACCCTCTGGCGGTGGACCAGTGGATCGAGCAGAACCCGACCACGGCTCCCGTGTTCGACGTCCTCGGACTCTTCGACGTGTATGCCGCCCCCTGGTTCGCAGCGGTGTACCTGCTCCTGTTCATCTCGCTGATCGGATGCGTGCTGCCGCGCATCGGTGTCCATGCACGGGCTCTCCGCACACCCCCGCCGGATGCCCCGCGGAATCTCGGCCGACTGCCGGCGTACGTGCAGTTCCGGCTCGAGCAACGACCGCAGGCCGTGCTCGACGAGGCGGCGACTGCGCTCCGCTCGGCACGCTGGCGTGTGCGCACGTCGCCCGGGGAGTGGGTGGCGGCGGAGAAGGGCTTCTGGCGTGAGACGGGCAACCTGGTGTTCCACCTCTCGCTCGTCCTCGTGCTGGTCGGCATCGCGGTCGGCGGAGTGCTCGGATGGCGCGGCAATGTCGTCGTCCGGGAGGGGTCGGGATTCTCGAACACCCTCACCCAGTACGACGCATGGGGCGCCGGTCGGATGATGTCAGCCGATGCCCTCGCCCCCTTCTCGTTCACCCTCGAGGACTTCCGGGTGGACTTCGAGCGCGGCGAGGCGCAGCTCGGGGCACCCCGGCTGTTCGAGGCGGATCTGACGTATCGCGCGGAGCCGGGTGCAACCGCGGAGCAGACCACCGTGCAGGTCAATGAGCCGCTCGTCGCAGATGGCGCCAAGGTCTTCCTGGTCGGCCACGGGTACGCGCCGCGCTTCATCGTCCGCGACTCACGCGGCACCATCGTGTTCGACGACACGGTGGTGTTCCTGCCGCAGGACGGCAACTTCACGTCCACGGGCGTGATCAAGATTCCCGATGCCGAGCCGTCGCTCGGCTTCACCGGACTGTTCCTGCCCACGGCTGCACTCACCGAGGAGCTCGGGCCGCACTCGACCTTCCCCGCCCCGGATTATCCGGCCGTGTTCCTGTCCGCGTTCACGGGCGACCTGGGCATGGACTCCGGTGCTCCGCAGAGCGTCTACACGCTCGACACCTCTGCCATGGAGCAGGTGGGTCTGGAGTCGCTCGTCCCCGGGGACACGTGGCAGCTGCCCGGGGGAGTCGGCTCGATCGAGTTCGTCGACTTCGACCGCTGGGCCTCCTTCCAGATCGCCCACGACCCCGGCAAGGAGCTGGCCCTGGTGTCGTCCGTCGTCGCGATGCTGGGCCTGATGCTCTCGCTCTTCGTCCGGCGCAGGCGGCTGTGGGTGCGCGCGACGGCCACGCATGACGGAGGTACGCTCGTGGAGGTCGCGGCCCTGGGCAGGACGGAAGGCATCGACCTCGAACCTGACGTCGCACACGTGGCCGAACGCCTGCAGGGCCACCAGGAACCATCGGGAGGCACGGCGTGACCAGCGTTCAGTTGGCGGAGATGAGCAATGTGTTCGTCTACGCCACCATGGTCACCCTCGCGATCGCCATGGTGGCCTTCGCGGCATCCTTCGCCGCCGGTCGTCGTCCGGTGGCAGCGGCATCCGTGGCCGTCACCGAAGGCGCGGGCGGCACCGCCCTGCTCGTCCGCGAGGAGCCCGTGATGGAGCCCCAGCCGGGTCGTCGGGCGGGCAACATCGGCATGTCCCTCACCTG
>JBIIJX010000227.1:0-3737 GCA_044233495.1 Candidatus Nanopelagicales bacterium
TCGTGCTGCGCGGAGTCTGGGCCGGACGCGTGCCGTGGGGCAACATGTACGAGTTCTCGATCACGGCGGCTCTCGGCGTCCTGGCCGTGTTCCTGGTGATGTCGATCAAGCGTGACCTTCGCTGGCTCGGCCTCTTCGTCGTCATCCCGACGCTGCTGTGGCTCGGCCTGGCCGTGACTGTGCTCTACACCGAGGCGGCCCAGCTGGTGCCGGCGCTCAAGAGCTACTGGCTCGTCATCCATGTCTCCGCCGCCATCGTCTGCTTCGGCGCCTTCACCTTCGCGGCTGCGACCGCCTCTCTCGCCCTGGCCAGGGGGCGAGCTGAGTCCCGTCAGGGCACGACCGACGTCACCGGCTGGGCTGCTCGACTGCCCACCCGCGACCGCCTGGAGCGCCTCACCAATGTCGTCGTCGCGTTCTCCTTCCCACTGTGGACCTTCGCGGTCGTGGCGGGAGCCATCTGGGCCGAGAACGCGTGGGGACGCTACTGGGGCTGGGACCCGAAGGAGACCTGGGCCTTCATCACGTGGGTTGTCTTCGCGGCCTACCTGCATGCGCGGTCCACGGCCGGGTGGCGGGGCAACCGCGCCTCGTGGATCGCGATCGCGGGCTGGATCTCGTTCCTGATCAACTACTTCGGCGTGAACTTCTTCGCGAGCAGCCTGCACTCGTACGCCGGCATCTGAACTGCGGCGGGCGCCAGATCGGGTGGCGTGACGGTCAGGTGGTCGGCTCGCCCTTGCCGCGCCGCTGCTTCATGCGCTGGCTCCAGGCGTCGTCGCCGATCTTCTTCAGGAAGGCCGGATCGTCGTCGGGAGCCACCGGACCGCGGCGTCGGCGGCGGTTCGAGCCGGGGGAGTTCCAGACCTTGCCGAGCAGCAGCCACAGCAGGCCGCCGACGAGCGGCACCAGGATGACCAGGATGAGCCACACCCACCGGGGCAGGGCCCGCGTCTCACCCGACCGCGTGCGCAGCACGTCGATGATGCAGTAGATGTAGAAGGCGACCGCAAGGATCGCTCCCGCCACCCGCAGCACAGTCACCTCCCGGTCCGGACGAAGGACTCCAGACTACGGGACCGCAGTCAGCATGCACGTTGCCCGGCGGCTCACGTACGGTAGGGCGGTGACTGAGCCCCGCTTCGCCACGGCGCGCGCGGTCATCGTGTACTCGCTCCTGAGGATCGGCATCTTCCTCGCGGCATGGGCCCTGGTCTGGTACCTCACCCCGCTCGACGCCCTGTGGGCCGCGGTCGCCGGGCTGCTCATCTCCGGCGCGGTCAGCCTCGTCGTCCTCGATCGCCAGCGCGGCCGGGTGGGCCGTGCGACGGGCCGCTTCTTCGCCCGCATCAACGAGCGGATCGACGCCGCGACGCGGGCCGAGGACCTCGACGAGGACTGGCCGCCCGCGGGGGTCTCACGCGACGGCGAGCAGAAGGCCGAGTACGAGGCCGTAGACGAGCACCAGGACGCTCGTGCCGGTGAGCGCGGGGATGAGAGCGGGCCCCCGGGCACCGCCGAGCACGGTGCGCAGGGGGGCGATGGCGAGCAGGCCGGTGGCACTGGTCAGCACGACGAGCGCTGAGGTCGCGGGGACGAGCAGCACAGGTGCCGCGAGCGCCCCCGTCACGAGGGTCGCGTAGAGCATTCGGGTGCGTTCGTCACCGAGCCGCACCGCGAGGGTCCGCTTGCCCGCGTGCGTGTCGCCCGGGATGTCCCGAAGGTTGTTCGTGACGAGGATGGCGCAGATCAGCATCCCGACGCCCAGCGAGGCGAGCACATCGGTGCTGGTGATGGTGAGGGTCTGCACATAGGCCGTGCCGATCACGGGGACCGGGCCGAAGAACACGAAGACGAACACCTCGCCGAGTCCGGAGTAGCCGTAGGGGCGCGACCCGCCGGTGTAGAGCCACGCGGCGGCGATGCAGGCCACCCCCACCCCGATGAGCCACCACTGCCGGGTGAGGAGCACCAGCACGAGCCCGAGTAGGGCGGCACCTGCAAGGCTCAGCAGCGCGGCGGTCCGGACTGCTCGGGGGCTGGCCAACTGCTGCCCCACCAGGCGCACCGGCCCGACCCGGACGGTGTCGGTGCCCCTGATGCCGTCGCTGTAGTCGTTGGCGAAGTTGACGCCCACCTGCAGGAGCACGGCCACGCCGAGAGCGAGGAGTACGCGCAGGGCGTCGAAGGCGCCTGCGTGCGCCCCGAGCCCGGCGCCGACGGCGACCGGGGCGAGGGCTGCGGGCAGGGTGCGCGGACGTGCGCCCTGCCACCATTCGCGCGGCGTGGCCATCACGGGCTCTCCTGTCCGGACGCGGCCCACTCGGTCAGCAGCCGGCGGTCAACCTTGCCATTGGGCAGGTGGGGCAGCGACTCGACCCGGTGCATGGCGGGTGCGGCGAGCCTGCCGAGCCGCTGGGCCGTCGCCTCACGGGCATCGTCGATGGCGCGCGGTGCCCCGTCCCGTATGACGACGAAGGCGTGGAGCGCGGGCTCGCGCGCCGGATCGGTGACGGTCACGACCGCTGCCGCTTCGATGTCCGGATGGTCGGCGAGCACGTTCTCGATGGCCGAGACTCCGATGTTCACGCCGTTGATGACCACGACGTCGTCCGATCGGCCGATGATGGTGATGCGTCCGTCAGCCTCGATCCTGCCGATGTCCGGGGTGTGGAATCCATCGGCCGCGAAGAGCTCCCGGGTCAGGTTCGGCTCACCCCGGTACCCCAGCGCGATGGTGGGGCCACCGACGATGAGGGTGCCGGAGGAGTCGTCGATCCGAACGTGGACACCCGGGAGCGGTTGACCGTCGAACACGCAGCCGCCTGCCGTCTCGGTGGAGCCGTACGTCGACGTGAGCGTCACCCCGAGGGTCACGGCCATATCGCGTAGGGACTGACGCAGGGCTGCCCCGCCCACCAGGATGCGGGAGCACTGCCGCAGCGCCTCGGTGCCGGCCTCGTCCGACAGCAGCCGCGCGACCTGGGCGGGAACCAGGGACACCCGCACGTCATCGTCCAAGCGGCGCGCGCGGTCCACCGTCTCGGCGAAGGCCTCGGGGGTGAAGGGCCCGAATCCGCCGATCGTGGGCATGACGACCGGCTCACGATCAGCCGCGAGCGCCCGCACGAGCACGTTGAGTCCGCCGATCGACGTGACCGGAAGTGCCACTACCCACCGGGGATGCCGCCCCGGGCCATTGATGGTCTCGTCGAGTGCAGTGAGCGACGCCGCGGTGTGCAGGACGCCGCGCGGCTGACCGGTGGAGCCGGACGTGGCGACGGCAACGGCGACGCCATCGGACTCCAGGGGCAGTTCATCGGGACGCAGGGCGGCGAGGATGCCCATGACGTAGTCGTTCGACACCGTTGCCGACACCGTGGGAACCGGGGCGATGGCAGGGCCCGCGCCGCTGAGCGCATCGACGATCGCGGGGAGCAGGCGCGCCGGTCCCTCCGCGCCCGGAGGCACGGGCACGCGCAGGAGGCTGTGGCTCACCATCTGCACGAGCGTAGGGCGAACGGTAGGTTTCCCGTCATGGACACCCGGACTCGCTACGTGCTTCCCCCGGTCGCACCCGAGGGCTCGCCCGCCCTCGCCGATCCCGGGCACTCATCCGCAATCCCGGGATGTGCCTGGCAGGGTGAGGGCGACTACGCCGATATCCGGTACGAGGTCTCGACGGGTGACGCGTCAGGAATCGCCAAGATCACCATCGATCGTCCTGCACGCCGCAA
>JBIIJX010000087.1:0-9762 GCA_044233495.1 Candidatus Nanopelagicales bacterium
CGAGCCTTCAGGCGCGGAGCGGTGGTCTCAGTGGTGGCAGTCATGTCAGTCCTCAGAGTCGCCTTCTAGAGATCTTTGCCGGTGCGACGGGAGATGCGGACGTTGCGCTCCGCCTCGTAGGTCGAGCCGTCACTGCGGCGCTTCTCGACCTTCTCCTTGCGGTAGCCGACGCGGGTGGGTCGGCCGTCTTCGGGATCCACGATCATCACGTTCGAGACGTGGATCGGGGCCTCCGTGGTGATGATGCCCCCGGTCTTCGCACCACGGTTGTTCTGGCCGACCTTGGTGTGCTTCTTGATCCGGTTGACGCCCTCGACGATCACGCGCTCGGACTCCGGGTACACCTCGATGACCTTGCCCTTGACGCCGCGGTCCTTGCCCGTGATGACCTGGACGAGGTCACCCTTGCGGATGTTCAGCGCCATGGCTACAGCACCTCCGGAGCGAGCGAGATGATCTTCATGAAGCGCTTCTCGCGAAGCTCACGACCGACCGGGCCGAAGATGCGGGTGCCACGGGGCTCTCCATCACCCTTCAGGATGACGGCGGCGTTCTCGTCGAACCGGATGTAGGAGCCGTCAGGACGACGACGCTCCTTCTTGGTCCGGACGATGACGGCCTTCACGACCTCGCCCTTCTTCACACCACCGCCGGGGATGGCGTCCTTGACGGTGCAGACGACGATGTCGCCGATGCCCGCATAACGACGGCCAGAGCCACCGAGGACCCGGATGACAAGGACCTCCTTGGCACCGGTGTTGTCGGCGACTCGAAGTCGCGACTCCTGCTGAATCACTTCATTCTCCTGATCGTCTGCCGGTTCTCGCGAGAGCCTGGCGGAACTGTGGGGTGACTACTTGGCCTTCTCGAGGATCTCCACCACGCGCCAGCGCTTGGTGGCCGACGTGGGGCGGGTCTCCATGAGCAGCACGCGATCGCCGATGCCGGCCGAGTTGGCCTCATCGTGCGCCTTGAGCTTGCTCGTCCGGCGCACGACCTTGCCGTAGAGCGGGTGCTTGAAGCGATCCTCGACCGCCACGACCACCGTCTTGTCCATCTTGTCGCTGACCACCATGCCCTCGCGGGTCTTGCGGTAGCCGCGTGCTACGTCGTCCACGCCTGCCTCATTCGCGCTCATGCGACACCTGCCGTGCCGTCGTTGATGTCAACCGGCGTGATGCCGAGCTCCCGCTCGCGCAGGATGGTGTAGATGCGGGCGATGTCCTTGCGGACCGCACGCAGCCGACCATGGTTCTCGAGCTGGCCCGTCGCGCCCTGGAAGCGGAGGTTGAACAGCTCCTCCTTGGCCTCGCGGAGCTTGGTGGTCAACTCGACATCGTCGAGGTTGCGCAGTTCGCCGACCTTGGTACCTGCGGCCATCAGTTGTCACCTGCCTCATCGCGCCGAACGATCCGGCACTTCATCGGTAGCTTGTGCATGGCGCGGGTGAGCGCCTCATGCGCGACCTTCTCGTCGGGGAAGGACAGCTCGAACATCACGCGGCCCGGCTTCACGTTGGCGACCCACCACTCCGGGGAACCCTT
This sequence comes from Candidatus Nanopelagicales bacterium, assembly GCA_044233495.1. GTDB lineage: Bacteria > Actinomycetota > Actinomycetes > S36-B12 > S36-B12 > UBA10649. The sequence goes on from JBIIJX010000087.1 coordinate 1,545, forward strand.
GCCCGAGCCCATGCGGGTCTCAGCGGGCTTCTTGGTGAGGGGACGATCCGGGTAGATGTTGATCCACACCTTGCCGCCACGGCGGATGTGACGCGTGATGGCGATACGAGCGGACTCGATCTGCCGGTTGGTCACGTACGCCGGCTCGAGAGCCTGGAGTCCGTACGTGCCGAACGTCACCTCGGTGCCGCCCTTGGCCACACCACGCCGAGTCGGGTGGTGCTGCTTGCGGTGCTTGACCCTGCGGGGAATCAGCATGACTAGCCCTCCTGCCCTTCGGTCACGGGCTCGACGACAGCCTCGCCGGTGGCCTCCTCGGCCGCCAGCTCGGTCGCACCGACCTCGCCCCCCTCGTCCTCACGACGCGGACGGCGCGGACGCTCGGGCCGGGCGCGCGGGCCGGACAGTCGAGCCTGCGCAGCGGCTGCCTCACGCTCCGCCCGCGAGCCGAGGGCCTCGCCCTTGTAGATCCACACCTTGACGCCGATGCGCCCGAAAGTCGTGCGAGCCTCGTAGAAGCCGTAGTCGATGTCGGCGCGAAGCGTGTGCAGGGGCACCCGACCCTCGCGGTAGAACTCCGTTCGCGACATCTCCGCGCCACCGAGACGCCCGGACACCTGGACACGAATGCCCTTGGCTCCGCTCTTCATGGTGGTCTGAATCCCCTTGCGCATGGCTCGGCGGAAGGAGACGCGACTCGACAGCTGCTCAGCGATGCCCTGCGCGACGAGTTGCGCCTCGATCTCGGGGTTCTTCACCTCGAGGATGTTGAGCTGGACCTGCTTGCCCGTCAGCTTCTCGAGATCGCCACGGATGCGGTCAGCCTCTGCACCACGGCGGCCGATGACGATGCCCGGACGCGCCGTGTGGATGTCGACACGCACGCGGTCACGGGTGCGCTCGATCTCGACCCGGGCGATGCCGGCTCGCTCCATGCCCTTCGACAGGAGCTTGCGGATCTTGACGTCCTCATCGACATAGTCGCGGTAGCGCTGACCGGCCTTGGAGCTGTCCGCGAACCAACGCGAGTTGAAGTCCGTGGTGATACCGAGGCGGAAGCCGTTCGGATTGATCTTCTGGCCCACGTCGGTCAGCCCTTCTTCTCTGCCGTGCCGGCATCGGACACGATGACGGTGATGTGGCTGCTGCGCTTGCGGATGCGGTAAGCGCGCCCCTGAGCGCGGGGGCGGATCCGCTTCATGGTCGGGCCCTCGTCGACATAGGCCTCACTCACCACGAGCGAACGAGGATCCATCGCATGGTTGTTGGTCGCGTTCGCGATGGCGCTGTCGAGCACCTTGCCGATCGGCTCGCTCGCCGCCTGCGGCGCGAACCTCAGCATCGCCTGGGCGTCGGACGCGTTCATGCCTCGAATGAGGTCGATGACGCGACGCGCCTTCATGGGCGTGACGCGGACGTACCGCGCCTGGGCCCTGGCTTCCATGTCGTTCCCCTTGCTTCCGTGTGGTGCCGTGTCGTCTGGTGGTGGTCGTTTCGGTGGACGCGACCAGTGGTGGTGCTCCGGCGGGTGCGCCGGCTACTACCGCCGCTTGGCCTTGCGGTCCTCCTTGACGTGACCTTTGAAGGTCCGCGTCGGGGCGAACTCGCCGAGCTTGTGCCCGACCATGTTCTCCGAGACGAAGACCGGGACGTGCTTGCGGCCGTCGTGCACCGCGATGGTGTGGCCGAGCATGGCGGGCACGATCATCGAGCGACGCGACCAGGTCTTGATCACGTTCTTCGAGCCGGTCTCGTTCTGCGACTCCACCTTCTTCATCAGGTGGTCGTCGACGAACGGGCCCTTCTTCAGGCTGCGAGGCATCTGCTATCCCTAACGCTTCTTGCCGGACTTGCGGCGACGGACGATGAACTTGTCGCTGGCCTTGTTGGCCTTTCGGGTGCGACCCTCGGGCTTGCCGTTCGGATTGACCGGGTGCCGGCCTCCCGACGTCTTGCCCTCGCCGCCGCCGTGCGGGTGGTCGACGGGGTTCATGGCCACACCGCGGACGGTCGGGCGCCTGCCCTTCCAGCGCATGCGGCCGGCCTTGCCCCAGTTGATGTTGGACTGCTCGGCATTGCCGACCTCGCCCACCGTCGCCCGCGACCGGAGATCGACGTTGCGGATCTCACCGGACGGCATGCGCAGCTGGGCGTAGGGGCCGTCCTTCGCGACCAGCTGGACGGAGGCACCGGCCGAACGGGCGATCTTGGCGCCGCCGCCAGGCTTGATCTCCACGGCGTGGATCACGGTACCGACCGGGATGTTGCGCAGCGGCAGGTTGTTGCCGGGCTTGATGTCGGCGCTCGGGCCCGTCTCGATCGGGTCGCCCTGCTTCAGCTTGTTCGGAGCGATGATGTAGCGCTTCTCACCGTCGGCGTAGTGCAGCAGTGCGATGCGCGCGGTGCGGTTGGGGTCGTACTCGATGTGCGCCACCTTGGCGGGCACACCGTCCTTGTCCGCACGACGGAAGTCGATGACGCGGTAGGCGCGCTTGTGCCCACCGCCCTGATGACGGGTCGTGATCTTGCCGGAGTTGTTGCGACCGCCCTTCTTGGGCAGCGGACGCACCAGCGACTTCTCCGGCTCCGACCGGGTGATCTCGACGAAGTCGGCGACGCTGGAGCCACGACGGCCCGGCGTTGTCGGCTTGTACTTGCGGATTCCCATAGCTGTCTTTCCGTCTCTTGTGTGGAAGGCCCGTCAGATTCCCGGTCAGGAGACCGGGCCTCCGAAGATGTCGATGCGCTCGCCAGCCGCAACGGTGACGATGGCTCGCTTGGTCGCCGCGCGGCGGCCGAAGCCGTAGCGGGTGCGAACGCGCTTGCCCTCGCGGTTGTTCGTGTTGACGCTGGTGACCTTGACGCCGAAGACGTCCTGGACGGCCAGCTTGATCTGCGTCTTGTTCGCGCCGGGCGCCACCAGGAAGGTGTACTTGTTCTCGTCGAGGAGCGAGTAGCTCTTCTCCGAGATGACCGGCGCGATCAGGATGTCGCGGGGATCGGCGATCTTCATTCCGCGGCCTCACTCTCAGTAGCAACAGCCTTGACCGACTTGCCTGTCGAAGGGCCCGCCAGGAAGGCATCCATGGCGGCGGACGTGAAGATCACGTGGTCGCTGCACAGGACGTCATAGGTGTTCAGCTGGTCGACATAGAGCACGTGCACCGTCGAGACGTTGCGCAGGCTCAGCGCCGACACGTCGTCGTCACGGTCGATCGCAATGAGCAGTGGGCCGCTCAGACCGAGAGCCTCGAGAGCCGTGGTCGCCGCCTTGGTGGACGGGGTGTCTCCCGACACGAATTCCGTGACGACGTGAATGCGACCGTCCCGGGCCCGATCGGAGAGGGCCCCGCGCAGGGCGGCGGCCTTCATCTTCTTGGGCGTGCGCTGGGCGTAGTCGCGCGGAGTCGGTCCGTGCACGACCCCGCCGCCGGCGTACTGAGGCGCGCGGATCGACCCTTGACGGGCGCGACCGGTGCCCTTCTGCTTGTAGGGCTTCTTGCCGCCGCCGCGGACCTCGGCCCGGGTCTTCGTGTCGTGGGTGCCCTGGCGAGCCGCCGCCAGCTGTGCGACGACGACCTGGTGGATCAACGGCACGTTGACCGGGACATCGAAGATGTCGGCGGGGAGCTCGACACTCCCCTTGGCCTTGCCCGCCGGAGTACGGACCTCAACCGCGGTCATCCCTACGCCTCCTTCACAGCGGTTCGGACGAAGACCAGGCCGCCCTTGGGGCCGGGCACGGCGCCCTTGATGAGCAGCAGGCCGCGCTCGGCGTCGACGCCCGCCACCTTCAGGTTCAGGGTGGTCTGGCGCACGCCACCCATGCGGCCGGCCATGCGCATGCCCTTGAAGACCCGGCCCGGGGTGGCGCAGCCCCCGATGGAGCCCGGAGAGCGGTGCTTGCGCTGCACACCGTGCGAGGCGCGCAGGCCACCGAACCCGTGGCGCTTCATGACGCCCGCAAAGCCCTTGCCCTTGGTGGTGCCGATGACGTCAACTCGGTCACCGGCCTCGAAGGTGTCGACACCGATCTCCTGGCCGAGGGTGTACTCGGATGCGTCCTCGGTGCGGATCTCGACCAGGTGGCGGCGCGGCGTGACGCCCGCCTTGGCGAAGTGGCCGGCCTGCGGCTTGTTCACCTTGCGAGGGTCGATTGCGCCGAAGGCGATCTGCACGGCGGCGTAGCCGTCCGTCTCCGGATTGCGGACCTGCGTGACGACGCAGGGACCGGCCTTGACCACGGTCACGGGGACGACCTTGTTGTTCTCGTCCCATACCTGGGTCATGCCGAGCTTCTCGCCCAGCACACCCTTGACGTTGGTGCTCATCAGTCTTCCTTGCCTCGTGGTCTACAGGTCAGAGCTTGATCTCGATGTCGACGCCCGCGGGGAGGTCGAGTCGCATGAGCGAGTCGACCGTCTTGGGAGTCGGATCGAGGATGTCGATCAGTCGCTTGTGGGTGCGCATCTCGAAGTGCTCACGGCTGTCCTTGTACTTGTGCGGTGAGCGGATGACGCAGTACACGTTCTTCTCGGTCGGCAGCGGCACCGGGCCCGCGACCTGCGCGCCCGTGCGGGTCACCGTCTCGACGATCTTCTTCGCCGAGGAGTCGATGACCTCGTGGTCGTAGGCCTTGAGCCGGATGCGGATCTTCTGTCCCGCCATGGTGGCTTGGTGTCCTTACTCGTGTAGTGCCGCTTCGGATGGGGCGTCCTGCTCTTGCTCCTGCTGGTGGTGCCTGTCCCGGTCTCGCGGGGAGGCGGCGGATCGCGCCGCCTCCCCGCGAAGTACCGAGGGTGTCGAGCTACTTGATGATCTTGGTGACGCGACCGGCGCCCACGGTCCGGCCACCCTCGCGGATGGCGAAGCGCAGACCCTCCTCCATGGCGATCGGCTGGATGAGCTCGACCGACATGTCGGTGTTGTCGCCCGGCATGACCATGTCCTTGCCGTCAGGCAGGGTCACGACGCCGGTGACGTCGGTGGTGCGGAAGTAGAACTGCGGACGGTAGTTGTTGAAGAACGGCGTGTGCCGCCCACCCTCGTCCTTGGACAGGATGTACACCTGCGCGTCGAAGTTCGTGTGCGGGGTGATCGAGCCCGGCTTGCAGCAGACCTGGCCGCGCTCCACATCCTCGCGCTTGGTGCCGCGGAGCAGCAGGCCGACGTTCTCGCCCGCCTGGCCCTCGTCGAGGAGCTTGCGGAACATCTCGACACCGGTGACCGTGGTCTTGCTCGGCGGCCCGGGGCGGATGCCCACGATCTCGATCTCCTCGTCGATCGGCATGAGGAAGGGCTTGTCGACCTCGCGCTCCGGGGTGGGGATGTAGGCGTCCACCGCGTTCATGAGCTCGAGGATCGAGCCGGCCCACTTCTCGTCACCGTTGAGGGCCGGGAAGGCCGCCACGCGCACGACGGGGATGTCGTCGCCGGGGAACTCGTAGGTCGACAGCAGCTCGCGGACCTCCATCTCGACGAGCTCGATGAGCTCGTCGTCGTCGACCATGTCGCACTTGTTCAGGGCGACCACGATCGACGGCACGCCGACCTGGCGGGCCAGGAGGACGTGCTCCTTGGTCTGCGGCATCGGACCGTCGGTCGCGGCGACGACGAGGATGGCGCCGTCCATCTGGGCCGCACCGGTGATCATGTTCTTGATGTAGTCGGCGTGGCCGGGGCAGTCGACGTGCGCGTAGTGACGCGCCTCGGTCTGGTACTCGACGTGCGCGATCGAGATCGTGATGCCGCGCTGGCGCTCCTCGGGAGCCTTGTCGATCATGTCGAACGGCGTGAACGGGTTCACGTCCGGGTACGCGTCGTGCAGCACCTTGGTGATGGCGGCCGTCAGGGTCGTCTTGCCATGGTCGATGTGACCGATGGTGCCGATGTTGACGTGCGGCTTGGTGCGCTCAAACTTGGCCTTCGCCACTTGAGTTCTCCCTTGTTGTTAGCCGTCCGGCGGTAACGCGGATCGGTTCTTCTGTCGTGTTCTGTTGTGTTTCAGTGATCCGCGACTACTCGCCGCGAGCCTTCGCGATGATCTCCGTCTGCACGTTTGAAGGAACCTGTGCGTAGGAGTCGAACTGCATGCTGTAACTGGCGCGCCCCTGCGTGCGGCTGCGGAGGTCTCCCACGTAGCCGAACATCTCGGACAGCGGCACCAGCGCCTTGACCACCCGCGCCCCCGACCTCTCCTCCATGGCCTGGATCTGGCCACGGCGGGAGTTGAGGTCGCCGATGACGTCGCCCATGAAGTCCTCGGGCGTAGTGACCTCGACGGCCATCATCGGCTCGAGGATGACCGGGCCAGCCTTGCGGGCCGCCTCCTTGAACGCCATGGAGCCGGCGATCTTGAAGGCGAGTTCGGAGGAGTCGACGTCGTGGTAGGCGCCGTCCTGGAGGGTGACCATGACGTCGACCATGGGGTAGCCGGCGAGCACGCCGTTCTCCATGGCCTCCTGGCACCCGGCGTCGACGGACGGGATGTACTCGCGCGGAATGCGGCCACCGGTGACCTTGTTCTCGAACACGTAGCCGCCCTCGGCGCCGGCGCTGGGCCCGATGTCGATCTGCACCTTGGCGAACTGGCCGGACCCACCCGTCTGCTTCTTGTGGGTGTAGTCGACCTTCTCGACCTTCTTGGTGATCGTCTCGCGGTAGGCGACCTGGGGCTTGCCCACGTTGGCCTCGACCTTGAACTCGCGCTTCATGCGGTCGACCAGCACCTCCAGGTGCAGCTCGCCCATGCCGCCGATGATCGTCTGGCCGGTCTCCTCGTCGGTGCGGACGTGGAAGGTGGGATCCTCCTCGGCCAGGCGCTGGATGGCCACACCGAGCTTGTCCTGATCGCCCTTGGTCTTGGGCTCGATCGCGATGTGGATGACCGGCGCCGGGAACGTCATCGACTCGAGCACGACGGGCTTGGCCGGGTCGCAGAGAGTCTCGCCGGTCGTGGTGTCCTTCAGGCCCATCACTGCGACGATGTCGCCGGCGCCCACCGAGTCGATCTCCTCACGCTTGTTCGCGTGCATCCGGTAGATCTTGCCGATGCGCTCCTTGCGGTCCTTGACGCTGTTGAGCACGGCGGTGCCCGTGTCCAGTCGGCCGGAGTACACGCGGATGTACGTGAGCTTGCCCAGGTGCGGGTCGGTCATGATCTTGAAGGCCAGGGCCGCGAAGGGCTCGGAGTCGCTCGGGGCGCGCTCGATGATCTCGTCCTCGCTCCCCATCTTGTGGCCCTCGATCGCCTGGATGTCGAGAGGGGACGGCAGGTAGGCGACCACCGCGTCGAGCATGGGCTGCACACCCTTGTTCTTGAACGCCGAGCCGGTGAGCACCGGGGTCAGCCTGTCCGCGAGAGTCGCTCGACGGATCGCAGCCTGGATCTCCTCGACTGAGAGGTCCTCACCCTCGAGGAACTTCTCCATGATGGCGTCGTCGGCCTCTGCGAGGGTCTCCAGCAGCTTCTCGCGGTAGGCAGCGGCCTGATCCGCGAGGTCGCCGGGGATCTCCTCGATCGTGTAGTCCTCGCCCTTCTGGGTCTCACCGCGCCAGGTGAGCGCGCGCATCCCGATCAGGTCGACGACGCCGATGAAGTCGGACTCGTTGCCGATCGGGATCTGCAGCACCAGCGGGGTGGCGCCCAGACGGTCGACGATCATGTCGACGCAGCGGTAGAAGTCGGCTCCCGTGCGGTCGAGCTTGTTCACGAAGCAGATGCGGGGAACGCTGTACTTGTCGGCCTGACGCCACACCGTCTCCGACTGCGGCTCGACACCGGCAACTCCGTCGAACACGGTGACGGCGCCGTCGAGCACGCGCAGCGAGCGCTCGACCTCGACGGTGAAGTCGACGTGGCCGGGGGTGTCGATGATGTTGATGGTGTGGTTCTTCCACTCGCAGGTCGTGGCCGCGGACGTGATGGTGATGCCGCGCTCCTGCTCCTGCTCCATCCAGTCCATCGTGGCCGCGCCCTCGTGGACTTCACCGATCTTGTAGTTGATGCCCGTGTAGAACAGGATCCGCTCGGTGGTCGTGGTCTTGCCCGCGTCGATGTGCGCCATGATCCCGATGTTGCGGACCTTGGCGAGATCGAGGCTCGTCTGGGTAGACACGCTGCTGTTCTCCGTTGACTCGTAGTGAGGGGTCTGACTACCAGCGGTAGTGCGCGAAGGCCTTGTTGGACTCGGCCATCTTGTGGGTGTCCTCGCGCTTC
>JBIIJX010000283.1:0-2704 GCA_044233495.1 Candidatus Nanopelagicales bacterium
GATGCCAACCCTGCCAGCACCTGCGGGTCCAGACCCTGCTGCCACAGGACGACGGCGTGCCCCTCGACATCGATGCCGCGTCGACCGGCCCGACCCGTGAGCTGCGTGTACTCCCCCGGGGTCAGGTCGACATGGGTCTCGCCGTTCCATTTCACCAGGCGTTCGAGAACGACGGACCGTGCCGGCATGTTGATGCCGAGAGCGAGAGTCTCGGTCGCAAAGACGGCCTTGAGTAGTCCGCGCTGGAAGAGGGCTTCGACGATCTCCTTGAAGGCCGGGAGCATGCCTGCGTGGTGCGCGGCGAGCCCGCGCTCCAGCGCATCGAGCCACTCCTCGAACCCAAGGGCCGCGAGGTCCTCGTCGGGCAGCGAAAGGGTGGCCTCGAGGGCCAGTTCCCGGATCTGGCGGCGCTCCTGTGGGTCGGTGAGCCGGAGGCCGGCGTGCAGGCACTGCCGTACGGCGTCATCGCAGCCGGCGCGACTGAAGAGGAAGTAGATCGCCGGCAGCAGTGCATCGCGTTCGAGGCGCTCGACGACATCACTCCGCCACGGGGTGCGAGGGCCGCCACCTCGCCTGCCGCCTGGTCGGCGACGGTCTCCGTGCGAGGGAGCATGCCGGCGTTCCTCCTGAGCCAGCCGCACCAGCTCGGGATTGACTACGCGTTCGCGCTCGTCGGCGAACAGGTCGTACATCCGTGGACCGGCCATCACGTGCTGCCACAGGGGAACGGGCCGGTGCTCCTCCACGACGATTGCGGTACGTCCGCGCACCGCCTCAAGCCAGGCGCCGAACTCCTCCGCGTTGCTCACCGTCGCAGAGAGAGCGACCACCGTCGCCGACTCGGGCAGGTGGATGATCACCTCCTCCCACACCGCACCTCGGAAGCGATCGGCGAGGTAGTGAACCTCGTCCATGACCACATAGGCGAGACCCTGGAGCGTCGTGGACTCTGCATAGAGCATGTTGCGCAGGACCTCAGTGGTCATGACCACGATCGGTGCCTCGCCGTTGATGCTGTTGTCGCCCGTGAGCAGACCCACGTTCCGGGCCCCGTGTCGAGCGACGAGGTCGTTGAACTTCTGGTTGGACAGCGCCTTGATGGGCGTGGTGTAGAAGCACTTGAGGCCACGGGCGAGTGCGAGGTGGATGGCGAACTCCCCCACGACGGTCTTGCCCGAGCCTGTCGGCGCCGCGACAAGCACCCCTGATCCGGATTCCAGTGCCTCGCAGGCCTGGACCTGGAAGGCATCCAGACTGAACCCGTAGTCCCGGGCGAAGGAGCCGAGCTCCGTGCGCTCGCGCCTGCCCCGCGCAACTGCGGCCGCATAGCGATCGGCCGGACTGGGCGTGTCCGTCACGTCTCGTTGCCGAGCGGGCGTCGCTCGTCGGTGATCGGCAACCTCTCGTCCTCGCCGAGCGTCACGTCATCGTCGAGCGGTGACGTGACGTCGTCAAGCGGCGCTGGCTCCTCGTCGAGCGGCGACGTCTCGTCATCGTCGTACTGTCCGTAGTCAGGCTCGTCGCCATGCCGTCGTGCCCGCCGGCGGTCGTTCAGGACGCAGACGCCGACCGCTATGGCAACAAGGAGGAGGATCGGCCCGGCGAGCAGAAGCAGGTTGATCGGGTCACCCGTCGGCGTCGCGACCGCCGAGAACAGGATGATGCCGATGATGATCCAGCGCCACCAGCTGATCAGTCGCCGACCGGTGAGGACGCCCGCGAAGTTGAGCAGGACAAGCATGAGCGGGACCAGGAAACCGATGCCGAAGACGAGGATCGTGCGGAGGAAGAAGGAGAGGTAGCGGTCGACGGAGACGATGTTCTCCACGTTGTCGGGCGTGAAGCCGAGCAGCACCTCAAGGCCCAGCGGCAGGACGGTATACGCGAGTGCGACTCCCCCGAGGAACAGCGGGACGGCCACGGCCACGAATCCGACAGCCCATCGCCGTTCGTGCCGGTGCAGGCCGGGTGTCACGAAGCGCCAGAGCTGGTAGAGCCAGACCGGCGACGAGAGCACCAGGCCTGCCACGGCGGCCACCTGCATCTGCAGGACGAACGGATCGGCGACCCCGGTCAGGGCCAGGGTGACGGCGCGGCCCTCCTCACGCGCCTGATCGACGGCACCCATGAACGGGGCGCTCAGCCACTCGAACAATTGCGGGTAGTAGATCCAGCCGACCACCATGCCGATCGCGATGGCGATCCCGCTCTTGACGAGTCGGGATCGCAGTTCGCGCAGGTGATCGGTAAGTGGCATCGCCGACGACTCGACGGTCCCGCGCTCCTTCAGTGCCACCGATGCAACCTGCGTTCAGATACGCCTGTTGATCAGGCCTCGCGACGTTCGGTGGGAACAGGATCCTGGGCCGGATCCTCGGGCTGCGGAGTCGGCGCAGGAGGCAGGCTGCCTGCAGACGGTGCCTCGGCAGCCGCCGCGGGGGTGTCACCGGGCTTCTCCGCGAGCCCCTTCGTCTCCGCCTTGAAGATGCGCAGGGAGCGACCGAGTCCGCGGGCGGCGTCCGGAAGACGCTTCGCCCCGAAGAGCAGCAGGATCAGCGCAACGATGATGAGCCATTCCCAGCCCTTGAGATTAGGCATTCTCGCTCTCCTCTGCCCGGAACCAGCGCCCGGATCCCCTGTCCGGAGCGGCTCACCTGTTCGACGACCTGGCCCTACCCTACGCGATCGGGGTAGGCAGCGGCGG
>JBIIJX010000069.1:0-11007 GCA_044233495.1 Candidatus Nanopelagicales bacterium
ATCCTGCTGCTCGGGCCGACGGGCTCGGGCAAGACCCTGCTCGCCCAGACCCTTGCGCGCATGCTCAATGTGCCGTTCGCCATCGCTGACGCCACGGCACTCACAGAGGCGGGCTACGTCGGCGAGGACGTCGAGAACATCCTGCTGAAGCTGATCCAGGCCGCCGACTACGACGTCAAGCGCGCCGAGACGGGCATCATCTACATCGATGAGATCGACAAGGTCGCCCGCAAGAGCGAGAACCCGTCGATCACCCGCGACGTCTCCGGCGAGGGGGTTCAGCAGGCCCTGCTGAAGATCCTCGAGGGCACGACGGCATCGGTGCCGCCGCAGGGCGGCCGGAAGCACCCGCATCAGGAGTTCATCCAGATCGACACCACGAACGTGCTGTTCATCGTCGGCGGGGCGTTCGCCGGGCTCGACCACATCGTCGAGGAGCGGCTCGGCCAGAAGCAGCTGGGCTTCACCTTCGACCTCGTCGACGGCGAGCGCGTGGGCAATGAGCGGGATCCGGACGACATCTTCAGTCACGTTATGCCGGAGGACCTCCTCCGCTTCGGACTCATCCCCGAGTTCATCGGACGTCTGCCGGTGTTCACCGCCGTGTCGAAGCTCGACCGTGCCGCGTTGGTCGCGGTGCTCACCGAGCCCAAGAACGCGCTGATCAAGCAGTACCAGCGCCTCTTCGAACTCGACGGGGTGGAGCTGGACTTCTCGCCGGAGGCTCTGGACGAGGTTGCCGAGCAGGCCCTGGCCCGAGGCACCGGTGCGCGTGGCCTGCGGGCCATTCTCGAAGAGGTGCTCCTCAACGTCATGTTCGACGTGCCCAGCCGTGATGACGTCGACAAGGTGGTCATCACGGACGAGGTCGTCCGCGACCATGTCAACCCGACCATCGTGGCCCGCAGCGCCCCCCCGCGTCGCGAACGTCGCGAGAAGACCGCCTGACCATCGCATCCCTGCAGGGATGATTTCCGCGGGAATATCCCCGGGAAATTGCGGGAATATCCCGGGGCAATTCTTGTGATTTTCTTTTCTTTTCTGACAGGGTATGGCCATGGCCAAGCGGACACTGATTGTCGACGACCTGTCGGGTGATACGGGGGCCAAGACCCGACGCTTCTCGATCGACGGCACGCACTACGAGATCGACCTCACCGAGGCATCCTTCGCGACTTTGAAGGCGGCCCTCAGGCCGTTCGTCAAGGTCGCGCGGCAGACCGGTGCCGCGCGTCCGGGGGCAACCGCCCCGGTCCGACGGACCAAGGGGCGCGCATCGGGCTCGAAGCGGTCGAAGCGGTCTGAGGGGCCGACGGAGGCGGCGGTGATCCGTGCCTGGGCGCGAGCCAACGGCATGGCGGTCACCGAGCGCGGCCGCGTGTCGCCGGAGCTCAAGGCTGCCTGGGCGGCCGCCGGCTCTCCACGCTGACGGCCTGTCCCACTCCCGGTCGGCAGGGGCCGGCCACGCTCCACCGTCGGTCAGCCCCGGCGGGGGGACGCGCACGATAATGGACGGATGGGCATGTCGGTTCGGCCTGTCCTGAGGGCGATGAGCGATTCACGCAGATGGACGCGCTCACCGGCAGGGGGGCGACCATGACGGGTGCGTCCCTTCTCCTTGCGGCCCTCCTCGGAGTGGTCGGCTCCGCGGTCGGGTACGCGCTGAGCGCCACCCTCCTGACCGGCAGATTCGGGTCGTGGTCGGCCTGCCTGGCGCCGCGCCATCCCGGAGTCGCGATCGCCACCGGACTTCTGTGGTGCGCGATCGGCGCCTGGTCCCTCGCAGGTGGCATGGCCGTCTCCCTGCTCCCCGGGGTGCTGGCGCTCACCAGTGCCGGTGTGGTCCTCACCGTGATCGATGTGCGCCACCACCGACTGCCGAACGCCGTGGTCTACCCCCTGTATCCGGTTGCCCTGCTCGGACTCGCCCTCGATGGACTCATCACAGGTGAGTGGCCCCTGGCATCAGCGTCCCTCGGTGCGGTGGTGTGGGTCGTCGTCGTCGGTCTGCCATGGCTGATCAGCGGCGGCCGAGGGATGGGTTTCGGGGATGTCAAGCTCGCCCCGATCCTGGGTTTCACGCTCGGCTGGGTGGCTCTGTCGGTTGCGGTCGTCGGGCTCCTCATCGCCTTCCTGCTGGGAGCCCTGGTGGGCGTCGCCCTGATGATCACCGGGCGCGCTGGTCGCCGCACCGCGATCCCCTTCGGGCCTTTCATGCTGGTCGGGGCGCTGCTCGGACTCGTCATCGGGCCCGCCCTGCTCGCCCTCTACGGCGGACTGCTCGCCGGATCATGACGGGGTGCCCCTACTCGTCGGCGCCCTCTGCCAGCGCCGCCTACTCGTCGGCGCCCTCTGCCAGCGCTGCCGAGACGTCGACCGCTTCGCCCTCGACGACGTCGAGCTCCGCGATGCGGCCGGCGGCCCGGATGTCCGCTGCAGCCGTCCGGATGCGCGCAGCACTCTCTGCGGGAGCCGTGATCGTCGCGGAACTGATGTCGGCCCTCATCGACGCCTTCGCATCGGACTTCACCTTGCGCACGAGGGTCAGCACTGCTGCGACGTCGTCGACGAGGGCTGCGTCGACACCAGCTGCCAGGGCGCGGACGGCGGCAGCGTCGGGCCAGGCCTGTCGATGGATCGAGCCCTCCTGCCACCACGACCAGACCTCCTCGGTCGTGAAGGGCAGGAACGGGGCGAACAGGCGCAGCTGGACGCTCAGCGCCGTGGCGAGAGTGGCCTTGGCGGACGCCGCAGCAGCGTCACCCTGCGCTCCATAGGCGCGCTCCTTCACCAGTTCGACGTAGTCGTCGGTGAAGTTCCAGAAGAAGGTCTCGGTGGCCTCGAGGGCCTTGGTGTAGTTGAAGTCCTCAAGGGCAGCCGTGGCCTGCTGCACGGTGTCGGCAAGGCGAGCCAGCAGGGCGCGGTCGAGCGGCTCGGTGATCGCCGCGTCGTTCTCCTGGGCGTCCTGCATGAGGGCGAACTTGCTGGCGTTGAGGATCTTGATGGCGAGGCGTCGACCGATCTTCATCTGGCCGATGTCGAAGGCGGTGTCGGTGCCCGGCCGCCCGGACGCCGCCCAGTAGCGCACCGCGTCGGAGGAGTACTCGTCGAGCAGGGACATCGGTGTCACCACGTTGCCCTTGGACTTGCTCATCTTCTTGCGGTCGGGGTCGAGGATCCAGCCGGAGATCGATGCGTTCGCCCATGGCAGGCAGTGATCCTCCAGATGGGCGCGGACGACGGAGGAGAACAGCCAGGTGCGGATGATCTCGTGGGCCTGCGGGCGCACGTCCATCGGGAAGACGCGAGCCCACAGGTCCGGGTCGCGCTCCCAGCCGCCGGCGATCTGCGGAGTGAGTGAGCTCGTGGCCCAGGTGTCCATGACGTCGGGATCGCCCATGAAGCCCCCGGGCATGCCGCGCTGACCCTCGGAGTAGCCAGACGGCACGTCGCTGCTCGGGTCGATCGGCAGCGCGGTCTCGTCGGGACGAAGCGGGTGGTCGTAGTCGGGGTTGCCGTCGGCGTCGATCGGGTACCACAGCGGGATCGGCACCCCGAAGAAGCGCTGGCGTGAGATCAGCCAGTCGCCGTTGAGACCGTCGACCCAGTTCTCGTAGCGCACCTGCATGTGCGGGGGATGCCAGTTCAGCTCGCGCCCGCGCTCGATGAGCTGCTCGCGCAGTCCGGGCTCACGGCCGCCGTTCGTGATGTACCACTGCCGAGTGGTCACGATCTCGAGCGGCTTGTCGCCCTTCTCGAAGAACTTCACCGGATGCGTGATGGGTCGCGGATCGCCGACGAGATCGCCGGTCTCACGCAGGATCTCGACCATCCGCTCCTTGGCCGAGTGGCTCGTCATGCCGGCGATCGCCTCGTAGCGGATCCGACCCTCCTCGGCACTGATCCACTCGGGGCACTCCCGGATGATGCGTCCGTCCCAGCCGATGATCGGGCGTGTGGGCAGCTGCAGCTCACGCCACCACGTCACGTCCGTCAGGTCGCCGAAGGTGCAGATCATAGCGATGCCGGAGCCCTTGTCGGGATCGGCCAGCGCATGGGCCACGACAGGCACCTCGACGCCGAACGCCGGCGTCGTCACCGTCGTGCCGAAGAGGGGCTGGTAGCGCTCGTCGTCCGGATGGGCCACGAGGGCGACGCAGGCCGCGAGGAGCTCCGGCCGTGTCGTCTCGATGAAGACCTTGGTCGCGGGATCGGCCGTGGTGGGGAACCCGATCCGGTGGTAGGCGCCTGGGCGCTCGCGGTCCTCGAGCTCGGCCTGGGCGACGGCGGTGCGGAACGTGACGTCCCACAGGGTCGGCGCCTCGGTCTGGTACGCCTCACCGCGGGCGAGGTTGCGCAGGAAGGCCAGCTGGCTGACACGCTGGGCGTTGCCGTCGATGGTCTGGTAGGTCTGCGTCCAGTCGATGGACAGGCCCATGCGCCGCCACAGTTCCTCGAAGACGACCTCGTCCTCGACGGTGAGTCGCTCGCAGAGCTCGACAAAGTTTCTGCGCGAGACGGGGATCTGGTTCTTCTCATCCGGCTTGTCCGGTGGGGTGAAGCCCGGGTCGTACGGCAGGCTCGGATCGCACCGCACCCCGAAGTAGTTCTGCACCCGCCGCTCAGTCGGCAGGCCGTTGTCGTCCCAGCCCATCGGGTAGAAGACTTCGTAGCCCCGCATCCGCTTGTAGCGGGCGATGCAGTCGGTGTGCGTGTACGAGAACACATGCCCGACGTGCAGCGAACCGCTCACGGTGGGAGGTGGAGTGTCGATCGAGAACACCTGCTCGCGCGTGCGAGTCCGGTCGAAGCGGTAGGTGCCCTGCTCCTCCCACGCCTGCGACCACCGCGCCTCGATCCCGTCAAGGGTGGGCTTGTCGGGCAGGGCGTTCGCGCTCATGGGCCGCGAGTCTATTCACCGGTCAATAGACTCATGAGCATGCCCGCAGCCGATGACGTCAGCGGTGACCTCACGACGCTGTGGCAGCACCTCGAGCGCCGATGGCCCGAGAACGTCATCGAGCCCACCCTGGCCCGCATCGCCGCCCTGACCGACCTTCTCGGCACCCCGCAGGCGTCGTACCCGGTCATCCACGTGACCGGCACCAACGGCAAGACATCCACAGCGCGCATGATCGAGTCCCTCCTGCGGGCCTACGGACTACGCACCGGACTGTTCACCTCGCCCCACCTCGTCGATGCGCGTGAGCGCATCTGCCTCGACGGACAGCCCATCTCCGCGGATCGGCTGCTCACGACGTGGACGGACATCGCGCCTCTCGTCGACGTCGTCGATGCCAACTCCACTGCGGACGGCGGGGTGCCGCTGTCCTACTTCGAGGTGATGACGGGCCTCGCTCTCGCGGCCTTCGCCGACGCCCCAGTCGACGTCGCCGTGATAGAGGTGGGGCTCGGCGGAGGGTGGGACTCCACCAATGTCGCCCACGGAGCCGTCAGTGTCATCACGCCGATTGGTCTGGACCACCGCGAGTACCTCGGCGACACCATCGAGGAGATCGCGCGGGAGAAGGCAGGCATCATCAAGCCCGGTGCCGTCGCCGTCCTGGCGCAGCAGGACCTGGCGGCCGCGGAGGTCCTGCTCGCCCACGCGGTCGCGGTGGATGCGACCGTCGCGCGTGAGGGCATCGAGTTCGGCGTCGTGTCTCGCGATCTCGCCGTCGGCGGACAGGTGCTCACCCTCAGGGGTATGGCGGGGGAGTACGCCGACATCTTCCTGCCGCTGTTCGGGGAGCACCAGGCGCACAACGCCGCGGTGGCGCTGGCGGCCGTGGAGGCGTTCCTCGGCGGTGTGGGCGCACTCGACGGTGAGCTCGTGCGCGAGGGCTTCGCCGCGGTGACGTCGCCAGGACGGCTGGAGGTCCTTCGCCGCGGGCCGAGCGTGGTCGTTGACGCCGCGCACAATCCGCACGGGGCCCAGGCCCTGGCACGGGCCGTCGAGGACTCCTTCGAATTCACCTACCTCGTCGGTGTCGTCGGAGTGCTCGCGAACAAGGACGCTCTCGGCATGCTGACGGCGCTCGAGCCGGTGCTGGACGCCGTGGTGGTGACTCAGCCGTCTTCCGCGCGAGCCCTCGACGTGGATGCCCTGACTGCTCTGGCAGTCGAGGTGTTCAGCGACGACCGCGTCTTCGTCGAGCCGGAACTGCCCGAGGCCCTTGATCGCGCGATGGGACTGGCTGAGGAGGCGGGCGAGTACGGCGGCGCTGGAGTACTCGTCACCGGATCTGTGGTGCTGGTCGGAGACGCGCGACGTCTGCTGGGCGCCCCGTCGACCGGCCCGAAGCAGAGGGAGGGCTGACATGCGTGTGCTGTGTGCGTCGGTGCTGGGGATCGAGGTCATCGTCGTGCTTCTCGCGACCTCGCTGGCCACGTCGGACGGTTCTGTCGAGAACACGCGGCTGGCGTGGGGCATCGGCATCGCCCTGATGGTCGCGCTTGCCCTGGCGGCCGGGATGGTGGGTCGCCGCGGAGGCATCACGCTCGGCTGGATACTGCAGGCCCTGGTGCTGGCCAGCGCTGTCGTCGTGGGCTGGTCCATGGTCGTCGTGGGCGGCCTGTTCGTGGTGCTGTGGTGGGCGGCGATCTACCTCGGCTCCCGGGTCGACCGGGCAAAGGCCGAGCGTGCTGCGGAGTGATCGTCGACCATGGTGCGATGTCCGAAGGCGGGGTCCCTCGTTAGGATGACGCGGCGCCGACCGGCGCACCTGTCCTGCTGAGGAGTCCTTCGTGTCCGAGCGCACTCTCGTCCTGATCAAGCCCGATGGCGTGGCC
This sequence comes from Candidatus Nanopelagicales bacterium, assembly GCA_044233495.1. Classification (GTDB taxonomy): domain Bacteria; phylum Actinomycetota; class Actinomycetes; order S36-B12; family S36-B12; genus UBA10649. Next base: position 6,793 of record JBIIJX010000069.1, read on the forward strand.
CGAGGCCTCGTGGGCGAGGTGGTCGGCCGGATCGAGCGCAAGGGCTTCCGCATCGTGGCCATGGAGCTGCGCACCCTCAGCGCGGAGATCGCCGAGACCCACTACGGGGAGCACCGCGACAAGCCGTTCTTCGCCGACCTCGTGGCCTTCATCACCAGCGGCCCGCTGGTCGCCGCCGTCATCGAGGGTCCCGATGCGATCGTGCAGTGGCGCACGATGATGGGTGCCACGAATCCCGCCAAGGCCGACATGGGCACCATCCGCGGTGACCTCGCTACCGAGATGCAGAACAACGTCACGCACGGTTCGGACTCCCCTGAGTCGGCCGCCCGCGAGGTCGCACTCTTCTTCCCCGGCCTGGCCTAGTCGTGAAGCCGGCCGCCATCGGGCTCGGCGTCGGCGCCGCCGTTGGCGGCGCTGTGGCCCTCGCCGCGAAGGGCCCGACCCTGGTCGAGTGGCCGGCACCTGTGCGCACCGCCTTCCCGTTCGCCATGGGTGCGCTCGTGGGGTCCGTCGCCGGTGTCAAGACCGGCACGGCGCTGTCGCTGCTGCGTGCGGCCACCGGACGCGGACCCGGTCCGGTCACGAGCCTGGCGCCCGTCATCGTGGTGGGGGCCGTCATGACGGGCGCGGCCATCGCGGGAACCATCGCCGCGCGTCGCCTGCTCGGGGGTCTGGTCGAGCAGGGCCGCGAGCTCGACCCGGTGTTCGAGGAGCCGCCGGGCGATCCGACGGTGTCGGGAAGCGCAGGATCCGCCGTCAGCGTCACGGAACTGGGCCGTGAGGGCGCCCGATTCGTCAACTACGTGTCGACTCCGGCGGCCATCCGCGAGGTCACGGGCGAAGAGCCGGTGGCCAGCCCGGTGCGCGTCTTCATCGGAGCCGATGCCGCGAGCACTCCTGAGCAGCGGGTGGGCCTGGCGATGGCCGAGCTTCGTCGCACTGGCGCCTTTGATCGCGCCACGCTGCTCATCGAGGCACCGGCGGGCACGGGCTATGCGAACTCCTTCCCGGTCGATGTGCTGGAGCTGCTCAGTCGCGGCGACGCTGCTGCGATCGCGATCGGCTATGGGCTGCTGCCGTCCTTCCTGTCGCTGACGAAGGTGGCCGAGGGTGCCCGGACCCAGAAGCTCCTGCTCGACTCCATTCGCGAGGAGCTCCGCGACCGCCCGAGCAAGCCCCGGCTGCTGCTGTACGGCGAGAGCCTCGGGGCCGAGGTGCAGCAGTCCGCGATCCCTGCCGGCCCGCTCGACCTCGACCACTACGGCATCGCCGCGGCCCTGTGGGTCGGGACGCCGGGCGGGGAGAGATCCGACGTGTTCCACGCGCTGTGTGCGGGGCAGTCCTGCACCGTGGACCGCCCGGAGCAGCTGCCAGACCCGATGCCGTCACCGCGGCCTCGGGTCTGGTTCCTGGAGCACGACGGCGATCCCGTCGTCCGCTTCCGGCCACTCCTGCTGCTCCACCGTCCGCCGTGGCTGCCGCGCGACGGCCGTCGGGGGCGGCATGTCCCGGAGGCGATGACCTGGAAGCCGGGCATCACGTTCGCCCAGGCCTTCGTGGACACGATGTTCGCCACGAACGTCAGGCCCGGCCTGTTCGAGAGCCTCGGTCACGACTACCGGGCGGACCTCGGAGCCGTCGCCACCGCGGCCTTCGACCTGCCGGCGGACGGGGCGACGGTGCAGCGACTCGAGGCCTATCTGCGCCGCACCGAGGTCGAGCGGGCTCAGCGCCTCGGTGAGGCCTGACCCGCGCCGGGACGGATGAGCCACTGCAGGGGCCCGGAGGCGGTCGGAAGGGTGCTCGACGGGACGGGGACGGGCCCATTCCCGAGGGCGGTAGACTGAGGGCCTCGATCGCGCCAGCGATCCTGCAAGGAAGGGCCCCTTCCCCATGGCTTCGTCGTCCGGCTTCGGTGGGTCGTCGTTCGTCGGCCGCGACATGGCCGTCGACCTCGGCACCGCTAACACGCTCGTCTACGTGCGTGGTCGCGGCATCGTGCTGAACGAGCCGTCGGTGGTCGCGATCAACAACAACACCGGTGGAATCCTGGCGGTGGGGTCCGAGGCCAAGCGCATGATCGGCCGCACCCCCGGCAACATCGTCGCCATCCGACCTCTGAAGGACGGCGTCATCGCCGACTTCGACACCACCGAGCGCATGCTCCGCTACTTCATCCAGAAGGTCCACCGCCGCCGGCACCTGGCGAAGCCCCGCCTGATCGTGTGCGTGCCCTCGGGCATCACGGGCGTCGAGCAGCGTGCCGTCAAGGACGCTGGATACGCGGCAGGTGCGCGCAAGGTGTTCATCATCGAGGAGCCGATGGCAGCTGCCATCGGCGCCGGACTGCCCGTGCACGAGCCGACCGGGAACATGGTCGTCGACATCGGCGGTGGAACCTCCGAGGTCGCGGTCATCTCCCTCGGCGGCATCGTGTGCTCGCTGTCGGTGCGCGTGGGCGGAGACGAGCTCGACAACGCGATCATCCAGTACGTCAAGAAGGAGTACTCCCTCATGCTGGGGGAGCGCACCGCGGAGGAGATCAAGGTCGCGATCGGCTCGGCCTTCCCGATGCCCGACGAGCCGCATGCGGAGATCCGCGGTCGCGACCTCATCACGGGCCTGCCGCGCACCATCGTCGTCTCGGCCGAGGAGATCCGCCGCGCCATCGACGAGCCTGTCAACGCGATCGTCGATGCGGTGAAGGCCACGCTCGACCGCACTCCTCCGGAACTCTCAGGCGACATCATGGACCGGGGCATCGTGCTCACCGGAGGGGGCGCCCTCCTGCGCGGCCTCGACGAGCGGCTGCGCCACGAGACCGGGATGCCCATCATCATCGCCGACCGTCCGCTCGACTGCGTCGCCCTGGGATCCGGCAAGTGCGTGGAGGAGTTCGACGACCTCCAGCAGGTGCTGATCTCCGAGCCGCGCCGCTAGGACCCGCGGGGGCCACTCGCACCCCGGATCCCCACAGGCCAGACTGGGTTCATGTTCAGCCGCCGTCCGCGCATCCTCCTGGGTGTGCTCGTGGTGGCCTGCCTCACCTTCGTGATCCTCGACCTCAGGGGCGGGGAGGGTCCGTTCGCGAGCGTCCGCACGGTGAGCTCCAACATCCTCGGGGGTCTCGAGCGCGGGGCGGCGACGGTGTTCTCGCCGATCACAGGGGTCAGCACCTGGTGGTCCACGCTTCGCGATCAGTCCGACCAGATCCAGACCCTTGCGACGGAGAACGAGGCCCTGCGCAGCGAGCTGCAGGTCCTGACCAATGACCGTGCCCGTGTCGCTGCCCTGGACGGACTCCTGCGCGTCGCGGGCGTGGGCCAGTACCGGTTCGTGCCGGCCGAGGTGATCGCGATCGGCCCGGCGCAGGACTTCTCGTGGACCCTGACGATCGACGCCGGCCGCAACGACGGCATCGAGCAGGACATGTCGGTGATCAACGGCTCCGGACTCGTCGGCCGGGTGCTGAAGACCACAGCCGACACCAGCACGGTCGTGCTGCTGGTCGACCAGGGCTCCTCGGTCGGCGGTCGCATCGCCGGCACGGGCGAGATCGGCATCGTGTCCGGCACGGGTTCTCAGGACGAGTTGGAGTTCGAGCTGCTCGACCCCCTCGCCGACGTTCGCGTGGGCGACGCCCTCGTGACCTTCGGGTCCAAGGGCGGGCGTCCCTATGCTCCCGGCCTGCCGATCGGCGAGGTGGTCGAGGTGCGAGGCACGGGAGGCCAGCTGACTCGCGTGGCGACGGTGCGGCCGTTCGCCGACATGTCGAGGCTGAGCATCGTGGGGATCGTCACGAAGCCGCCCCGTGAGGATCCGCGCGACTCTGTGCTGCCGGAGTCGGGAGATGCCGACGTGGTGCCGTCCCCGGCGCCGCTGGGGGGCGCATCGGACGAGGACGCCGAGGGCGAGGAAGCCGGGCCGGCCCCCGAGGTGGAGTCACCGGCAACCCCGGAGCCGTCGACTGCGCCCGAGGAAGAGACCGCAGCGGTGCCGGTGGAGGAGGGGACTCCGTGATCTGGCGGCAGGCGCTGATCATCGGCACCTTCATCCTCGGTGCCGTGCTGATCGAGGTGACGCTGCTGACACGCCTGGCGATTCCGGGAGCGACTCCCGACCTCGTCGTCGTCACGGTGGTGGCGATCGCCCTGGCGATGGGTCCGGTGCAGGGTGCGGTCGCGGGATTCGCCGGTGGAGTCCTGCTGGATC
>JBIIJX010000070.1:0-10962 GCA_044233495.1 Candidatus Nanopelagicales bacterium
CGCCGCCCTGGCCCTGCTCATCGCCGTGACGCCGGCCATCACGGCTCCGCCTGTGCCCACGGGTGACAGCCCGGCGGATAGCAGCACGACGGCGGAGTCCCCTGCCGATGACGCGGCCGCACACGGCGCCCTGACTTCCGGGCGGACGCAGGTGCCGGTGTGATCGTCTTCGACAACGTCAGCATCACCTACCCGGGACAGCACCGTCCCGTACTGAGCCATGTGGACCTCACCATTCCCGAGGGCGAGCTGGTGCTGGTCGTCGGCCGGACGGGCAGCGGGAAGACAACCCTGCTGCGCGCGATCAACGGGCTCGTGCCGCACTTCACGGGTGGCACGCTGTCGGGGCGCTTGCTGGTCGATGGCCGCGACACAGCGACCCACCCGCCGCGCGAGCTGGCCGACCTTGTGGGTGTCGTGCCGCAGGATCCGATGAGCGGATTCGTCACCGACATCGTCGAGGACGAGCTCGCCTACGGAATGGAATGCCTCGGGCTCTCCGCCGATGTCATGCGCCGCAGGGTCGAGGAGACGCTCGACCTGCTTGGGCTGGCCGATATCCGGCACCGAGCACTGCGCACTCTGTCGGGCGGCCAGCGCCAGCGCGTCGCGATCGGGGCCGTGCTTTCAGCACACCCGAAGGTTCTCGTCCTCGACGAGCCGACATCGGCACTCGACCCGGGCGCCGCCGAGGAAGTCCTCGCCGCGCTTCAGCGCCTCGTGCATGACCTCGGCGTCACCGTCGTGATGGCCGAGCACCGGCTCGAGCGCGTGGTGCAGTACGCCGACCAGATCGTGCTCGTGCCGGGCGGCGGCCTGCCGATCACCTCGGGCGCTCCCGCCGAGATGATGCGCACCGCACCCATCGCCCCGCCGGTCGTCGAGCTCGCACGGCTTGCTGGCTGGCAGCCGCTGCCCCTGTCGGTGCGCGATGCGCGTCGTGCTGCGGGCTCGCTCCGCGATCTCCTCGTCGGCCAGCAGCCGCGACTGCGGGTGGTGTCGGCCGAGCAGGTGACGCTCGCCACGACCGCCGACGTCAGCGTGCGCTACGGACACCGGCCAGCCCTTCGTCACGTGTCCGTCAGTGCCCGAGCCGGGGAGATCGTCGCCCTGATGGGTCGTAACGGAGCCGGCAAGTCGACACTCCTCAACGCCCTCGTCGGCGTCGGTCCCGAGCCGACCGGCACCGTGCGCGTGAACGGCAGCGATCCGCGCGCGCTGTCCGGCGGTGAACTCGTGCACTCCGTCGGCCTTGTGCCGCAGGAGCCGGCCGACCTGCTCGAGGCGACCACAGTGGCCGAGGAGTGCCGTACGTCCGATCGCGATGCGGCAGCCGAGCCGGGCACGACTCGCGCACTCCTCGCTCTCATGGCGCCGGAGATCGAGGACGGCATCCACCCGCGCGACCTGTCCGAGGGCCAGCGCCTGCTGCTCGTGCTCTGCATCATCCTTGCGGCGCGACCCCCTCTGCTGCTTCTCGATGAGCCCACACGCGGCCTCGACTACCCGACGAAGGCGCGACTCGCCGCGGCACTGGCAGACCTGGCGGACGCCGGGCACGCCATCGTCCTGGCGACGCACGATGTGGAACTCGTGGCGGAGATCGCCGACCGCGTCGTGATCCTCGCCGACGGTGAGATCGTCGCCGACGGAGCGACGTCGCACGTGGTCACCTCATCGCCGATGTTCGCCCCACAGGTGGCCAAGATCCTCGCCCCGCAGTCGTGGCTCACCGTGCAGCAGGTGGCGCTCGCCCTCGAGGAGAACGAGGCGGCCGGATGAGCCTCATCACGGCACCCGCGACTGCGTCTGCAGATCTCACGACTACGGTGCAGGCCGTTCGCCTCGGCAGGTCCTCACAGGTGGCCATCGCACTCGCCACGGTGATCGGCCTGGTGTCCTTCCTGTGGCCGCTCATCGCAGCACCGGAGTCGACAGCCGTGGCTCATGCCGCGGATGCCCCGCTGATCTTCGCCGTCGTCATACCGGTGCTGCTCGTCGTCGTCCTCGCTCAGGTCAGCGACGGCGGCATGGACGCCAAGGCGATCGCGATGCTGGGCGTGCTCAGTGCCGTCATCTGCGCGCTGCGCCCCCTCGGTGGTGGAACCGCCGGTTTGGAGCCCATCTGGGTGGTGCTCATCCTCGGCGCCCGCGCCCTTGGTCCGGGCTTCGGATTCGCCCTCGGGGCGATGAGCCTGTTCGCGTCCGCCCTGCTCACAGGTGGCGTCGGCCCATGGCTGCCCTTCCAGATGATCGCCGCCGCGTGGGTGGGACTGGGAGCGGGCCTCCTGCCGCGCCGCTGGACCGGGCGTCGCGAACTGCTCCTGCTTTCCGCGTACGCCGCCGTGGCCTGCATCGCCTATGGGTTCGTCATGAACCTCTGGTTCTGGCCGTTCCTGGGTACCTTGCCCGAGCAGCTCGCCTTCGCACCGGGGGCATCCGCGGCTGACAACCTGCTGTCCTGGCTGCGCTTCTGCCTCGTGACCTCTCTCGGGTACGACATCCCGCGAGCCCTGCTCACCGTCGCGCTCATCTGGATCGCCGGCCGGCCGGTTCTCCTCGCACTGCGGCGCATGGCCCGCCGGGCCGCATTCGCGGCACCGGTGGAGTTCGTCCCGACGCCGCGCGACGGATCCTGACGTGCGGATCACGCTGCTGGGCACGGGCTCGGCCGACGGCTGGCCGAATCCGTTCTGCACCTGCGCGTCCTGCAGCGCCGAACGTGCGGTCGGTCGTACGCGACGGCCGAGCGCCGCGCTCGTCGACGGGGCACTGCTCATCGACTGCGGCCCCACTACCCCGCACCTTCCCGCGCCCCTCCTGCTGACCGACGTCGAGCATGTGCTGCTGACCCACGGCCATCCCGACCACCTGCACCCGGCATTCCTGCTCACGCGCGCCTGGGCGCACGCGCGACATGACCTGCACGTGTGGGGACCGGCCTCCGCCATCGAGCTGTGCCGCGACTGGTGCGGACTCCAGGATCCGGTGCAGTTGCACACCGTTGCGCCAGGTGAGGAACTCCATCTCCCGACCCGTCGCGGTGCAATTCACGTGCAGGCACTGCCCGCGCGCCATGGACACGGCAACGGCGACCTGCTTGCCAGCGAGGCGCTCCTGTACGCCGTCAGGGCCACCGACGGCCGGGCCCTTCTCTACGCCACCGACACGGGGCCCTTCGATCCCGCAGAGATCGGCCTGCCGGCGCACGTGTTCGATGTCGTGCTGCTCGACGCGACCTTCGGGAACACCTCCGATCACGGCACGGGACACCTGGACCTGCAGACTCTCCCCGAGCAGATCGAGGTGCTGCGGCGGCACGGTTCGATCGGCGCTGCCACCCGTGTGTACGCGACGCACCTGAGCCATCACAACCCGCCCACATCCGCCTTGCGCATCGAGTTGGCCGCGATGGGCATGGAACTGCCGGAGGACTACGACGTGATCGACACCGATGGCTCGCGCCAAGCCTCGCGAAGAACCCTCGTGCTCGGAGGTGCACGGTCGGGAAAGTCCGCGTACGCCGAGGCCCTGCTCGCGCATCGGACCGACGTGACCTACGCCGCCACGGGAGGCGCACGCGACGAGGATCCGGAGTGGCAGGAGCGCATCGACGCGCATCGGCAACGTCGGCCCTCGACCTGGACGACCGTCGAGACGACCGACCTCCGCACCGTGCTCGACGCGGAAGGTCCGGTGCTGGTGGACTGCATCGCCCTCTGGCTCACCGCGCAATTGGACGAGCTCGACGCCTGGGCGCGCACCGACGCCGGTGACCGCGAGGGCGTCCTCACCGAGGCACGTGGTCGCATCGACGCACTCGCCGACGCAGTGTCGCAGCACACGGGCGATGTCGTGCTGGTGTCGAACGAGGTGGGGATGGGCGTGGTTCCCTCCACGTCTTCGGGCCGGCTCTTCCGCGACCTGCTCGGCATCGCCAACATCGCACTCGCCTCGGCATGCGATCGCACTGTGCTGGTGGTCGCCGGACAGCCTCTCGAACTGACGCGCGCCGGAGCAGGCCGATGATCACCGTGGCCCCGCTCTCGTCGACCGCTGCCGAGCAGGCCGCCCATCGGCAGTCGCAGCTGACCAAGCCCGGCGGTGCACTGGGTCGCCTGGAGGACGCCGCCACGTGGCTGGCGGCGGTTCAGGGACGCTGTCCCCCGCTGCCCTTCGCGCACCCGCACCTGGTGATCTTCGCCGGTGACCACGGGATCGCGCGACAGGCCGGCACGTCGGCCTACCCGCCGGAGGTGACCGCACAGATGGTCGCGAACTTCGTGGCCGGTGGAGCCGCCGCGAACGTCCTCGCGCGCCAGTTCGGCGCCCGAGTGCGCGTGGTCGACGTCAGCGTCGACGCTCCTGGCGACTACCTCGACACCGTCGCCCCGGAGGTCGCCTCCGGTCGCATCCGGCGTGGCAGCGGCTCCATCGACCGCGAGGACGCCATGACATCGGACGAGGCGCAGTCCTCACTGGCGCTCGGCGCGACACTGGCCGACGACGCGATCGACTCCGGGGCCGATGCGCTGATCGCGGGAGACATGGGCATCGGCAACACCGCCGTGGCGTCGACCCTGATCGGCCTGCTCACCGGCCACGAGGCGGTCGCGGTCACGGGACGCGGCACCGGCATCGACGACGACGTCCTGGCGCGCAAGCGCGCGGCCATCGCCGCCGCCATGGATCGCGGGCGCGAGGTGGTCGACGATCCGGCCGCTCTCCTGGCACGTGTGGGCAGCCCCGACATCGCCGCCATGAGCGGACTTCTCGTCCGCGCCGCCGAGCGGGGCGTGCCCGTCATCCTCGACGGCATCGTGTCGTGCAGCGCCGCACTCGTTGCCGAGCGGATCGCGCCCGGGGCTCGAGGATGGTGGGCCGCCGGACACGTGTCGACCGAGCCGGCTGCGCGCATCGCACTGGCGTCGCTGGGGCTGACCCCGCTCCTGGACCTCGACCTGCGACTGGGCGAGGGCACCGGAGCCCTGCTCGCCCTGCCCATGCTCGCCGCGGCAGCCACCACCATCGCCGAGATGGCGACCTTCGACAGCGCCGGAGTGAGTGACCGTGAGCACTGACGGGCTGCGTCTGGCGATCGGAACCTTCACCCGCATCCCCGTCCCTGCTCCGCGGGAGGTGGGACGACGGGAGGCGCGGGCGGCGATGCTGCTCGGTCCCGCCGTCGCCCTCGTTCCCGCGCTCGTCGTCGCCGTCGCCGCCCAAGTACTGGTCTCCCTGACACCCACGCCGGGCCTGGTGGGCGCAGCGCTGGCACTGACCGCCCTCGCGTGGGTGACCCGCGCCCTCCATCTCGACGGACTCGCGGACACCGCCGATGCCCTGGGCAGCGGGAAGCCGGCAGCCACGGCCCTGGAGATCGCCCGCCGATCGGACATCGGCCCGTTCGGCGTGGTCACCCTCGCCCTCGTGCTGATGCTCCAGGCCTTCGCCCTGGGCGACCTGCTCGAACGGGGAGCCGGAGGGGGTGCCCTGGTGCTCGCGGTCGTCGTCGGCCGCGTCGCCATGACGGTGTCGTGCACGCCGCCTATCCCCGCCGCGCGCCCCGACGGGCTCGGCGCCGCCGTCGCCGGATCGGTGCCGGCCTCGGCAGCGTGGGCGACGGCTCTGGGCTGGCTGCTGCTGTTCTCCGGGTCCGTCGGCCGGGCGCACGGGGCGGCATCCGCCCTCGCCACCGCCGCAGCGATCGTCGTCGCACTGCTGTGCGCGGTGCTGGTCTCGCTGCTGGTGCGCAGACGCCTGGGCGGCATCACGGGCGACACCCTCGGCGCCGCCGGGGAGGTCGCCACCACCGTCGTTCTCGTCATACTGGTCGCGACGTGAACACGACTCTCCCCTCCGCCGTTGCCGACGCGATCAGTCGCATCACCATGCCCTCCGACGACCCGGTCGCAACGCCGGCCGAGCTCACGGGTGCCCTGGCAGCACTGGACTCCTGGTGGACCCACCGTGTCGGTGACGCCCCGGTGGTCGTCGACTGGGTGACGACCGGCGCTGACGAGGCCGACTGCACGACCTCCCTGGTCGCCGGGCTCGCCGCGGCGGAGCGGGCCGCGGACTCGGGTGCGACCCTGCTCATTCCCCGGATCCCTCGCACCCCGGCCGATTCCGCCGACCACACCGTGGCGCGCACCATCATCGGGCTGCTCACCAAGCGCGACGCGTCGTCGGTGCTTGGCCAACCCGTCGGCATGCCGGATGCAGAGTGGATGGCGGAGTGCTCAGTCATCCGCGACACCATGGCCGAGCATCGGGCGCTGCTCGGAGAGCACCTCGCCCTGCTCGACGCGCTCGATGCCCGGGCCATCTCGATGGCGGCGGGAGTCCTGATCGGTGCGGCAGCACGCCGCACTCCCTGCATCGTCGACGGCACCGAAGAGTGGGCTGCCGCCCTCATCGCCGACCGGCTCGCGCACCGCGCCCGGCACTGGTGGCGCGCCGCGTCGACATCAGCGGATCCGGCACGCATCGCAGCTCGCGATCGCACCGACGTCCCCATCGGGCTGCCGCTGGACCTCGATGACGACGAGGGTTGGGGCGCACGCGTGACCGTCGCCATGCTGACGATGACGCACGACTCTCGCGCCTAGGCGAGAGAGCGTCAGCGCGTGGAGGGCTGGACGAACGGCGGCTTCACGACGCGGAACCGGCTCGCGCGGCCGCGGACGTCGACGACCACCTCATCGTCGACCTGCACCTGTGAGTCGAGCAGCGCGAGGGCGATCCCCTGCTTCAGGGTCGGGGAGAAGGTACCGCTGGTGACCTCGCCGATCACGGCACCTGCGAGGCCGTCGTCACCGTCGACGGGGCGGTGCACGTGCATGTGCGGGCGCGGGATGCCGCGCTCGAGAGCAATCAGCCCGCGCAGTCGGCGCGACGGGCCCTGCTCCTTCTCCCTGAGCACTGCATCGCGACCGGTGAAGGCGGGTTTGTCCCAGCCGACCGCCCAGCCGAGCATCGCCTGGACCGGGGAGATCGTGGGGCTGATGTCCTGGCCGTGCAGCGGATAGCCCATCTCCGTGCGCAGCGTGTCGCGCGCGCCGAGGCCGGCGGGCACGAGACCGAAGGACTCCCCCGCCGCCACGAGGGTGTCCCAGAGATCACCGAGCACTTCATTGGGTGCCACGAGCTCGTAACCGTGCTCACCGGTGTAGCCGGTGCGGCAGACGACCACCGAGTGCCCGTGGAAGTCCGCCTGCTGCATCGCCATGTAGTCGTGCTCCGTCGGCAGTCCCATGCCCGTGAGGACTTCCGCGCTGTGCGGGCCCTGGACGGCGATGATGCCGTGCGTCAGGTGGCGATCGTCGATCGTGATCCCAGCGGGCGCGAGCGGGCGCAGTGCCGCGAGGACGGCAGCGGCGTTGGCGGCGTTCGGGATGACCAGCACCTCGTCGTCGGACCACCGGTAGACGATGAGGTCGTCGACGACACCTCCGGACTCGTTGAGCAGCATCGAGTACTGGGCGTGTCCTGAGGTGATGCGATCGAGGTCGTTGGCCAGCACACCGTTCAGCCACGCAATGGCACCCGGACCGCTCACACCGACCTTGCCCATGTGCGAGACATCGAAGACACCGGCGGCCGCACGCACTGCCGTGTGCTCGGCGACGGTGCCCTGGTACTCGATCGGCATGTCCCAGCCGCCGAAGTCGGCCATCTTGGCTCCGGCAGCGATGTGCCGGTCGTGCAGGGGCGTGTGCTTGCGTGCTGCTTCGGTCATGCCTGCACCGTAGTGCCGATTCTCACCCTCCCGGCTCCGACAGGACGGAGTCGGCGCGATGCCCGCGCGTGCGGCCCACGACCGCGCCCGCCAGCAGCGCCGACAGGGCGACGACCGGGGCGATCAGCTCCCATCCCGACGGCAGCGGGAACAGCTGCAGTCCGATCATGGCGACGAGGATGGCGATGCCGAAGGCCGGCACTGCAGCCCACCCCCGCCCGCGATCCCCCCGCCACAGCACGACGGCCGCCGCGGCGCATGCCGTGCTGTAGGCGCCGGCGAACAGCAGGCCGGCGGAATCGCTGGTCAGTTCGAATGCATCGAAGGCGTCGAACCCGGTGACGAGGCAGGCGAACGCGGCGAACAGCCAGGACAGGACTCCGATCGTGACGCTCGCCCGCACCGGTGTGCCGTGGTTGGACAGTGTCGCGTAGCGCCGTGGCAGGACCCCGTCACGCCCGAAGGCGAACAGCACGCGTCCGCCCGCGACCTGGGCACCGATCATGCATGCGAACGAGGACACCGCACCGCCCAGCGTGATGAGGTCGCCCATCAGGTCTCCGACGTAGACGTTGGCCATGTCGGCAGGAAGGGAGCCGGATGACGTGAACGCGTCGAGTTCTGCAGGAGTGGTACCGAATGCCCATACGGCGACCATCGAGACCACGATGAAGAACACGGTCGTCACCGTGGTCGTGATGACCAGCGCCATGGGGATGGTGCGCCTCGGCTCGTCGGCCTCCTCTCCCGCAGCAGCCGAGCCCTCGAAACCGGCACTCGACAGCAGTGCGAACGTCAGCGCCAGCGCCACGGCTCCGGCGGAGACGCCCTCGAGCGTGAAGTCGCTGAGGTTCACGGTCTGCCCCTGGGGACCGCCGCCGTTCGCGAGCTCGAACCACGTGATCCCGACGACGACGAGGATTGCGACCATCGTCAGTCCCTCGAGGACGAGGAGCACGTGGCCGAGGGTCCGCATCGTCCGGCCGGCGAGAAAGGTCGTGACCGGGAGGATGAGCAGCGCGATGGCCACGGGCACTAGCGCCGCACTCGTGGGCCACCCCATCTCCTGCAGGAAGGTGGTCGTGAAGATGCCGAACGACAGCGCGGTGATGGCAGAAGCGCAGACGTAGCAGGCCAGCAGCCACAGCCCCGCACTCGTGCCCGTCCGCGGGCCGATCTCAGCGCCCACGAGACCGAAGAGCGACCCGGCGGATCCTCGCCGGCGAGTGAGGATGACGAACGATGCCGTGATGATGGACAGGGGCACGGTCGCGATGAGAAAGGTGGTGGGCACGGCCGCGCCGACCTGCTCGGCGATGGCCTGGGGATTCAGGGAGACACCCATGCTGGGACCCATGACCGCCAGGGAGATGGCGATCGCGCCCAGGACTCCCAGGTTCCGACGCAGCGCTGGCATGGGAGGACGCTAGCGGCCCGGGTGCCCGCCGGACCGTCACTGGCTAGGGTGCCGCAATGACCACGATCGCCCTGGCAACCGGCAATCCCCTCACCTCCTCGACCGACGCCCTCGTCGTCGCCCTGACCCCGGCCAAAGGCAAGCGGCCCGACGTCGTGAGTCCGCGCATCGCCCCGGCCCAGTGCGCACGACTGGCCGACGCCTTCGCGGCCGTGGGTGCGACCGGCAAGGTCGGCGACCTCACCCGGGTTCCAGGCGGCAACGGGGTCAAGGCACCAGTTGTCGTTGGCGTGGGCATCGGCGCCGGGGACTGGGATGCCGAGGCGACCATGCGGGCCGTGGGATCTGCTGTGCGATCCCTGGCCGGCACCCGTCGTGTGGCGATCAGCCTCCCGCTCGCAGATGACGAGCAACTCGTGGCCGTCGCCATGGCCGCACTGCTCGCGGCCTATGACTTCACCGCCCACCGCGGCAAGTCGAGCAAGGGACGTCCCGCGCCCGTGCGCTCGATCACCCTGCTGCTCGCCGGCACTCCGACTCCGGAGCAGCGTCGTGCAGTCAAGGAGGTGTCCGCAGTCGCCGACGGCGTGCTCCTCGCGCGCGATCTCGTCAACACTCCCCCGTCGCATCTGCACCCGGCCGAGCTGGCCGACGCCGCGGTGGCCGCTGTTGCCGACCTGCCTGTCAAGGTCACGGTGTGGGACGTGCCCGACCTCGAACGTGACGGCTGCGGGGGCATCCTCGCCGTGGGCATGGGTTCAGCCCACGCGCCCCGGCTCGTGCGAATGGAGTACGCCCCCAAGGGTGCCCACGCCCATCTCGCCCTCGTCGGCAAGGGCATCACGTTCGACACCGGCGGCATCTCGATCAAGCCCGCGGCCAACATGGATGAGATGAAGGCAGACATGGCTGGTGCAGCGGCCGTCATCGGTGCCGTGCAGGCCATCGCCCGGCTTGCTCTGCCGGTGCGCGTCACGGGTTGGGTGCCGACGGCCGAGAACATGCCCAGCGGCACGGCGCAGCGACCCGGCGACATCATCACCGTGTTCGACGGCACCACGGTGGAGGTCCTCAACACCGATGCCGAGGGCCGGCTCATCCTGGCCGACGCACTGGGCATGGCGGTGGCACAGGAGCCCGACCTCATCATCGACGCGGCGACCCTGACAGGCGCTCAGCGGATCGCCCTCGGCGCACGGATCGCCGGCGTCATGAGCAACTCCGACGAGGCGCGCACCCGGGTCTGCGCTGCCGCCGAGTCGGCCGGGGAGTCCGCCTGGCCCATGCCGCTGCCCGCCGACCTGCGGGCGTCGCTCGACTCCGCCGTGGCCGACATCGCGAACATCGGAGACCGGCTCGGCGGCATGCTCAGCGCAGGTGTCTTCCTGAGGGAGTTCATCCCCGACCGCCAGCCCTGGGTCCACATGGACATCGCCGGACCGGCCTTCAACGAGAAGGGCGCCTACGGGTACACCCCCAAGGGCGGGACAGGAGCGGCCGTGCGCACCTTCGTCCAGGTCGCGGCCGAGATGGCGGAGGGGTCTGTCTGAGCCACGCGCGCGAGGTGGAAGGATAGAGGCGACAACTTCGACTTTCGCGACGGACAGGAGCAGTCCCCAGTGGCGCACGCAGATCTGGTCATCCTCGGAGGCGGCAGCGGAGGCTACGCCTGCGCCCTGCGTGCTGCGGAGCTCGGCAAGTCGGTGATCCTCATCGACAAGGACAAGCTGGGTGGCACCTGCCTGCACCGCGGCTGCATTCCCACCAAGGCACTTCTGCACGCGGCCGAGATCGCCGACAGCAC
>JBIIJX010000071.1:0-10953 GCA_044233495.1 Candidatus Nanopelagicales bacterium
CGCCTTCACGGTGGTCTTCGCCGGCGACGTGTTCGACGTCGGCCCGGCGGAGCTGGGGGCGATGAACGCCGCGCTCGGCATAGGTGCCCTCGCCGCCGCTCCCATGGTGGCCAGCTCACGATGGGGTCTGCGGCGCAGCAGCATCGTCATCGTCGGGCTGCCCTTGTACGCGGTCGCGCTCGCGGTGTTCGCGCTCGCGCCGACCTTCGCCGTGGGCATAGTTGCGCTGGCGGTGATAGGCGGGTGCTTCCTCGCCGTCGTCGCGTCGATCAACACCGCGACCCAGGCGATCGTTGCGGATCCCTTCCGCGGACGTGTTCTGGCCCTGCGGCTGATGGTGTTCACGCTCACGGCGCCGCTGGGCAGCCTGGCGTGGGGTGTGGTGTCCGATGCCTTCGGCCCGCGACCGACGGTGCTGGCCGCCGGTTTCCTGATGGCTGTGGTGACCGGGGCCCTCGTGACGCGCAGGGACAGGTTCCGGATCAGCCGACTGGACGATCCGCACGACACTGGTGTGCCGGCGTGATCAGTGGTCGGAGTGGACGACGACCCCCGACGCTCGCTGCACGGAGACCTGGACGTCGGAGCCGACCACGCATGACAGCACGTGCCCTCCGGCCCTGCGATCCCCGGTGACGCCGTGCAGGTGCAGGCCCGGCTGGCCCAGCCCCTTCATGTCCGGCCCCTGCCAGAAGCCCACGAGCACGGAGCGACGTCCGGGAAGGGGGAACGTCGCCTGCTGGGCGACGACCTCGGCCAGTGACGGGTAGGGCGCCCGCTGCGCGGGAACACTGCGCGTCACGAGTTCGGAGAACGTCCCACGTACACGCACGGCGACGACGCCCTCGTCAGTCCCGGCGAGCTGCTGGATCACCGGTGCGAGGTTCGCGCAGGTCGTGCCAGGCGCGACCGGACCGGAGGTGTCGGGCCGGAAGTCGATGGCCTGGGCGAACGGAGTGGAGCGACTCGGATCGACGACGGCAGGTAGGCCGTCCATGCCGACGCGGTATGGAACACCGGCGACCATGACGAACTCGCCGTCGAGGCCGTCGAAGGTGCCCAGGCCGAGCGATGCGCCGTCGATGGCGACCGACAGCGGGGCCAGGCCGGTGAAGTCCGGCTGCGTCAGGTAGTCGTAGGTGCCCACCTGGTGCACGTAGGCGTCGTCATCGGCCGCGTGGGCAGGCAGCGCGCCGATGGTGGCAGCGAGGCCGGTGACGAGGCCAGCGGCGAGAGCGACGGACGCGAAGCGACCACGGGGAAGCATAGTCGGACTATAGGCTGCGAAACGTGCCGATCAGCCGTCGCAGTGTCCTGGTAGCCGGGCTGTCGTTGGGGTTCGCCGTCACGGCATCCGGCACGACGGCTCTGCGCGCGTTCGCAGCGGAGGGCGAGAGCGCGATCGACGTGATGGGCGACTACACGATCCGCAATGCGCGTACGGGGTGCAAGGTCACTGTCAGGGTGCGCAAGGGGGTGCGCACGATCGCCTCGAACGGCCTACCGGACTCCACGCCGGGGGCATTCCCGAATCCGAACTGCCCCAACTCCATCTCGGCGCAGTCGTACTCGTTCACGCTTCCGACGCGGCCGAAGCAGACGGCCATCACGGCTTTTGCCATCCCGCAGTCCTTCGGCATCTCCGTCGACGGGGTGCTGTTCGATCCGTTCGCAGCCGAGTTCTGGAACAACGATCGCAACAGCGGCTGGCAGTACTACGCCCTCGGCGGCGGCATCAACCTCGGCATGGACGCAAACCATGCGCACGTCCAGCCCACGGGGGCCTACCACTATCACGGCATTCCCGAGGGGTTGCTCGACGTGCTCGGCGACTCGCGGCACTCCCCGCTCGTCGGCTGGGCGGGCGACGGCTTCCCGATCTACGTGCGTGATGGCTATGCGAACGCGCGCAAGCCCGGGCGGGTCAGGGCCATGCGCTCCTCCTACCGCCTGAAGTCCGGTACGCGCCCGTCCGGTCCGGGGGGCACGTACAACGGCTGGTTCAACCAGGACTACGAGTACGTCGCCGGCTCGGGGGACCTTGATGCAGCCAACGGCCGCTACTGCGTCACGCCCGAGTATCCGAAGGGCACCTATGCCTACTTCCTGACCGAGGAGTTCCCGAGCGTGCCGAACGCCTTCGCAGGGAGCATCGCGCAGAGCTTCGTCGTGAGCCCAGGCGGTCCGGGTGGCGGTCCACCACCGGGCGGTCCACCACCTGGCGCGCCACCGCCGCGTGCCTCCCGCTGACCGCCCGAGTACAGGAGCGAACCATGAGCGCGACCGACGACGAGGACGCCTTCCATCTGACTGCCGAGCAGGTGGATGCGGGGATGGCTTCGGTGAGGCAGTCGCCGCGCGACACCGGATCTTTGGATCTGATCGTCATCCGACCTGCCGTTGATGCGCGGCTCGTCGTACCGCAGGTCGAAGTCGATGCCGACCACGGTCTCGCCGGGGACTCCTGGGAGGCCCGCGGCAGTCGCATGACGCCCGATGGTTCGGCGCATCCGGGCGATCAGGTCACCGTGATGAACACCCGGTTCGCCCGGCTCATCGCCGCCACGGAGGATCGCATCCCGCTCGCCGGTGACCAGCTCTACGTCGATCTCGACCTCAGCACGTCAAACCTGCCGACGGGCACGAGGCTGGAGTTCAGCGAGGTGGTGCTCGAGGTCACCGACCTGCCGCACACGGGCTGCGAGAAGTTCCAGGCGCGCTTCGGCATGCCGGCGCTGCGCCAGACCAACACGCCGGAGGGCCGGGAACTCCGCCTCCGCGGGATCAACACCACGGTGGTGACGGGCGGCATGCTCCATCAGGGCGAGGTGGCGCGGGTCAGTCGCCCCTGAGCGGGCCGTCGTCGCCGAGTATGCGCCAGCGCAGGCTCGAGGAGCAACTGGAAACGGCGGGTCAAGGACAGACACGTACATCAGCATGTGTATGTCATGCGCTGCGCCTTCGCGCCGGCGCCACCCTTCGTGCAGCCCGCCCGAGGCGGCTCTGCTCGCCGAGCTGGTCCGCCATGAACTCCCGGAGCAGGTCGATCGCCTTGACCACCTTGTCGCTGGTCAGCTCGTAGTAGACGTTCAGCCCGTCCTTGGTGGAGGTCACGACGCCGCGCTCGCGCAGCACCGCCAGGTGCTGGCTGGTGTTGGACTGGCTGATGTCCAGGGACAGGGCCAGCTCCCCGACGGTCATCGGCCCTGAGCGCAGCTCGGTGATGATGAGCAGGCGCTTGGGGTCGGCGATGGCCTTGCAGATCCGCGCGTGGAGCTCGTGCAGCTCGTTCGACGTCTGGCGGTCCATGGCGAAAGGCTAGTTCACGTCGTCGTCGAGGCGGCGCACTGGTTCTTGCCGATCTCGAGGATCTCGAGCTGCTCCGCGGTGGCCTCCTGACGTCCGGAGTTGACCAGACGGATCGTGTCGTAGGTGTCGGGGGCCGACGGCAGTGACGTGATGATCTGCTCGATGAAGGCGGTCAGGTCGGCCTCGCTCAGGAGGGTCGACTCGAAGATGTGCCCGAGTGGCGTCTGAACGAGCCCCTGATCGTCGATCTCGTTCGCGAAGGACCAATGGGCAGGCAGGACGACCGTCTCCGGATCGAGCGGCTGCAGTCTGTCGTGCACGGTGTGGAAGAGATCCGTCGCGAGCTCCTCCGCGCGCCCCGTCAGGTCCGGGCGTCCGATGCCGCGCACGAACACGGTGTCTCCGGTGATCAGGTAGCGGCCCGGGATGTTGAGGCACGTCGAGCCGGGGGTGTGGCCGGGTGTGGTGATGTTCAGCACCTGGACCGTCGCGTCCCCGAGGTCGATCTGTGCACCGTCCTGGAGCGGGGTGTTGGCGAAGGGGGTCGGTGCACGACCGGTGTCCTCGATCGGGACGTGGTACGTCGCACCCACCGCGGCGGCGAGCTGCGGACCACCGGTGATGTGATCGGCGTGCACGTGCGTGTCGATGACGTGCGTGATCGTCATGTCCTCTGATGCGGCGAGATCGAGGTAGTCCTGGGGGAAGCGAGCCGGGTCGATGACGATGGCATTGCGGCCGGGTACGCCGATGACGTAGGACAGGCAGGCCTTGGACGGGCGCTGCACCTGCCACACGACGACGCCCTCGGGCGTGGTGGGCAGCCGCTTCGGCACGAGCAGCTCGGCCCATGCTGCAGTGCCTCCCTCCAGGCTCCGGCAGTCCTTTCCCTCGTCGGCCAGCATGTCGAGCAGCAGGTCGCTGCCGTTGCCATGGGCGCAGATGACGACGGTGTCCTGCGGGATCTCCTTGACCAGGTCTTCGACCTGCTCGACCGCCAGCCAGATCGGAAGATTGCGGGTCTCGACCGGACGTGTGCCCTCGACCTGCCACGCTGCGAACTCGTCCTGATTGCGCACGTCGAGGATCATCGGCACCGTGCCGGCGTTGATCTCGTCGTACAGCTCCCGTGTCGTGACGGTGCGCGCCATCGGCGACCTCCTACGCATCTCGGCGGGAGTCGAGAACTCATTTCCTATCGGAAAGGATGAGAAAGCGTCCTCGCCCCTTGATTCCATGTATGCGCGGACGCTAATGCAGTTTTTGAGCATTGGGAAGGCTTTTTACGAAGATAGTGCTTGCATGTTGGAGCCGTGACATCTACGGTCCTTCCAACCGAGGGGAGCACAGCCATGTCAGACGTTTCAGCCGGATCCAAGGAAGAGATGATGACGATCATCGCCTTCAGCGGTGACCTCGACAAGCTCTGGCCCACGACGATCCTCGCCTCGACGGCTGCGGCCAACGGCATGGATGTCACCATCTTCGCCACCTTCTGGGGCCTGTTCCCTCTGGTCAAGGACGGCGAGAAGATCGGCCACGACTCCATGACGAAGATGCTGGGCGGCATGAACGCCCCCGGCTTCGGAAGCGCCAAGCTGTCGAAGATGAACATGGGCGGGATGGGCAAGTGGATGATGCGAAAGGTCGCCGGCAAGAACAACCTGATGCCCCCGGAGGACCTGTTCGAGATGTGCCTCGACATGGGCGTCAAGGTCTGGCCGTGCCAGATGACCATGGACCTCCTGGGCATCCGCTACGACCAGATGCTGCCCGGCCTCGCGGAGCCCGCCGGCGCTGCCACCGCCCTCGCACGCATGTCCAAGTCCGAGATCAGCCTCTTCATCTGACCCGCGCACGACAGCGCACAAACCGACCGTCACCAAGGAGAAACCATGGACGTGACCAAGACCGTCGATGCCACCGGCCAGAAGTGCCCGATGCCGATCCTCATGACCGCGAAGGCGGCCAAGGATCTGCAGGCGGGAGATGTCATGCTGATCATCGCGACGGATGCAGGGGCTCGATCCGATGTGCCCGCGTGGGTGTCGCAGACCGGCAACGAGCTGGTCGAGTCGTCCGAAGAGGGCGACGTCCTGAAGTTCTACGTCCGGAAGAAGTGAGCGACTGTGCGGTATGGCTTCGCGATCGACCAGCGCACGTGCATCGGCTGCCATGCCTGCACCGTGGCATGCAAGACCGAGCATGACGTCCCACTGGGCCAGTTCCGCACCTGGGTCAAGTACGTCGAGAAGGGGGAGTACCCCGACACGACGCGCGAGTTCGGCGTCATGCGATGCAACCACTGCACCGACGCCCCCTGCGTGAAGGGCTGCCCCACCCAGGCCCTCTTCATCCGTGACGACGGCATCGTCGACTTCGACAACGAACTGTGCATCGGCTGCAAGATGTGCATGCAGGCGTGCCCGTACGACGCCATCTACATCGATGAGAACACCCACACCGCGGCCAAGTGCAACTTCTGCGCCCACCGGATCGACGCCGGCCTGGAGCCGGCCTGCGTGCAGGTGTGCCCGACGCAGTCCATCTGGATGGGCGACATCGACGACCCGTCCAGCGGCATCTCGAGGTTCCTGAGCATCGAGCCGATCAACGTCCGCACGCCCGAGCAGGGCACGCGCCCCAACACCTACTACATCGGCGCCGACCAGTCGGTCCTCGACCCGCTGGCCGCCCCGGTCGATGGCTCCTACCTGTGGGCACAGCCGGACGCCCTGCGCCTGGAGACCGCCGGCGACCTCCCGGGCGACCCGGTGTCGCAGGCACGGCTGACCTACAACACCTCCCACCCCCGACCCTGGGGCTGGAAGGTCTGGACCTACCTGTGGACGAAGTCGATCGCCGCCGGGGCGCTCATCGTGGGAGCGCTCGTCCTCCTGATGACCTCCGACCGGTCCCTGATGCTCACCACGATCGCCCCGCTGGTGACGGAGGTGTTCCTGGTGATCACCGCGGCCCTGCTGATCTGGGACCTCAAGCGGCCTGACCGCTTCCTGTTCCTGCTCGACCCCCGCAAGATCAACCGGCGCTCCTGGCTCGCCCTCGGCGGGATCTTCCTGACCCTTGGTGCTGCGGTGGGTGGGCTGTGGTTCCTCGCGGGCGCGGTCACCGAACTCGGCTGGGGCGACTTCAGTGGGGTACTCGTGCCGCTGGCCTGGCTCGCGATTCCGGCCGGTGCCATGACCGCCGGATACACGGCCTTCCTGTTCGGCCAGGCCGAGGGACGCGACCTGTGGCAGTCCCCGGTGCTCTTCTGGCATCTGCTCGCCCAGGCGGTCATGGTCGGTGCGGGTGCCCTCCTGGTCCTGGGCCCGATCTTCGGCACAGGCGAGGCCACCATGGAGTGGCTCTCGTGGGCCCTCATCGCCGGTGTCATCGCGCACCTGCTGATCACCGCGGTGGAGTTCGGCGGGAAGCACCCCACGCGCAACGCCGAGATCGCCGCGCACGCCATCACCCACGGCCGCTACCGCCGGCAGTTCTGGGTCGGGTCGGTCCTGCTCTCCGTCATCGGCGCCCTCCTCGCGCTCGGCACCGCACTCGGCGGATCCGTGGCTCTCGCGGTGCTGGCCGGGCTCATCGTGCAGCCGGCCCTCATCCTTCACGAGAAGGTCTTCGTCAAGGCGGCCCAGGATCCGCCTCTGTCGTAATGACCGTCACACCATGAACCTCGACCACGCACAGACGTCCGGGAAGGAACGCAGCCGATGAAGCGACGCGAACGATCCGGCACCAAGGGCACGCCCGCGGCCACTCCTGTGGACTCGTCGCGGCCGGAGGCCCACGGGCTCCGCGTCCGCGAGACGGTCTCCAACTACCCGCCGGTCGACACCTGGGACGACGTCGTCATGTACGACGCGAAGGCACACCCGCGCAAGGTCGAGAAGCACTACATGCTCGTGCCCACTACCTGCTTCAACTGCGAGTCCGCTTGCGGCCTGCTCGCCTACGTCGACAAGGAGACCAAGGAGGTCGTCAAGATCGAGGGCAACCCGGCCCACCCGGGTTCACGCGGCCGCAACTGCGCCAAGGGCCCGGCCACGATCAACCAGGCGAACGACCCCGAGCGGATCCTGTACCCGCTCAAGCGAACGGGAAAGCGCGGCGAGGCCAAGTTCGAGCGCGTCTCCTGGGAAGACGCCATGGACGACATCGCCGGCCGCATTCGCCGGGCCATCCAGGAGGATCGTCGCAACGAGGTGATGTACCACGTGGGTCGCCACGGCGAGGATGGCTTCATCGAGCGGGTGCTCCTCACCTGGGGCGTCGACGGCAACAACACGCACACCAACATCTGCTCCGCCGGCGCGCGACTCGGCTATTCGCTGTGGGGCGGCTACGACCGACCATCCCCCGACCACGCGAACGCGAAGGTCATCCTGCTGCTCTCCGCGCACCTGGAGTCCGGTCACTACTTCAACCCCCACGCCCAGCGCATCATGGATGCCAAGGTGCACGGCGAGGCCAAACTCGTCGTGGTGGACCCGCGCCTCTCCAACACGGCCTCCCATGCTGACGAATGGGTCTCGCCCTGGCCGGGCACCGAGGCGGCGATGCTGCTGTCGATCGCGGCGTACCTGATGCGAACCGACGCCGTCCAATGGGACTACATCCAGCGCTGGGTCAACTGGTCCACCTACATGCAGGCCCTGCACCCGGATCAGGACGCGCATGACTTCGAGGCCTTCAAGCGGGCGCTCACCGAGGACTACCAGAGGTACACGTTCGAGTTCGCGGCACAGGAGTGCCGTGTGCCGGCCAAGCAGATCGAGCGGGTCGCCAGGCTGGTCGCGGGCTGCGACCGCAAGCTCGCCGCGCACACCTGGCGTGCCTCGAGTGCGGGCAACCTCGGCGGCTGGGCCGTCGCACGTGCCCTGTTCTTCCTGACGGTGCTGACCGGGAGCATCGGCCAGAAGGGCGGCACGAGCCCCAACGGCTGGAACAAGTTCATCCCGCACGGCCCCACGATGCCGGGCGGACACAACTCCTGGAACGAGCTGCTGTGGCCCGCGGAGTTCCCGCTGTCCACCAACGAGCTGTCGATCCTGCTGCCGCACTTCCTGCTCGACGGCCGCGCGAAGGTCGACACCTACTTCTCGCGCGTCTACAACCCGGTCTGGACGAATCCGGACGGCTTCACCTGGATCGAGGCGCTCTCCGACGAGAACCTCGTCGGCTGCCACGTCGCCATGACGCCCACCTGGAACGAGACTGCGATCTTCGCCGACTACGTCCTGCCCTTCGGCCATGGCACCGAGCGGCACGACACCCAGTCGTACGAGCAGTACGCGGGCAAGTGGCTGGGCTTCCGCCAGCCCGTCCGTCGGGTCGCGCTCAACCGGATGGGCGAGAACATCACCGACACCCGTCAGTCCAATCCAGGCGAGGTCTGGGAGGAGACGGAGTTCTGGATCGAGCTGTCGTGGCGTATTGATCCCGACGGGTCCCTGGGCATCCGCAAGTACTTCGAGGCGCCGACGCGGCCGGGCGAGAAGATCACCGTCGACGAGTACTACGGCTGGATCTTCGAGAACCAGGTCCCGGGCCTGCCGGAGAAGGCGGAGCGGGAAGGCCTCACCCCGCTGGAGTACATGCGCAAGTACGGGGCGGTCGAGATCGTCAACGGTCTCTACCGCCAGGACGAGCGAGCCCTCACTCCCGCGGAGCTCGACGGCGCGGTCGCCGACGAGCACGGGGTCCTGCGCAAGCCGATCACCCCCGAGACCCAGAAGCCGCTGGTCGGCGAGGCCGGCGCCGTCGGGATCCGGCTCGAGGACGGCTCCGAGGTCGCGGGGTGGCTCACCGCCTCGCGCAAGCTCGAGCTCTACTCGCCCGCCATGGCGGACTTCGGCTGGCCCGAGTACGCCGTCCCCTGCTACATCAAGTCGCACGTCCATCACGACGGCATGGACCACGCCAAGGGCGAGATGGCCCTCGTGCCGACCTTCCGCCTCCCGACGCTGATCCACACCCGCTCGGGCAACGCCAAGTACTTGAACGAGATCAGCAACAAGCATCCCGTCTGGATGAACAACATCGATGCCCGGGCGCTGGGCCTCGACACCGGCGACATGGTGCGCGTCAACACCGAGATCGGGTACTTCGTCGCACGCATCTGGGCGACCGAGGGCATCAAGCCCGGGGTCATCGCCCTGTCGCACCACATGGGCCGCTGGCGCACCACGGACGATGCCGGAAGCCGCTGGGTCAGCGGCAAGGTCGACGTCGGCCGCCTCGAGGACGGCCGCTGGAGGCTGCGGTACAAGGAGGGTGTCCGCCCCTTCGTCAGCGACGATCCGGACTCCATGCGCATCCACTGGGAGGATCCGGGAGTCCACCAGAACCTCGCGTTCGCGGTGCACCCCGACACCCACTCGGGCATGCACTGCTGGCACCAGCGGGTACGCGTGGAGAAGGCCCACGACGAGGACAAGTACGGCGACGTCGTCGTCGACACCGCGAAGTCGCGCGAGGTCTACCGCGAGTGGCTGTCGTGGACCAGGCCGGGCCCGAACAAGGACGGACTCCGGCGTCCGATGTTCATGATGCGACCTGTCATGCCGCAGGTCCGCGCCTACTACGTCGACAACCAGCTGCCCCAGGCATGAGCGGATCCGTCACCCGCTGATGCCTCGACCGGAACGGAACCCCTGATGCTCTGGCTCGCGGCGATCCTGTCCATCGTCATCGGGATGGCGGTCGGCCTGCTCGGGGGAGGCGGGTCGATCCTGACGACCCCGGTGCTCGTCTACGTGATGGACTTCGACCCGAAGCAGGCCATCGCGGCCAGCCTCTTCGTCGTCGCCGTCACGTCCTTCTTCGGGCTCATTCAGCATGCCCGCGCGGGCCGAGTGCGTTGGAAGACGGGCCTGCTGTTCGGCGTGGCCGGGATGGCGGGTGCGTTCGCCGGCGGTCAGATCGGCTCCAGGCTGCCGGGATCCCTGCTGCTGGCGGCCTTCGCCATCATGATGGGCGCGACCGCCGTTGCGATGCTGCGCGGCCGCAAGCAGGTCGAGGGCAAGGCGCACCACGGGATGCCCCTGTTCCGCATCCTGCTCGACGGCTTCATCGTCGGTCTCGTCACGGGTCTCGTCGGTGCAGGCGGCGGCTTCCTCGTCGTGCCTGCACTCGTGCTGCTCGGCGGACTGCCGATGCAGGCAGCGGTCGGCACCTCGCTGCTCGTCGTCATGATGAAGTCGGTCGCCGGGTTCATCGGCTATGCCGTGACGTTCGGCGGTCCCAGTGGACTCATCGCATGGAACCCGGAGACGTCCTTCAACTGGGTCGTCGTCCTCGTCGTGACGGGATTCGCGATCGTCGGTGCCCTGCTCGGCGCCGGGATATCCGGACGCGTCCACCCGGACCGGCTGCGCAAGGGTTTCGGCTGGTTCGTCCTGGTGATGGCGGTGTTCATCCTGGTGCAGGAGATCGGCGCGAGCGTCCTCGAGTTCGCCCAGGGCTCTGCCCTGCAGATGGTCGAGGTCATCGTCGGGATCGTGATCCTGGTCGTGGGCATCACCGTCCTCATCCGATGGCCCGTCAAGGAGCCGCTGGCGGACTTCGACACCAGCGGTGGCTCGATCACCCGTGACAAGAACTCCTCCGATCAGGCCAAGTAGCCTG
>JBIIJX010000284.1:0-2687 GCA_044233495.1 Candidatus Nanopelagicales bacterium
ACGAACAGGTTCGAGCGCAATGGTGAGTTCGAAGCGCTTGGCCGTCGGGGACAACGCCTGAAGGGTCTCCATAGTCAGCGCGCGCATCAGCTCCGGAGAGCGACCGTGCATGTCCCAAGGAATAGAAACCACGACCTGTGTGCGCAGCGTGTGGGCCACGTTGAGGAGTGTTAATCCCTCGCGGATGAGCTCCTCATCGAGGTGATGCATCCGACCTGCGAGCGGTATCTGGCCAACAAGGTTTGCGCACTTCAGACCGTGTTTGTCCATCGCCGCGAGTGCCTCGGGGATTCCTAGTGCATCGAGCTTGTTTCGCCACACCCCAATCCCGTTGATCCCAGCTTCGGCGTAGTGAAGTGCATCCTGCTCAAAACTCCACGAAGGTGTCGAAATCTGGCTGATGGAAAGCCGATCGATTGGAGATATGTAGGACATCAATTGAGACCGCCGCCAATCCACTTGGTGATGTGTGTGCCCTACTGCAGATTCCGTGATGCAGGTGGGCTGTCCGGCACTGCGTCTGCTTCCCTCGCGGGTTCTGGCGTACTCGCGTGTCGGGCCCGCAGCCTTAGCACGGCAAACAGGAGTCGCATCACCGGCTTCGTGAGAGCGTCCAGCGATTCAGCACTGAGCAAGGTGGCTTTCGCGTCCCCAGCCCAAGAGTCGGTCTGACAACTCCTGTCCCATGTGCCACTTGGGAGCAGGTATGGATACATTGGTTAATCGTATGGCTTTTCGGGCCGGATTGGTAGTCCCTGGAGATCAGCAGCGTGAGTGGGTTCCTTCGATGCTGTGCCATGGTCTGCCACCCCAATTGGCTCCTCCCCACTACCGACTCGCTGGCGCATCCCATCCGCGATCCATTCGGATCCCCGTAGAAATCGCCCTTCCGTCATGGCTCGTGCCGCAGGGAAGATCCTCCTCCCCGAGCGGAGATTCCCTCGTAACGATGTCAACCGATTCGATAGCGGTCCCCGCAGCTCTGCTTGGCCTGTGCGAGCAGGCACGACAGACACCCCGCTCTCGAGGACAGCCGCGGGTGACGACACGATCCGGTCATGTCCGTTGCCCCCACGGGAACTTGGCGGGGCGGTCTTCCTGACAAACGTTGGGGTGAGTGACGGGACTTGAACCCGCGGCCACCTGAACCACAATCAGGTGCTCTACCAACTGAGCTACACCCACCATTCCGCCCCGACGGTGATCAACGCGGAGCCGTGAGTCTATCTCAGCCGCGCGCTGCGACTGCGTCCGGCCTCAGGTCGGCCGAGTGTCATTGGTGGCGGTCACCTCGATGGCGTGCTCCTGACCGAGGGCCTGCGCGGTGGGGGTATCCGGTCCGGGAGGAGGCACGAAAACCGCGTCGCGGTAGTAGCGCAGTTCGGCGATGGAGTCCCGGATGTCACCCAGGGCCCGATGGTTGCCGGTCTTCTCCGGGGTGTTGAAGAACGCGCGCGGGTACCAGCGCTTGGTGATCTCCTTGACACTCGACACGTCGACGAGTCGGTAGTGGAGATGTCGGTCGAGATCGGGCATGTAACGTGCGAGGAATCCACGATCGACGTACACGCTGGAGCCGGCGAGGGGTGCCTTGCGCGCCTCGGGTATGTGCCGTCGCACATAGGCGAGCACCTGGGCCTCGGCCTCCCCGACGCTCGTGCCGTCGGGGATCTCGTGGATGAGCCCGGAGTCGGCGTGCATCTTCACGACGACATCGTCCATCGTGGCGAGGGGACCGTCGGAGGGCTTGACGACCAGGGAGATCCCCTCGTCGAGTTCGTGGAGGTCGCCGTCTGTGACGATGCAGGCGATCTCGCAGATCTCGTCGTGGGAGGGATCCAGACCTGTCATCTCCAAGTCGATCCACACCAGCCGGTCGTTGCCGTTCGCCATGGCGCAACACTAGAGGGGGTCCACGCCCGGGCGTGAGGCTGACCGCCTGGTCACATCCGCCCGCTGACCACCCAGCGCACGATGTCTGACTCCGTGACGATGCCCGACAGCACGCCATCATCCTCGAGCACGGGCACGGCCTCCACCAGGTTCGAGGTCATCACCTCGGCGGCATGGACGGGCGAGTCGTCGGGGCGCACATGGACGAGGGGCACCTGCGCCATGACGTCAGCCACGTGCCGGCGGCCAAGGTGCTCGGTGGTGGCCGACACCTCGGCGAGGACGTTGCGGTCGCTCAGCACGCCTACGGTGCTGCCGTTCGCGTTCAGGACGACCAGATGCCTCAGGCCGGAGACGAGAAGAAGCTGCCACGCTTCCGCCAGCGTCGCCGACATGGGCACGGTCAGCACGGGACGGGACATGATCCCGGCAACCGTGCTCAGGCGGGACTGGTCGGCCTGGGCGCTCATGCGGCCTCTGGGCGCTCGGGCTCAGGGGGCACGACCACGACAGGCAGTGCAGCCTTGTGGATCACGCCATTGCTGACGGAGCCGAGCAGAGCCCCCATCGCCGGGCCGCGGCCATGGGTACCCACCACGATCATCGAGGCCCCGTCGGCTGCGTCCAGGAGAGCGGAGACAGCTGGGGCGCGGACCAACTGCTCGACTACGTCGACGTCCGGGTACTCCTCGCGGAAGCCCGCGAGGGCCTCGGCGGTGAGGCGCACCTCGTCGTCGGCGACGTCTCGTAGCGGCACCGGCACGGGGCCGGCCGGCACGATCAGCAGGTCATAA
>JBIIJX010000073.1:0-10846 GCA_044233495.1 Candidatus Nanopelagicales bacterium
TCAGGTTGAGCGAGAACCTGACCATCTCGCGCCTCTGATGGCTCACCACGGATCGACGCTAACACTCACCCCGACGCAGACGGTCGCACTGCCGGCACGACGGGCATGCCCAGCGCCACCCCTGTTCCGGGGGAAGCCGAGGCATCGCCCGCCCGGGTGCGCCTGACCTCGAGGATGACGTCCGCGACAAGGTGGTGGGGGGCCGCGTGAGTGACCGTCGCCGTGACGACATCGCCCGGGCGGGCATCGCACGGCGCGATGTGCACGAGCCGATTGTCGGGTGCCCGACCCGACAGTCTGCGCGTGCGATCGTCCTTGCGTCCCTCCCCCTCGGATACGAGGACCTCCAGCACCCGACCCTCAAGGCGCCGGTTCTCCTCCCACGCGATGTCGTTGACCAGCTGGATCAGGCGGTCATAGCGCTCCTGCACGACCTGCTTGGGCACCTGGTCCGGCATCTCCGCAGCAGGAGTGCCCGGTCGCTTGGAGTACTGGAAGGTGAAGGCGCTGGCAAAGCGAGCCTCGCGAACCACGTGCATCGTCTGCTCGAATTCCGCATCGGTCTCCCCGGGGAAGCCCACGATGATGTCGGTGGTGATCGCCGCATCGGGCATGGCCGTACGCACCCTGTCGATGATGCCCAGATAACGGTCCTGACGATACGAACGCTTCATGCGCTGGAGCACGGAGTCGGATCCGGACTGCAGCGGCATGTGCAGCTGGGGCATGACGTTCGGCGTCTCTGCCATGGCCGCGATGACGTCATCGGTGAAATCCCGGGGATGCGGGCTGGTGAAGCGGACGCGCTCGAGGCCGTCCACGCGACCGCACGCCCGCAGCAGATCCGCGAAGGCACCGCGATCGCCGAACTCGACGCCGTAGGCGTTCACATTCTGACCGAGCAGCGTCACCTCGAGCACGCCTTCGGCCACCAGTGCCTCGATCTCGGCGAGGATGTCTCCGGGGCGACGATCCTTCTCCGTCCCGCGCAGCGCTGGAACGATGCAGAACGTGCACGTGTTGTTGCATCCCACACTGACGGACACCCATGCGGAGTACGCCGAATCGCGCTTCGTCGGCAGCGTCGACGGGAACGTCTCGAGCGACTCCAGAATCTCGACCTGGGCTTCCTGCTGGATGCGCGCACGCTCGAGCAGGACCGGCAGCGACCCCATGTTGTGCGTGCCGAACACGACGTCAACCCAAGGCGCCCGCCTGAGGATCTCGCCTCGGTCCTTCTGAGCGAGGCACCCGCCTACGGCTATCTGCATGCCCGGGTGACGCTCCTTGACGGGAACGAGGTGGCTCAGGTTGCCGTAGAGCCTGTTGTCGGCGTTTTCCCGCACGGCACAGGTGTTGAACACGACGACGTCGGCGTCGACGTCCTGTGCCGCCTCGACGTATCCGGCCGCCTCGAGAAGGCCCGTCAGCCGCTCCGAGTCATGGACGTTCATCTGGCAGCCGTACGTGCGCACTTCATACGTCCGTGCGTCGTCAGCGGCCACAGCCACGCAGTCTACGAACCCCAGCGGGTCCGATAGGTCTCGGCATCCATCTCGTAGATGTCCTCGGGGCCGTCCTCCTCGTCGATCTGCTGGCCGACGTGACGGAAGCCAAACCGCGCGATGATCGCCTGGGAGGGTGCATTGTCAGGCCCGACCGTGTAGCGCAGCACACGAACCCCTGGCTGGTCGATGACCCAGCCCCACATGCCACGAAGCGCCTCTGTCGCCAGGCCGCGTCCCCGGTAGCCCGGCTCGATGCCGAGGCCGATCTCGATCATGCCGGCGGCATCGGGGAGGTCGTGGAATCCGGCACTACCGACGACGATGCCCTCCGTGCGCAGGACGGCCATGCGCAACAGGTAGACAGCCGCCGCCGGGTTGGCGCGAACGCGCGGAATGCGGTGCGGCAACGGTCCAGGATCATCGACGAGGTGGCCCAGCGGATTGGCGAACCCGCGATCCGCCCACAGTCTGCGATCCGCGCGGTCGAAGTCCAGGATGGCGTACTCGGCCGGACGGACAACATGGAGGTCGAGGCGGTCGGTGCGGATGATGTCATTTGGATCGATCCCATCAAGCACCGATACAGCGTCTCACGCCAGTGGCTGTCAGTCGTCAGGTGGGTCGAGGCTGCTTGACTACGCAACCGTCGTACATCAGGGTTCCATCAGCACCGAATGGAGGACATCGTGTCATTCTTCAAGAAGATCAAGCAGAGCCTCGGCATGGGCACCATCGACTTCGACCTCGAGGTTCCTCCGGCCGTGGCCAATAGCTCCGGCCGCATCGACGGCACGATCGTGATCACGGCCAAGACCGCTCAGTCGATCAAGGACGTTGAAGTGAAGCTCGACCGCGAGCAGGTCTGGGACCAGATCGAGCAGCGCTACAACTCGACCAACAATCTCTACGAGGACCAGTGGGTGACGAAGAGCCGGGTCGACACGATCGCCCAGTGGAAGGACGAGACCCCGTTCGACCTTGCCGAGGGCGAGGTGCGCCGAATCCCATTCGCCCTCGTCTTCCCCGTGGTGGAGCACCCCTACGGAACGGCCGACAATCTGAGCCTGTGGGACTTCCTGCCCGCGTCA
The DNA here is from genome assembly GCA_044233495.1 of Candidatus Nanopelagicales bacterium. Lineage (GTDB taxonomy): Bacteria > Actinomycetota > Actinomycetes > S36-B12 > S36-B12 > UBA10649. The sequence continues at coordinate 2,597 of JBIIJX010000073.1, forward strand.
TGGAACCTGGGCTCGGGGTTTCGCAATATGCGCATCTCCTACCGCATCGACGGCGACGCGGATGTCGATGGTGCGGCCTTCGACAAAGGCGAGTCGACGCCGATCACGCTTACCTGATCGCCGCGACCGACTATTCGAAGTCTCCGCAGTCGACCATCGCCTGTGCCAAGGCCTCACTGGTCGCCTCGCTGGCATTGTCGTCGAGAATCGACGTCAATTCGTCCTCGCTGAGGCCTTCGAGGGCGCTCACGACGCAGTCGACCATCTCAGTGGGAAGGCCTGAGCCGGCCGCCTCCTGCCGCAGCTGATCGATCAACTCGGCCTTCGCACTGCTTCCGCCCCCGCACGCGGCGAGCACGAGCGGCAGTGCGAGGACGAGGGCTGCCATCCGGGTACGTGTCATGAGGCGCACAGTAATGGCCGCACCGTCGTTCGTCACCGGATCGGGCTACTGGCCGGACGGGCGTGTCACCGTCGCGGGCTCGGGATCGCCGAGCACCTGCTGGTAGTACGCCTCCTCCGCGACGCGACGCGGGAACACGAACCACACCAGCACCAGCCCTCCCAGGGTGAGCAGGAGTGCAACGAGGATCGCCCACGACTTGCCTGCGGTGAACGCGCTCGACGCCGCCACGATGATCTGCTCCTGCACGGACGTCGAGTACTGCTGCGCGACCTGGGCAGCGCTCGTGTAGGAGGAGGTCAAGGCTTCGGCCGTGCTCGCTCCGATCTGGGAGGCCTCATCAGAGGGGAGTGCGGCCAGGTCCCCGGTGATTCTGGTGGCGTACGCCGCGGCGAGGAGCCCGCCCATGATGGCCTGCATGACGGCCCCGCCGAAGTCACGCGTGAGGTCCAGGAAGCCGGATCCCATGCCAGCCCGGGCCGGTGGGACCGAGCCCATGAGGGCGCGCGAAGCCGGTGTCGCCGCGAGGCCGACGCCGAGTCCGATGAGCCCGTAGGCCGCGAGGATCCAGCCGATCCAGGTGTCCGCACGCCAGGCCAGCAGCATCACGGTGAAGGCGAGGGCCACACTCACGAGCCCGAGCAGCAGACTGGGACGGGATCCGGATCGGGTGATCAGGGCACCCGCGGCCTGGCCGCCGATGGCGCTGCACACGGTCGCGGGAACGACCACCAAGGCTGCAGCGAAGGTGGTGAAACCGAGCACGTTCTGGGTGAACTGCTGCCCGATGAACATCGCCCCGATCAGGGATCCGAAAGTGATGGATCCCGCAACGAAGGCCACCCAGAAGGTGCGGTGCCTAGCCAGGGCGAGATCAACGAGGGGACGCGGGGCACGCCTCTGCCACCAGAAGAAGGCGCCCAGCGACGCGACGGCGACGGCGACGGTCACCAGCCAGGTCGCCGTGACGCCTCCGTTCACCGTCTCGATGGCGACCACGAGGCCGCCGACACCGAGGACGGACAGCACGCCACCCCGATGGTCGATGCGGAAGGACTCCTCCTGAGCACGCCAGGGCAGCACGAGCAATCCGACGACCAGCACGACGATCACCACGGGGACGGTGATCAGGAAGACCGAACCCCACCAGAAGCGCTCGAGCATCCAGCCGCCGACCACTGGGCCAAGCGCGGCGAATCCGCCACCCACACCGGACCACAGCGCGATGGCGCGCACGCGCGCTCCCCCGGAGTACAGCGCCGAGATGAGCGACAGCGTGGTCGGGAACAGCATGGCCGCCGCGATGCCGCCGAGCAGCCGCGCCACCGCCAGCACCTCGCCATTGGGGGCGTATGCCGCCAGGAACGCCGTGGGCACGGTGAGGATCGAACCGAGGACGAACAGCAGCTTGCGGCCGTATCGATCCCCCACAGCTCCGAGGTACAGCACCGTCGACGCGAGACCCAGCGCGAACGCGTCCGCGATGATGCTCAGCTGATCCTGATCTGCACCGAGATCGGCACCGATCGTCGGGAGAGCGACGTTGGCGATGCTGAGGTTGATGTTCGCGACGATCGCACCGGTGACGAGGGCGAACAGGACCCACGTGCTGCGCGGCGGCTTCTGCGTTTCGGTCACGCCGACACCGTAGTCGCGGGTGGCCGCACGACGTCGCGCACGGCCACCCGCCACAAGTCAGCGCACCGAGACGGTCTCCGGCTCGTCGTCGGAGATCTCATCCTCGTTCGGCTCGATCTGCACCCGAGGCAGGATGCGATCCAACCATCCCGGAAGCCACCAGTTCGCCTTGCCGAGCATCGACATGAGAGCGGGCACCAGCACCAGTCGAACGATGAACGCATCGATGATCACTGCCGAGGCGAGGGCGAGGCCGAACAGCTTGATCGTGCTGTTGGTGCTGGGGACGAAGGCGAGGAACACGCTCGACATGATGGCCGCGGCGATGACCACGACCCGACCGGAGCCCGCCAGGCCACGTCGCACGGAGGCGAGATTGTCACCCGTGCGCACCCACTCCTCCTGCATCCGTGATACGAGGAACACCTGGTAGTCCATGGACAGGCCGAACAGGATCGAGAAGACCATGATCGGCAGGAACGGGAAGATCGGCCCGGTGCTCGACACCCCGAGGAAGCTGCTCATCCATCCCCACTGGAAGACGGCAACGGTGATGCCCATCGCTGCGGCGAAGGACAGCAGACTGGTGACGGCAGCCGTCAGGGGAACGACGAGCGAGTGGAACAGGAGCACCAAGGCGAGGAAGCCGAGACCGATCACGATGGCCAGGAAGATCGGCAATGCATCGCCCAATACCGTCGTGAAGTCGCTCGTGATCGCCTGCGTGCCACCGACGTACAGCTGCACGCCCGTCTGGGACTCCAGGGCCGGATTCGTCTCGGTCCGCAGTCGCTCGAGAAGCTGCGTCGTGGCCTCGTCCTGGGGCGCGCTTGTCGGGTAGACCGCGATGGCCTGGACGGTCTGCGGCTCACGTGGACCGTCTCCGGCACTCGCCTGGGCGAGCTTGCCGAACACTGCCAGCGCCTCCAGGCTCGGCGACGTTCCGGCGACACCCTCCGTCGCCGCAAGGCCCGCGACGACCTGGCCGAAGGCCTCCGGCGAGGTAGCTCCGGCGAGGTCCGCCACGACGAGGAAAGGCCCATTCACGCCGGGACCGAAGCCCTCAGCACGAAGGTCATAGGCAATGCGAGCGGAGGAACCCTCCGGCTTGCCAGAGTCGTCAGCGAAGCCCTGCCGCAGGCCGAACAGCGGGATGGCCAGCACGACCACCACGCCGAGCGCCAACACAGCGGGGATGATCGGGCGCTTCTGCAGGAGGCGTCCGTAGTGAGCCCAGGCCCGACCCTCCGGGCGGTCGACCATCGAGCCGGGCTTCTTGCCCCAGGGCAGGCGCCAGGCGAGTGCCTTCGTGCCCATGAGGCTCAGCAGCGCAGGCAGCATCCACAGTGCCGAGAGCATCACCATGAGCACGGTGACAGCAGCGCCGACAGCAAGGCCATTGAAGAAGTTGATGCGCAGGACGAAGAGGCCGAGCAGGGCGATGATGACGGTGCTGCCGGCGAAGAGCACCGCTCGACCCGCGGTCTCCACCGACTCCATCGCAGCGCGCTTGGGCTCATGCCCGTGCAGGACCGCCTGTCGGTATCGGTTCATGACGAACAGTGCGTAGTCGATCCCCACCCCGAGGCCGATCATGGCGGCCAGAGTGGGTGCGAAGGTCGCGACGTCGAGGAAGTTGGCCACGATGAGCACGCCCATCTGGCCCATGGTCAGGCCCACAAGCGCGACCACGATCGGCATGCCGGCCGCGATAATCGACCCGAACGCGATGAGAAGGATGATGATGGCCACCAGCAGGCCGATGGCCTCGCTGCTCGGCGGCTCCTGGCCCGCGAACTCGAGTACCTGACCTTGCGCACCGGCACGAAGGCCGTCGGCATTCAGGCCCTTGACCGCCGCGATGATGGCCTTGGCGTCCTCGGCACCCACTTCCAGCTCGCCGTTGGGCCCGACCATGAAACTGACCTGGGAGTAGGCGACCGTGCCGTCCGGACTCACGGTCGAGAACTGCTGAGCGAGAACCTGCATCTCCTCCGGAGACAGCGCCGACAGCGCGGTCGCATCGATCGCCGGGGCAGGGCAGTCAGAGCCCAGGGACGCACCCTGCGGATCCAGCGGGTTCGTCACGCAGGTCACGGAGGGAAGGGAGGCGATCTCCTCGAGCACCGGCCCCACGCGCTCGGCAACTGCCGGATCCGTGGCCCCACCGGTGTCCGGCGACCAGACGATGGTCGCCCCGCCGTCGACCCGACTGGTATCGGTACCGCTGGCGATGAGCAGGTCAGTCGCGACCTTGGACTCGGTGTCGGGCAGGTCGAAGGAGTCGTTGAACTCCCCGCCGAGCTGGGTGCCCAGACCGAGGATCGCGATGAGGGCCACGAACCACGAGATGAGCGCGATGACCGGCCGACGGACGGCCCAAGCTGACAGGACGGGCATGGTTCCTCTTCCGACGGGCCCAGAGGCAGCATGGGCCGGACTGACACGTGTGGGTATAGCGAACGGCACCGTCCCCAAACTGTCAAATCAGAGGACGCGACCGTTCGCTATTGCTGGTAGCCTCCCGACGTGCCGATCTCCGCTCCCGCCAGACGTCGCGGCGAGGCCCTGCGTGAAGCAGTCGCCGACGCCACCTTGGCCGAGATCGCCCAGAACGGCCTTCGCGGGGCCTCCATGGACGGTATCGCCCGTCGTGCCGGCACGGGGAAGTCGACCCTCTACCGCCGCTGGCCCAACGTCCGTGCGCTCGCCCTCGACGTGTTCATCATGACCATGGAGGAGAACCTTCCCGCCGCGGACCTCTCCTCCGGGAGCCTGCGCACGGACCTGCTGGCCTCCATGACCAATCTTGCGACGGCGCTCACCGGCGACCTCGGAGTCGTCCTGCGCGAGTTCATCTCCGAGGGGGCGCACGACCCGGCGCTGGTCGAGGAGTTCCAGGTCCGCTTCGGACTGCCCAAGCAGGCCGAGCTGATCACCCTGCTGCAGCAGGCCATGGAGCGCGGTGAGATCCCCCCGGGTCCGATCGATCCCTATGTGCTGCAGCTGCCCGCCGCGCTGGTCATGCACAGCATCGTCATGCGCGGCGCCTGTCCCTCGGCGGGCGAACTGGCCCACATCGTGGACGCCATCGTGCTTCCGCTGCTCATGCGGCCCACGGCGCCGACAGGCTGATCACCGGACTGCCCTCGCCGTTCAGTCCTCCGGCAGGCCGTCGACGACGACACCCGCCGCATCGCCGAGTACCTCTCGTACGACGCTGAAGGCCATTCCCGGCGGGTATCCGCGCCTCTGCAGCATTCCCACGAGGCGTCGGGTGCGCGCCTGCGCATCGAGTCGGGCGAGCGACCGGGCCTTCACCCGGACCAGTTCGATCGCGCGCGCACGCTCCCCGTCGACATCGATCCCGGCGACGGCATCCTCGATCACCTCCGACGGGACTCCCTTGCGCCGCAGCTCCTGGCGCAGCACCCCACGCGCAGTCCCCCGCGTCCGCTGGCGGGACTCGACCCACATGCGTGCGTACACGGTGTCATCGACGAGCCCGACCTCGGTGAAGCGATCCAGCACACGCCCAGCGACATCCTCCGGGATGCCGCGGTTGAGGAGATCTCCATGGAGTTCCGCCCGCGTTCGCGGTGCGGCCGACAGCCGCCTGAGCAGGATCGTGCGAGCGACCTGCTCAGGGTCGGCCTCGGGCTGAAGATCCGCGGGCGAGCCCGGGGAGGGCTGCTGGACCACCGGTCAGTCGATGGGTGCGGGAGCAGCCGGCTCGATGTCGGCCGGCGCATCCACCTGCGCCCCGATTCCGAGGGACTCCTTGATCCGCTTCTCGATCTCGTTGGCCAGATCGGGGTTGTCCTTCAGGAAGGTGCGGGAGTTCTCCTTGCCCTGCCCGAGCTGATCGCCTTCGTAGGTGTACCAGGCACCGGACTTGCGCACGATCCCCGCGTCGACACCGATGTCGATGAGCGAGCCCTCACGCGAGATGCCCTCGCCATAGAGGATGTCGAACTCGGCCTGCTTGAACGGCGGTGCCACCTTGTTCTTGACCACCTTGATCCGGGTGCGGTTGCCCACAGCCTCGGTGCCGCCCTTGAGTGTCTCGATCCGACGCACGTCCAGACGCACGGACGAGTAGAACTTCAGGGCCTTGCCGCCCGTCGTCGTCTCCGGAGAGCCGAACATGACGCCGATCTTCTCGCGGAGCTGGTTGATGAAGATGGCAGTCGTGTTGGTGTTCGAGAGCGCCCCCGCCATCTTGCGCAGCGCCTGGCTCATCAGCCGCGCCTGCAGGCCGACGTGGGAGTCGCCCATCTCTCCCTCGATCTCGGCGCGCGGCACCAGAGCCGCCACCGAGTCGATGACGATCAGGTCGATGGCACCGGACCGGACGAGGGTGTCGGCGATCTCCAGCGCCTGCTCCCCGGTGTCCGGCTGCGAGACATAGAGGTTGTCGAGGTCGACGCCGAGGCGGCTGGCATAGTCCGGATCCAGGGCATGCTCCGCGTCGATGAAGGCCGCCAGACCGCCCTGCGCCTGCACGTTGGCGATCGCATGCAGGGCGACGGTCGTCTTGCCGGAGGACTCCGGACCGTAGATCTCCACGATGCGACCACGCGGCAGACCGCCGATGCCGAGCGCGATGTCGAGGGCGATCGACCCCGTCGGGATGACGTCTATGGGCGCGCGACCCTCCTCGCCGAGCCGCATGACCGAGCCCTTGCCGAACTGGCGCTCGATCTGGGCAAGGGCGGCGTCGAGAGCCTTCTCGCGGTCCTGGGCTGCGGTGGCCATGGGGTTCTCCTGTCGTGGGTGGACATCTCGCGGGTGCGACTCGTGGCACGCTAGGTCACGGGTCTGACATCCTCGGCTCGAGCCGCCGACCGGGGGACGATCGCCAGTGCGGGCCTACACCGGGGAAACTACATCGAACGCATGTTCGAATGCCTGCGACACGCCGGGGACGCCATCAGGACCACCAGGGCGGCCAGCGGCACCAGCGCCGCAGCGCACAGCCACCCGTAGGACGACACCAGGACGATGATCCCGGCCGCCGCGCCCCCAACCGCCCCGGCGGCGTTCATCACCAGATCGGACAGGCCCTGAACGGCCGGGCGCTCGGTGGCGCCCACCTCGTCGGTCACCAGGGTCGAGCCGGCGATCAGCGTGCAGGACCACCCCAGCCCCAGCAGGAAGAGTCCGACGCCGAGGGCCACCACGTCGCTGCCCTGCGCGAACCCGGAGACCACGCACGCGACGGCCAGGATCCCCACGCCAGCGGCGATCACCGGTAGTCGACCCAGGCGGTCGACAGACCAGCCCACCACCGGGGACAGGGCGTACATGCCAGCGACATGGACGCTGATCACGAGGCCGATGACCTGCAGGGAGACGTCGACGTGAGCCATGTGGACCGGGGTCATCACCATCACCATGACCATCACGACATGCCCGATGGCGATGGCCGCGATGCCCAGAACTGCCCGGGGGCGAGACTTCAGATGGGTCAGGCCCTCGCGCAGCCGCGGCTGACGCACGGCCTCCCCTGAGTCGGAGCGCAGTTTCAGCGACAGCCGGTACGGGTCCGGTCGCAGGAACACCATCAGGACGATCGCCGTCAAGGTGAGGCAGACTGCGGCCACGACGTAGGGCCCGGCAAGCTGCGGAAGTCCCAGGGCCAGACCCCACTGACCCGAGATGCTGAGCAGGTTGGGCCCGAGCACGGCGCCGACGGTGCCCGCCCACACCACCCAGGACAGCGACACCGCACGATGCTCCTCGGCTGCGAGATCCGTCGCGGCGTAGCGCGCCTGATAGGTCGACGCGGACGCGACGCCGACGAAGAACGCCCCGACGAGCACCACGGGCAGGCTCCGCAGCACCGCGCCGACGACGACGATCACCGCGCCCATCGCACCCAGCCCGTACCCCGTGGCCAGAGCGGCGCGCCGGCCGCGGCCCAGGGCGATGCGCGCCAGCGGCAGGGCCAGCACCGCAGCACCGAGCACGCCGCTGGTCTGCGCGAATCCGGCCGCGGCGGCCGATCCCGACACTGACTCCGCGATCAGCGAGCCGGCGGCGACGGATCCCGCCACGGCGACTCCCCCGAGCACCGAGCCCGTCGACAGCACCGCCACCGACCGCTTCTGGACGGCGCGGACCTGCGGGCTGAGCAGCTCGGATGCGTTGGTGGTCACGATGGGTCGGCGCCGTCAGCGAAGTCGGCGCGGCCGTGCACCAGTCGC
>JBIIJX010000285.1:0-2659 GCA_044233495.1 Candidatus Nanopelagicales bacterium
CTGCTCCACCGCGCTGACGCTCACGCCGCGCTCGGCGGCGATCGCCTGGGTGCTCAGCCCCGCGGCAAGGGAGCGCAGCACCTGCAGCTGCACGTCGCTGAGCTCAGGCAGGGCATCGGTCACGTGGCGACGGTCGCGCAGCGGCTCATGGGCCACTGTCGTGACCCATTGCCGCAGCACCTGCACGTCCGTGACATCGCTCTTGGACAGGTACCCCGTGCCCATCGGCGGTGCGATGCTCCCGGGGGCCACCAGTCGGGGGTCGCGGTACGTCGACAGCAGCAGCAGGCCGACGTCCGGCTGGGTCACGCGCAGGGCATGGGCGAGATCGATACCGGTCGGACCCGGACCGAGATCGAGGTCGAGCAGGGCGACCTGGGCCGAGACCTGCGGCTGCAGCGCCAGGGCCTCACGAGCCGTGGTGGCGCGACCCACGACGTCCAGACGCAGGTACTCCAGCGTCGCGCACAGGGTGGTCAGCGCGAAGGCGTCGTCGTCGACGACGAGCACCCGGCACCCGATCACGGCGGGAGCATCGCACGATCCGGCTCTGATCCTCCCGCCGGGCCTATGGCTTCCCCCACGGGGCGGGGGCGTGCGACCCGTGGGGTGCTCAGGGCTGCTCGCGGCCGAGGCGCTCGCACTCGTCCAGGAGCAGGCGCATGCTGAGTTCGAAGGCGGCGTCCGACACCGCCATGATGGTTTCGTCGGTACGGGAGAACTCCTCGAACGCGGGGATCCCCGACATCCGGCGCCGGCGCCGCCGGTTGACCAGGTGCAGGGGATGGCCGGTGAAGTCTGCGATGGAGGTGCCGATGGCGAGGCCCTCCAGGGCCTGGTAGAGGGCAGGAAGGTCCGTGACGGGCACCCCCATCTCCAGCAGGAGTGCCGCGAGTCTGGCCGAGGCGGCGTCGAAGTTCGGCATCGGGGAGGTGCCCTCCGAGCGGAGGATCGCGTAGATGCAGTCGACCAGATAGGGGTCGGCGTTCATGGCTGCCCGGACGGTCCGCAGGAAGGTCGAGATCTGCTCCCGCGGGGAGGCCCCGGCGGCCTCGGCCATCCGGGCGGCCTCGGTCAGCTGGCCGAGGCTGAGGTCGAAGACGGCCACCAGGAAGTCGTTCCACGAGGGGAAGTGCCGGTATACGGCCGTGGCGTGGACCCCCATGCGCTCGGCCAGGGCCGGAGGGGTGAGGGCAGCCCAACCGGAGTCAGCCACGATCGCGGCCCCGGACTCCGCGAAGTCCAATGCCCCTCGACGTCCACGAGCCATGGCGCCAGCGTAACCACGCGTGAAGTCAGACATAAGTCTTGACATAGTCAGCGTACTGATTATGGTGTCCGGCATGACCACGACACCCCTGACGAAGGTGACAGGACATATGCGGCCTAGTCCACAGTTCTGCGGGGCTTTCCCCGTGATCCAATTCTTGGGTGACGAAGCACTCCCCCCTTGGGGCGCAAACCCCGCGCTCGCCTCGAGCCTTCGGCGATCCCCTTCGGCATCGCTATCGGTCACCCAGTTCAAGCCGGCCGCAGCATGAAGGTCCATGCAGTAGGTGCGATTGCTGCCGTTGCGGCGATGGTTGGAGCGGTGGTGCTTGCGGCTCCCGCCTCAGCAGCCACGACCGTCAACATCACGTGTACCGAATCGTCTATCACGCTCTACGGACAGCCGGGTGACGAGTACGACCTGACTTCCGGCGGCTCGTGCACGAGCGATTGGGAAGTCAACAACGTGCTCGACTACTCAGGATCGGGGATCTCCAACCACGGTTGGCTCAGGTGGCTGAATTCGACGGGCACAACGGGTGGCAATACAACGAGTCCCACGGGTGCGTGGTACCAGTACTTTGCGAACCTCGGCGCCTCGGCCACCGTGACCGTTCGACTCTTGGCGTCGAATACCAATGGCGCTTCATTGACTGCTGGTGCCAAGATTGCCGAACTTGACAACGACGGCGCAGGTCCGCCTACTTCCATCATCGCAATTGTCTACGGTGGAGTGACCCCGCCGAGTGACGCCGGTACCTCCGACTCCCAGCAGGAGCCCTGGTTCCTGTCCGTGGGCCGCGAGGGGGAGACGTGCCCGTCGGGCTGGTCCCCGTCCTGGGCGCAGTGGCCCAACGAGGGCCGCGGTGGGCCGGTCTGCAACAGCTTCCTGGTCTACAGCGACGCGCAGTGGTGGAGCACCCCAGATCCGCGCAACGGAGAACGCCGCCCATGGTCGTCCGACGACTGATCCTCGGTACCGCGTCGGTGCGGGTGCCGGTGGGATCACCAACACCCCCACCTCCGCTGCCGTGCGCCTCAGCCGTTTGAGCTGTTGAGCATCCGCACCGCGCCGGTGAGGGCAGAGGGATCGACGTCGGCCCCGCTTCCGCGGCCCCCGTGGGCGGCGTATCCGAAGGGGTTGTCGAGGTCGCGCACCAGGAGCAGCAGGTCGGTATACACCAGCGCGAGCGCTCCGCATACCAGCCACTGGGCGAACTCCGACGGGAAGTCCACGATGACGAGCAGTACCAGCACGATGGTGACGAGGATCGTCATCAGTGCGTAGCCCGCCCTGATGAAGGAGGAGTTGCGGATCACCATGACGCGCTGCAGGGCTCCGGCCAGCTCGTTGGCCCGATTCAGCAGCTGAGTCACGTACGGTGCTGAG
>JBIIJX010000013.1:0-24643 GCA_044233495.1 Candidatus Nanopelagicales bacterium
CAACGCACCGACTACATCCAGCGCGCAGAGATGGAGTGCGGGCTGATCCGGACATCGGGCGCAGGCTCCCCGAACCACTCGGACTGGCGGATCTGGCGCATCGCCTCCTTGCGCATCTCCGGATCGAGCCGGTCGATGAACAGGATTCCGTCGAGGTGGTCGGTCTCATGCTGGATGGCGCGCGCGAGGAGCTCAGTTCCCTCGATCACCACGGGCTCACCGTGCATGTTCATGCCCTTGGCCACCACCCGGCGGGCGCGCGGTGTGTCGAACGACAGATTCGGCAGGGACAGACAGCCCTCGTCACCGTCCATCAACTCGTCAGAGAGGTCGAGGTCGGGATTCACGAGGTGGCCCGGCTCCTCGTCCACCCAGTACGTGAACACGCGCAGCGAGACGCCGATCTGCGGGGCGGCAAGACCTGCACCCGGGGCATCCATCATCGTCTCGGTGAGGTCCTTGACGAGCTTGCGCAGCTCCTTGTCGAAGGTGACGACCGGCGCCGCGGCCGTGCGCAGGACGGGATCCCCGAAGAGCCTGATCGGCTGGATGGCCATACGAGCGAGTGTAGACAGCGGCCACCCCATGCTTCACCCGCGCCCGATCGACGTGGGGTGCCTCCCTACACGGTCCGCGGGTCCATGTGCACGTGCACGGGCCGATGGCGTCCCTCGGCCGATCGCGAGGACGTCACCGCCGCGAGCTCCCGGCTCAGGCGCACTCCGTTCCGGCGGTCGACGACGACGAGTCCGCGCTGGCGATCGGGATCCTGGCGGGTGGGGTCCGGCACCGGTCCGAGCAGGCGGTGCGGGACCCGCAGGCGGGCAACGACGGCAGCGATCTCGGGACTGAGCCCTACGAGCGCGGCCATGCGCGTAGCCGGAGGGAGTCCGGCCGACTCGCGCTCGACGAGATCGCGGTCCGCCAGCCACGGGGCGTCCCAGCGCACGAGTGCCTGGACCGCGGGCAGGGCGTTCTCCGCGTTGATGACCACCGGCGCACCTGGGGCTGCGAGGGATGCGGCTGCGAACCACCGCCGGACCGCCTCCTCCTGGGCGTCGAGGCTCGGGCGGCCGAGTTGAGCCCGCGCATCGAGCAGCAGCACGGCCTCGTAGCCGTCTGGCGCGGCCGGTTCCGCCCCCACGGTGGCCACGACCAGCGCCGGCTCTCCGGGCACCCGGACCAAGCGGTGGTCGCCGGTGCTGCTCAGGATGGGAACGCCGGGAAACGCCCGGCCGATCTCCTCGACCGTGCGCTCGGCACCGATGCTCATGGCCCGCACGTGACGACCGCCGCACCGGGGGCACGCCCACGCCCCGTGCAGGGCACCGCACCAGGCGCAGGCCGGCGGCCCGGTCCTGCCACGGAGCATGAGCGGGCCGCCGCACTCGCAGCGGGCCGGGGCCCGGCAGGTCTGGCAGGCAAGGGCGGGCACATAGCCCCGACGCGATACCTGCACCAGGACAGGGCCTGTGGCCAGGGCCCGTCGCGCCGTCTCCCATGCCGCGTGCGTGACACGTGCGGCGGCGGCTGCTGCGTCACGGGCATCGTCCTGGTCGGTCAATGCCCGCACCTGCGGGGCGCGCGCGGTGAGGACCGTGCGCCGTGGGGTGACGGACTTCGCCCAGCCGGAGCGCACCCACTGCTGGGTCGCGACAGTGCGCGCGGGCGAGCCCACCACGAGGTGGCAGCCGGACAGGTGTGACCGAAGGGCCGCGACGTCGCGTGCGTTCCAGTAGGGAGCCTGCGGATCCACAAGGGACTCGTCTCCGTCGTCCCACACCACGATGAGCTGCAGGTCGACAGCCGGTGCAAAGACACTCGCACGCGTGCCCACGATGACACGCGCACCTCCACGGAGGATGCGAAGGAACTCCCGATACCGGCGCTCGGGCCCCATGTCGGCCGTGAGCTTTGCAACCGCGCGGTTTGCCACCGCATCCGGCAGAGCCGCGACGACGCGATCGACATCGTGCGTGTCGGGCACGACGATGATGACCGATCCATGAGCCCTTGACGTGACGGCATCGACGAGCGCTGCCACATCGGCACTCCAGTCAGTTGCCGGAGCCACCGACCACACAGCCCGAACGCAGCCCTCGGAATCGGCAGACGCGATGCGACGCAGGAGGGCCGGCCCGGCCGTGTAGTCCTGCCACACGGATCCGTCCTGATGAGACTCGGATTTCCACTCGCACGCGAGCACGATCGTCTTCTCGGCTCGCGCATGTCGCGGCGGAACGGCTGAGCGCACGACGTCACTGAAGGTGCCGGCCCAGCGCTCGGCGACGGCCTGGACCAGAGTGAGGGTCTGATCCGTCAGTACAGGTTCAGGACCCAGCACCCGCTCGATGGTGCGCAGCTCACCTGCATGGTCGGACGCCTCGCTGCGACCCACGACGATGGCGTTGACGAGCCGACCGGAGAAGCGCACGCGCACGCGCGACCCGATGTCGACCTGCTCTGCGAAGCCGGTCGGCACCAGGTAGTCGAAGGGACGATCCAGATGCGGAACGGCCGAGTCGATGCGCACCTGCACCACGGGGCCGGAGCCGGTGCGGGGATCGCGATCGGCGGCCGGGCTCATGGCGCGATCATGCCGGAGCACCCCGACGCAGCCGCCACACCGACGCAGAACGCCTGCCCATGCTGGGTGGAGGCGGACGGAATCCGCAGATGAGACCGCTTCCCGGAGCAATTCTGCGGAATTGCTCCGGGAAGCGGATCAAATCTGAAGGGGGTGTGCGGGGTGGGGTCAGCTGGCGGCAGCCTTGAGGGCCGCAGCGCGGTCGGTGGCCTCCCAGGTGAACGTGGGCCCAACCGCCGTGCGCTGCGCGGGATCCTCGTTGTCGAGCAGGATGTTGCTGCCCTGCGGCCGGCCGAAGTGACCGTAGGCGCTGGTGGTCCGGTAGATCGGGCGCAGCAGGTCCAGGTCGCGGATGATCGCGGCGGGGCGCAGGTCGAACACGGAGAGCACCGCCTCCTGGATCCGCTCGTCCGGCACGATGCCGGTGCCGAACGTCTCGACGAAGACACCCACCGGATGGGCCTTGCCGATGGCGTAGGCCACCTGCACCTCGCAGCGCGTGGCCAGCCCCGCAGCCACGACGTTCTTCGCGACCCAGCGCATGGCGTACGCCGCAGAGCGGTCGACCTTCGACGGATCCTTGCCCGAGAAGGCACCGCCACCGTGTCGGGCCATGCCGCCGTAGGTGTCGACGATGATCTTGCGCCCCGTGAGGCCGGCGTCGCCCATCGGGCCGCCGATCTCGAAACGCCCGGTCGGGTTGACCAGGAGCCGGTAGTCCCGGGAGTCGAGGTCGATGAGGTCGAGCACCGGGTCGACCACATGACGCTTGATGTCAGGAGTCAGCATGGTCTCGAGGCTGACGTCCTTGGCGTGCTGTGACGACACCACGACAGTGTCGATCCGGACGGGGCGGTCGTTCTCGTCGTAGGCGATGGTCACCTGGGTCTTGCCGTCCGGGCGCAGGTAGGGAACGGTGCCGTCCTTGCGCACCGCCGTGAGCCGCTCCGCAAGCCGCTGGGCGATGTGGATCGGAAGCGGCATGAGCTCCGGGGTGTCGTCGCATGCGTAGCCGAACATCAGGCCCTGGTCGCCCGCGCCCTGCCGATCGAGCGGATCGGCACTGCCCTCCGCACGCTCCTCGAAGGCGTCGTCGACACCCTGGGCGATGTCGGGCGACTGCTTGCCGATCGACACCGAGATGCCGCACGACTCGCCATCGAAGCCCTTGACGGAGGAGTCGTAGCCGATACCGAGGACCGTCTGCCGCACGAGGCCCATCACGTCGGCGTAGCCGTTGGTCGTGACCTCCCCCGCGACGTGGACCTGGCCGGTGGTGAGCATGGTCTCGACAGCCACCCGGCTCTTGGGGTCCTGTCGGAGCAGATCATCGAGGATGGCGTCGCTGATCTGATCGGCCATCTTGTCCGGATGGCCCTCGGTGACCGACTCGGAGGTAAACAGGCGATGTGACACGAACTTCTCTCCCTTGCTGACGTCGTTCGCAGCCCCACTGGTGGATCCGCGCTTGCCCATCGGGCCTGGTCTGCTCCCGGAGCACCCCACCGCGTCTGGAGGGTTGCCGACCAGCGAGCCGGGACTTGTCGCTGGTACTCGTGACCGACGAGAACTCTACCCCAGCAGGGGCCGGGGGGCCTTCAAGGCTCGCCTCCCGCCGGGTGCGACGCGCCGGAACCGACAGGGGTCAGCCGCGAGCCAGGACGGCGTCCCACACGGCGTCGGCCACCTCGGCCTTCCCCGCTCGGGGCACATCGCGCCGACCGCCTGAGGAGTCCAGGATCACCACCTCGTTGGTGGGTCGGCCGAACACCGCGTCGCCGGAGACGTCGTTGACGACGAGCAGGTCGCAGCCCTTGCGCTCCAGTTTGGCCCGGGCAAGGCGCACGAGATCGTCCGCATCGGAGGGCGTCTCGGCCGCGAATCCGACGATGACGGGCGTGGGCCCCTGACGAAGCCGGACGAGGTCGGCGAGGACGTCGACGGTCTGCTCGAGACGGAGGTCGACCCCCGCACCGCCTTCCTTCTTCACCTTCGCCTGCTCGGCCTGGGGCCGGAAGTCCGCGACCGCTGCCGCCATGACGACGACATCGTGCCGAGGGGCCAGGTCGACCATGGCGCGGTGCATCTCCTCGGCGGACTCCACGCGAACGACGTGCGCACCCGCGGGCGGCTCGACCTCCATGGACGCGGCGACGAGGGTGACCTGCGCACCCCTCGAGATGGCGGTGCGGGCGAGCTCAACACCCTGGATGCCGCTGCTGCGATTGCCGATGAAGCGCACCGGATCCCAGGCCTCGCGCGTCCCGCCGGCACTGACCAGGATCCGACGACCCGCTAGGTCGGCTGCAGCGGGCCGGCGAAGGAGGTCGAGGGCGGCGGCGACGATCGCGGGCGGATCGGGCAGCCTGCCCGGGCCGGAGTCGGCTCCCGTCAGCCGACCCGTGGCCGGCTCCAGGACGCGAACGCCGCGCTCGCGCAGCAGGGCTACGTTGCGCTGGGTGGCCGGGTGCAGCCACATCTCCGTATGCATGGCTGGAGCCATCAGGACGGGTGCGCGCGCGGTGAGCAGCACGTTCGTGAGGAGGTCGTCCGCCAGGCCCTGGGCGCTGCGGGCGAGGAGGTCTGCTGTCGCGGGTGCGACAAGAACGAGATCAGCCTGCTGACCGAGGCGCACGTGCGGCACATCGGCGGCGGATGTCCAGACGTCCGTCGAGACCGCGCGGCCGGACAGGGCCTCCCATGTAGCGAGACCGACGAAGCGCAGTGACGACGGTGTCGGCACGACCGTGACCTCGCACCCGGCCTCACGCAGGCCGCGCAGGACCTCCGCGGCCTTGTATGCGGCGATCCCGCCGGCCACGCCGAGGACGACCCGGCCGGGCATGGGATCAGGCTCCGGAGTCGTCCGTGAAGGGGTCGGCGGAGGCGAACGGGTCCGCGGATTCAGCGGCGACAGCGACCGCGGCGATCTCGTCCGGGTTGATGGGCTCACTGGTCAGGAGGCCGGCATCGATCTCGCGCAGGGCGATCGACAGCGGCTTCTCCTGCACGTGGGTCTCGACCAGCGGCCCCACGTACTCCAGAAGGCCCTCGCCGAGCTGGGAGTAGTAGGCGTTGATCTGGCGCGCCCGCTTGGAGGCGTAGATCACCAGGGAGTACTTGGAGTCGGTCTTCTCCAGCAGCTGGTCGATGGAGGGATGCGTGATGCCCTCGGGTCGGGTCGCACTCTTCACGTCAGGGCCTCACTGTGGGAATCGCGGATGGGATCCATGCTCAGTCGTCTGGCCGTTCACCCGGCGGTCGTCGTGCCGGTGCTGGTGGTGCCGGTGTGGCCGGTCACGAAGTCTAGCAAGGACCGGGCGCACTCCCCGACGTCGGTGTTGACGAGCACCTGATCGAACTCCGCCGCCGAGGCCAGCTCCTCCTGGGCCGCGGCCAGCCGCCTGGCGACGGCCTCGGGCGACTCGGTGCCCCGGCCGCCGAGTCGGGCCTCCAGAACCTCCCACGAGGGGGGTGCGAGGAAGACGAGCAGCGCCCCCGGAACACGCTCGCGCACCTGCCGGGCCCCCTGGACCTCGATCTCCAGCAGGACGGGAACGCCTCGGCTCAGCCGCTCGCGCACCGCGGCACTGGGGGTCCCGTAGCGGTGGCCCGCGAAGGCGGCCCACTCGAGCAACCCGTCAGAGGCGACCAGCCGGTCGAACTCGGCATCGTCGACGAAGAAGTACTCGCGTCCGTCCTGCTCGCCGGACCTCGGGGCACGGGTGGTGGCGCTGACCGACAGCCACAGCCGCGGATCAAGCTCGAGGGCACGTGCGACGACGGTGCTCTTGCCGACGCCGGACGGTCCGGACACCACGACCAGGGGAGCTGTGGTCATCCGCGATCCTCCAGCAGGGCGATCAGCGCCGTGCGCTGCCGCTCGCCCAGTCCCTGGATCCGGCGACTGTGCGCGATCCCCACGGACTCCATGATGCGGCCGGCACGGACCGGTCCGATGCCGGGCACCGCCTCAAGCAGCCACAGCACACGCATCGTCGACCACACCGGATCCTCACCGGCTCCCAGGAGGACATCGACGGGATGCAGGGAGCGTTCGCGAAGGGCGGCGCGCACGCGGGCACGCTCCCGACGAGTGGCGAGCGCCTGCGCTAGTGCCTCGGCGCGCTGCTCCTCGGTGCGAACAGGCGTCCGGCTCATGCCCGTCCCACCAGGGACGCAGCAATGGCCTCAGCCGCAGCCCGCGGATCCGGAGCAGACGTGATCGGCCGACCGATCACGAGGAGATCAGCGCCGTCGGCGATCGCCTGCTCCGGGGTCGCCACGCGCTGCTGGTCGTCGAGGGAGGCGCCGGCCGGGCGGACACCGGGTGTGATCAGCGTGATGTCGTCCGGCACTGCGGCGCGGACCGCGGCGACCTCCTGCGGCGAGCAGACGATGGCGCGGGCACCCGCAGCCACGGCGAGGCGGGCGAGGCGAACGACAGCCTCCCGCGAGGGTCCTTGCAGACCCACCGCAGCGAGATCCTCCTCGGCCAGGGAGGTCAGCACGGTCACAGCGGTGATACGGGTGTCCGGCAGCGCCTCAGCGGCAGCGGCGACCATGGCGGACCCACCGGACGCATGCACGGTCACGTAGGTCGGCCGCAGGGAGGCAACCGCCTCTGCAGCACCACGCACGGTCGCCGGGATGTCGTGCAGCTTGAGGTCGAGGAAGATGTCGATGCCCGGGTGTCCCGCACGAGCCGCAGCGTCACGTGCTGCACGCACCGCCTCCGCGCCATCGCGGCAGTACACCTCAAGACCCACCTTCAGTGTCGACACGACCGGTGCGACCGCCTCCGACCAGTCGGACAGCACCGCCAAGGACTGGGCATCCATCGCCACGGCGATGGGGGCCCACTCACTCGGTGATGAAGTCGAACTCATCCTCGTCCTCCGTTCGACTTTCGACCGGTCGGTGAGCGAAGGACACCGCATCCGCGAAGCGTGCGAATCCTCTCGCCGCGAGCGCGCGCTGCAGCTCGTGCTGGATCCGGATAGGCGCGGAGGGGTCATGGAACACCGCGGTTCCGACGGACACCGCATCGGCCCCCGCCAGCACGAGCTCGAGCGCATCGTTGCCGCTGCGCACACCACCCATGCCGAGGATGGGCAGATCGCGGAAGGCCTTCCTGATCTGCCAGATGCAGCGAACGGCCACCGGCCGGATGGCCGGGCCGGAGAGGCCGCCCGTGACACCAGCGAGCTGGGGACGCATCGTGTCGGTATCGATCACCATGCCCAGCACCGTGTTGATGACGGACACTCCCGTGGCTCCTGCATGAACCACGGCGTCCGTGATCTCGACGATGTCGGTGACATCCGGTGACAGCTTGGCGAGCAGCGGCGTACGAGGGTCGCTGTGTCGACGCACCACGCTGATGACCTCGGCGGCGCTGTCTGCCCGGCACGCGAACACCTGGCCGCGATCCTCGACATTGGGACAGGAGATGTTGACCTCGATCGCAGCGACATTCCCCGCCGTGCGCAATCGCGCCGCGAGCTTGCCGTACTCGTCAACTGTCCCACCCGCGATTGACACGACCACCCGAGCACCGCGCTCCTCGAGCCAGGCAAGGTCATGCTCGATGAATCGATCGATGCCCGGTCCCTGCAGCCCGATGGAGTTGAGCATCCCACTGGGGGTCTCGGCCATGCGGGGCGTGGCACGGCCCGAACGCGGGTTGAGCATCACACTCTTCGTCACGATCGCACCGATCGTCGTGATGTCGAAGAACTGATCCAGTTCACGCCCCGCGGCGGCGCATCCCGACGCCGTGAGGATCGGTGCCGGCAGGTGCAGCGCACCGAGGCTCGTGGTCATGTCGATGTCAGGCAGGCTGGTTTCGCCGAGCGGCGCATGCGAGATCAGTGCGCGTGTCATCAGTGTCCTCCGCCCGTGGGTGCCCCGAGGGTATCCGCCGGCACCGTGCCCACGTCGGCCCAGCGCACGCGATCGCCCCGGAACACCGGCCCCTCCGCGCAGGAGCGCAGCATGCGCGTGATGCCGTCCTCACCGATGACGGGCAGGACGCACGTCATGCACACGCCGATACCGCAGGCCATCGCCTCCTCCACCGCGCATTGGCTGTAGGCCTGTCGCGACGACGCGATCTGCGCCACACGTTGGAGCATCGCCATCGGGCCGCACGCATAGACGACAGGAGCATCGCTGGCATCCATGACCCCACCCAGGAGGTCCGTGACGCGACCACGGTGGCCCAGTGATCCGTCATCGGTGGTGATGGTCAGCGTCGACGCAAGTCGCTTGAGCTCCAGCGCCCCGTAGAGCTTCTCCTCCGTCGAGGCACCGAGGAGGACGTCCACCCGGCAGCCTCGCTCGCGCAGCTGCTCGGCAAGCATGAAGAGAGGCGCTGATCCGTAGCCGCCCCCAACGAGGACCGTCGACACTGCCTCCTTGGGCAGCACGAAGGGGCGGCCGAGTGGTCCGACGACGTCGATCGGGTCGTGCCGGCGACGGTCCACGAGCCACTGCGTGCCCTTGCCGTGGACGCTCACGACGATGTCGAGGGTGCCGCCGAACACCCCCCGGGACTGCACCTGGTGGATGGCGAAGGCACGACGCAGCACCATGCTCGTCTCCTCGCCTCCGATGCCCAACGTGACGAAGTGTCCGGGGCGGGCGTTCTCAGTGACGCCCGGAGCCGTCAGGGACATCACGTAGTACGAGCCCGCTCGTCGAACCTCAAGGATCTGACCCTTCACCTGCACGACCATCGTCATCGGCCCTTCTGTGTCGCGACGGCATCGCGCAGGCGCGCGAGCTCGGCTGCGTGCTCCTGGAGCGAGTTCACACTGGGCTCCTCGTTCTGCAGAGAGTCGATGCCCTGCACTGCGGCCGCAAGCCCCTGGACCGTCGTGATGCAGGGGACACCACGCACGACGGCCGCCGTGCGGATCTCGTAGCCGTCCAGCCTGGGTCCGACTCCGTACGGCGTGTTGACGATCAGCTGGATGTCGCCCGCCAGGATGGCATCCACGGTCGTGGGCTCCCCGTTCGGGCCCCGGCCCTCGTGCTGCTTGCGAAGTTCGTCGACGGGCACCCCATTGCGCCGGAGCACCGCTGCCGTGCCCGAGGTGGCCACAATGCGGAAGCCGAGATCGGAAAGGCGCTTGATGGGGAAGATGGCGCTGCGCTTGTCACGGTTGGCGAGGGAGACGAACGCCGTGCCGCTCGTGGGCAGGCCGCCTGCGAATGCGGCGTCCTGGGACTTGGCGAAAGCCGTGCCGAAGGTCTCGTCGATGCCCATGACCTCACCGGTGGACTTCATCTCCGGCCCGAGCACGGTGTCGACCCCGAGGAAGCGACCGAAGGGCAGCACAGCCTCCTTCACCGAGATCGCCGATCCCTGCGGCATCGAACCGCCATCACCCTGCACCGGCAGGATCCCTGCTGCGCGCAGGCTGGCGATCGACTCGCCGACCATGACGCGCGCGGCGGCCTTGGCGACCGGCACGGCAGTGGCCTTGGACACGAACGGCACGGTGCGCGATGCCCGCGGATTCGCCTCCAGCACATAGAGCAGGTCCCCGGCCATCGCGTACTGCACGTTCAGCAGCCCACGCACGCCCACGCCCCGCGCGATCGCGAGCGTCGCAGCACGGATGCGCTCGATGTCCTGCGTCCCAAGGGTGATCGGCGGCAGCACGCAGGCGGAGTCACCCGAGTGGATGCCCGCCTCCTCGATGTGCTCCATGACCCCGGCGAGGTAGAGCTCCTGCCCGTCGAAGAGGCCGTCGACGTCTATCTCGACCGCGTCGTCGAGGAAGCGATCGACGAGCACAGGATGGTCGGGTGTGATCTGGGTCGCGCGCGAGAGGTAGTCGGCCAGCATGTCGTCGTCGTAGACGATCTCCATGCCCCTGCCGCCGAGGACGTAGCTCGGTCGCACGAGGACCGGGTAGCCCACCTCGGCCGCGATGGCTCGTGCCTCCTCGAAGGTGAAGGCCGTGCCGTGCCGGGGCGCGAGCAGACCCGCCTCGGCGAGGACGCGACCGAATGCGCCGCGCTCCTCGGCCAGGTGGATGGACTCCGGACTCGTGCCGATGATGGGCACACCGGCATCCTTGAGACGCTGCGCCAGGCCCAGCGGGGTCTGGCCACCGAGCTGCACGATCACCCCGACGAGTGTGCCGGCCTGCTGCTCGGCGTGGACGACTTCGAGGACGTCCTCGAGGGTGAGCGGCTCGAAGTAGAGGCGGTCCGAGGTGTCGTAGTCGGTCGACACCGTCTCCGGATTGCAGTTGACCATGATCGTCTCGTAGCCCGCCTCGCGCAGCGTCAGCGCGGCGTGCACGCACGAGTAGTCGAACTCGATCCCCTGACCGATGCGGTTCGGCCCCGAGCCGAGGATGATCACCTTGCGCCGAGCACTCGGCTCGGCCTCTGTCTCCTCGTCGTACGCCGAGTAGTGGTACGGCGTGCGGGCCGCGAACTCCGCGGCACAGGTGTCGACAGTCTTGTAGACCGGTCGCACGCCGTACTCGTGTCGCATCTCGCGGACCTCGTGCTCCGCCAGCCCCCGCAGGCCGGCGAGCTGGGCGTCGGAGAAGCCCATGCGCTTGGCCCGGCGCATCAGCCGATGGTCGAGGGACTCCGCAGCGCGCACGTCATCGGCCACCTCGTTGATCTGGCAGATCTGATCCAGGAACCACGGATCGATGTTCGTGGCCTCGTGAACCGCATCGATGCCGGCCCCCGCCCAGAGGGCGTGCTGCACCTGGGTCAGCCGTCCGTCGCGCGGCACGCGCATGGCCTCGAGCAAGCCGGCAACGTCGACGTCGGAGGGGCTGCCCGGCCAGGAGAACACCGCTTCGGGCCGCTCGAGAGAGCGCAGCGCCTTCTGCAGCGCCTCCGGAAAGTTGCGTCCGATGGCCATCGCCTCCCCCACGCTCTTCATCGTGGTCGTGAGGGTCGCATCGGCATTCGGGAACTTCTCGAACGCGAATCGCGGAGCCTTGACCACGACGTAGTCGAGGGTTGGCTCGAATGAGGCGGGGGTCTCCTGCGTGATGTCGTTGGGGATCTCGTCGAGCGTGTAGCCAATGGCCAGTCGTGCGGCGATCTTCGCGATCGGGAAGCCGGTTGCCTTGGACGCAAGGGCCGACGAGCGCGACACCCGGGGATTCATCTCGATGACGATGAGCCGGCCATCATCGGGATTCACAGCGAACTGGATGTTGCAGCCGCCGGTGTCGACCCCGACAGCCCTGATGATGTCGATGCCGACATCACGCAGGCGCTGGTACTCCCGATCGGTGAGAGTGAGCGCAGGAGCCACCGTGATGGAGTCACCGGTGTGCACGCCCATGGGATCGAGATTCTCGATGGAACACACCACCACGACGTTGTCATGCCGATCCCGCATCAGCTCGAGCTCGTACTCCTTCCAGCCGATGATCGACTCCTCCAGGAGCACCTCCGAGGTCGGACTCGCCTGAAGCCCGGCGCCCGCAATTCGACGCAGGTCGACCTCGTCGTAGGCGATACCGGAACCGGCGCCGCCCATCGTGAAGGAAGGGCGAACGACGACCGGGTAGCCGAGGTCGCCGACGGCGGCGAGGCACTCGTCGAGCGTGTGGCAGACAGCCGAGCGCGCACTCTCCGCTCCCACCTGCTGGACGATGCCGCGGAACAGCTCGCGGTTCTCCCCGCGCTCGATGGCGCCAACATCGGCGCCGATCAGCTCGACGCCGTACTTCTCCAGGACGCCGTTGCGGTGCAGCGCCATCGCGGTGTTCAGGGCCGTCTGGCCACCGAGGGTGGGCAGGAGCGCATCGGGGCGCTCCTTGGCGATGATGCGCTCGACGAACTCCGGCGTGATGGGCTCGATGTACGTGGCGTCGCTGAACTCGGGGTCGGTCATGATCGTGGCCGGGTTGGAGTTCACGAGGACGACACGCAGACCCTCGGCACGCAGAACTCGACAGGCTTGCGTGCCGGAGTAGTCGAACTCACAGGCCTGTCCGATGACGATCGGACCAGAGCCGATCACCATCACGGACCGGATGTCTTCGCGGCGCGGCATCAGACGCTCCGTCCTTCCCGTGCACGCGCCATCAGCGTGGCGAACTCATCGAACAGGTAGTCGGCGTCGTGGGGTCCGGCGGCCGCCTCCGGGTGGTACTGGACGCTGAAGGCCGGTGCGT
This sequence comes from Candidatus Nanopelagicales bacterium, assembly GCA_044233495.1. Lineage (GTDB taxonomy): Bacteria > Actinomycetota > Actinomycetes > S36-B12 > S36-B12 > UBA10649. The sequence continues at coordinate 12,760 of JBIIJX010000013.1, forward strand.
CGAGGCACCGAAGGCCCTCCACGACGTCGTCGTTCAAGCACACATGGCTGACGACGGCGCGCCCGTACGGCGTGTCGAACTCCCCATCACGAGGTGCATCCACCGCGAATCCGTGGTTGTGGGCCGTGACCTCCACGCGTCGTGTCGCGAGATCCATGACCGGCTGGTTGATGCCTCGGTGTCCGTAGCGCAGCTTGTACGTGCCCAGACCGAGGGCGCGGCCGAGCACCTGGTTGCCGAAGCAGATGCCGAACACGGGAACCCGTCGTGCCAGCAGTTCGCGCATCACCGCCACCGCGTCGTCGGCGGTCGCGGGATCACCCGGTCCGTTTGAGAAGAACACCCCGTCCGGCTGGAGTGCGAGCACCTGGTCGACGCCCCAGGCAGCCGGGACCACGTGCACCTCCATGCCTCGAAGAGCCATCTGATGCGGGGTCATCGCCTTGATGCCCAGGTCCACTGCCACAACCGTGAACCGTCGCTCGCCGATGGCCGGCACCACATATGGCTCACTCGTCGTGACGTCACCGGTGAGGTCGGCCCCGGCCATGGCCGGGCTTGCCTGCACCTGCGCCAGCAGTTCGTCTGCACCGCGCTCGGCGTCTGAGCCGCTGAAGATGCCCACGCGCATCGCACCGCGCTCACGGAGGTGACGAGTCAGCGCACGGGTGTCGATGCCGCTGATCCCGACGATCCCCTGGTCGACCAGGTCGTCTTCGAGGCTGCGCCTCGCACGCCAGCTGGACGTGATGCGCGAGGGATCGCGGACGACGTAGCCGGCGACCCAGATGCGCCGGGATTCACCGTCTTCGTCGTTCATACCGGTGTTGCCGATGTGCGGTGCCGTCATGACGACCACCTGCCGTCGGTACGACGGGTCGGTCAGGGTCTCCTGGTAGCCGCTCATTCCCGTGGAGAACACGGCCTCACCGAACGTGGTGCCCACGGCACCGTAGGCGTCTCCGTGCATGGTGCGGCCGTCCTCGAGGACGAGTACGGCAGGCAGCCAGGGACGCTCCGAACGGGGGCTGGTCATCGGACTCCTGTCGGGAATGCGGCCATGAGGCCATCCAACACAGTGGTGTGGTCGGGCGATGCATCCGCCCGGAAGCCGGTGTCGACCAGGCGATCGCCCAGACGCCAGGTGATCACGACCATGCTGTCCTTGGCGCGCACCGTGCCCGCGACCCCGCGGTCCGCTCGGACCCCCTCGACGGCACCCCCGGGTATCACGACGCTGCGAGCTCCCTCGCGCTCGAGGAAGATCCCATCGCCCCCCCAGGACAGCCGGGCTCGACTCCGGACGCCGAGGTCGTGGACGGCGATGCGATTCATCCAATCGCCGCTCATGCCGGTGCCCGCGAACAGGCCCGGTACCGACTCTCCCAGCTGCCACTGCTGCGGGGGGACGTCCATCGGAGCAGGGATGTCCTGCTGCCGGAGCTGGCGCGACCGCCATCCGCGCCGCATGGCCCACAGTGCCAGCGCGATGACCGCGAGGACGACCCCGACAAGGATCAGCCGCTGGGGCCAGTCGGTTACCTGGGCCTGCTCGACGTACTCCTCCATCATCACTGCTCCGGACAGCGCGACACTCATGCCAGGGCACCGTCCAGCACCGTCGGCGTACCCGCATAGATCGTGTGGATGACGCGTCCGGGGAGCGCCCGTCCGCCGTAGGGAGTGTTGCGGCTCTTGGAGGACAGGCGCTTGGGGTCGACGACGTACGTGGCCGTGGGATCGACGACGGCGATGTTGGCGACGGCCCCCGGCACGAGGTCGTGACCCTGGGTGCGGACGCGGCCGATTCGGGCAGGCGCCACGGACATCCGCTGGGCCAGCTCACGCCAGGACAGCAGCCCCGGGGCCACCATCGTCTCCATGGCGACGCCGAATGCAGTCTCCAGCCCCAGCATCCCCATGGCTGCCGCAGCCCACTCGCAGTCCTTGTCCTCGTGCGGATGCGGCGCGTGATCGGTGGCGATGATGTCGATGGTGCCGTCGGCGAGCGCGGTGCGCAGCGCCTCGACGTCGGCGGCGGTGCGCAGCGGAGGGTTGACCTTGTAGACCGGGTCGTAGGTGGCGACCAGTTCCTCGGTGAGCACGAGATGGTGCGGAGTCACCTCCGCTGTGACCTCGATGCCCCGCGACTTCGCCCAGCGGACGATCTCCACTGATCCGGCGGTCGACACGTGGCAGATGTGGACCCGCGAGCCGACGTGCTGGGCAAGCAGGACATCCCGCGCGATGATCGCCTCCTCCGCGACCGCCGGCCACCCCGCCAGTCCCAGCCGGCCGGACAACTCGCTCTCGTTCATCTGCGCGTGCTCGGTGAGTCGTGGCTCCTGGGCGTGCTGGGCAACGACACCATCGAAGGCCTTGACGTACTCCAGGGCTCGCCGCATCAGCACGGCATCGTGCACGCACTTGCCATCGTCGCTGAACACGCGTACCCCGGCCGCACTGCCGGCCATGGCGCCGAGCTCGGCCATTCGCTCACCCGCGAGCCCGACCGTCACAGCGCCGACCGGGCGCACATCGACGAGACCCGCCTCCTGGCCCAGTCGCCACACCTGCTCGACGACACCTGCCGTGTCGGCCACGGGACTGGTGTTCGCCATGGCGTGAACGCAGGTGAAGCCCCCCAGTGCCGCTGCTTGCGACCCGGAGAGAACCGTCTCGGCGTCCTCGCGCCCGGGCTCGCGCAGATGCGTGTGCAGGTCCACGAAGCCCGGCAGCGCAACGAGTCCGTCTGCGTCGATGATCTCGCCGTCGCCGGTGCCCGGGGTGGCGAGATCGACGATCACCCCGTCGGCGATCACGATGTCGACGGCGTCCTCGCCGTAGGGCCGGGCACCGCGCAGGACCAGGGTCATGGGGTCTCCTCCTGTCGTCCGCCGAGTAGCAGGTAGAGCACGGCCATGCGGACGCTGACGCCATTGGCCACCTGCTCGACCATGACTGCCCGAGGCGAATCCGCGACATCCGCGCTGATCTCCATGCCCCTGTTCATCGGGCCGGGATGCATGACGATCGCGTGCTCAGGCAGACGCGCCATGCGCGCAGCGTCGAGCCCGAACAGTCGCGAGTACTCCAGTGCGGAGGGGAAGTAGGCGGCCTGCATGCGCTCGGCCTGCACGCGCAGCATCATCACTGCGTCGACGTCAGGAAGCACCTCGTCGATGTGGTACGACATCTGGCACGGCCACTGCTCCACGCCGAGGGGCATGAGGGTCGGCGGAGCCACGAGCGTGACATCGGCGCCGAGAGTCCGAAGCAGCAGCACGTTGGACCGCGCGACCCGACTGTGCAGGATGTCGCCGACAATCGCCACACGCACGCCGGCGAGGTCGCCGGATCCGTCACGCAGGTGCCGGCGCAGGGTGAAGGCGTCGAGCAGGGCCTGGGTCGGATGCTCGTGGGTGCCATCGCCGGCATTGACGACCGAGCCCTGGATCCAACCGGACGTCGCGAGCCGGTGGGGCGCCCCACTCGCCTCATGCCGGATCACGACGGCGTCGGCACCCATGGCCTCGAGGGTCAGGGCGGTGTCCTTCAGGCTCTCGCCCTTCGACACCGAAGAGCCCTTCGCCGCGAAGTTGATGACGTCGGCCGAGAGCCGCTTGGCCGCGAGTTCGAAGGAGATTCGTGTCCTGGTGGAGTCCTCGAAGAAGAGATTGACCACCGTGCGTCCCCGCAGGGTCGGCAGCTTCTTCACCGATCTGTCGGTGAGGGATGCGAGCTCTGCAGCAGTGTCGAGGATGAGCACGGCATCATCGCGGGAGAGGTCCGCTGCAGAGAGAAGGTGCTTCACGACGACGCCTTCCCGAGGATCGTCACGCGGTCTGCACCGTCGATCTCGGCCACCTCGACCCGGACATCCTCGGCCGGCGAAGTCGGCAGGTTCTTGCCGACGTAGTCCGGTCGGATCGGCAGCTGCCGATGGCCGCGATCGACGAGCACGGCCAGCTGAACGGCAGCAGGACGCCCCACATCGTTGAGCGCATCGAGGGCGGCACGCACAGTGCGCCCCGAGAAGAGCACGTCGTCGACCAGGATGACCACCTTGTCGTCGATGCCCTCGGCGGGGATCGACGTGGGCTCCAGCGCTCGGGCCGGACGCAGTCGGAGGTCGTCTCGGTAGAGCGTGATGTCGAGGGACCCGACGGGCACCTCGGTGTCCTCGATCGAGGCGATGGCAGCGGCGATGCGTCCGGCGAGGGCGACGCCCCGGGTGGGAATGCCGAGCAGGATGAGGGACTGGGAGCCGCGGGCCTTCTCGACGATCTCGTGGGCGATGCGGCGGATCGCCCGACTGATATCGGCGTCGTCGAGGACGACGTGCGCGCGCGCCGAGGCGTCAGAATCCATCAGGACCCCCTTCCCCGCCTCGCTGGACGGGCTTAAAGGATGTCGATCGCCGTAACCCTACCCCACGCGCGCCCCGCAGATTTCATCCGCTTCCCGGATCAATTCGCCAACGAAACGGACATCCTGCCCGCGGTATGCCGAATTGATCCGGGAAGCGGATGAAATCTGGAGGGGGGGACTCAGACGCCGGAGGCGGGACCGGCATTGCCGATCTTGTGCACGCGCATGCCGTTCGTGGTGCCGGGCACCCCCGGGGGCACGCCGGCGACGATCACGACACGGTCTCCGTAAGTCGCCCGACCGATGTCGAGCAGGCCCTTGTCGACCTGGACGACCATGTCATCGGTGTGCTTGACCTGGGGCACCAGGAACGTCTCCACGCCCCAGACGAGCGAGAGCATGCTGCGGGTGCGCGGATTGGGCGTGAAGGCAAGCAACGGTGTGCGACTGCGCCAGCGGGCGATCAGCCGTGCCGAGGATCCCGTCTCGGTGAACGCGATGAGATGCGTGGCATCAACGCCCTCCGCGACCCCGACCGCTGCATGCGTGAGGGCCCGCGCTGTGGAGCCCGTCCACGGGTCGGAGAGTGGCGGCAGCTGGTGCAGGGCCCACGTCTCGACGTGCTCGATGATCCGCGACATCGTCTCGACCACCAGGCTCGGGTGGTCTCCGACACTCGTCTCCCCCGAGAGCATCAGGGCATCGGCACCGTCGAGCACCGCGTTGGCGACGTCACTCGCCTCCGCCCTGGTCGGCCTCGTGGCCACGGCCATGGAGTCGAGCATCTGCGTGGCCACGATCACCGGCTTCGCGGCCTCGCGGCACAGCTGGATCGCTCGCTTCTGCACGAGCGGCACGGCCTCCAGCGGGAGTTCGACGCCGAGATCGCCCCGCGCCACCATCACCCCGTCGAACGCCGCGATGATCTCCTCGAGGTTCTCGATGGCCTGCGGCTTCTCGACTTTGGCCAGCACCGGAAGGCGCACGCCCTCCTCGTCCATGATCGCGTGCACATCGACGATGTCGGCCGCCGAGCGCACGAACGACAGCGCGATCATGTCGGCACCGGTGCGCAACGCCCACCTCAGGTCGTCCTTGTCCTTGTCAGACAGGGCCGGCACGCTCACCGCCACTCCGGGCAGGTTGAACCCCTTGTTGTCGGAGACCCGCCCACCCTCGATGACCTCGGTGTGCACTCGCGGGCCGTCGACCTTGGTCACACGCAGTTCGATGCGGCCGTCGTCGACCAGGACGAGGTCACCGGGTGTGACGTCGTCAGGGAGGCCCACATGCGTGGTCGAGACCATCGCGCGGTCGCCCGGCACCGACTCGGTGGTGACGATGAACTCATCTCCCGGCGCGAGCAGGACGGGACCGGACGCGAAGGTGCCGAGCCGGATCTTGGGCCCCTGCAGGTCGACGAGGATGCCCACGCCGCGACCGATGGCATCAGCCGCAGCACGCACATGCCCGTAGACGACCTCGTGATCGGCATGCTTGCCGTGGGACAGATTCAGACGCGCGACGTCCATTCCCGCCTCCACGAGCCGGGTGATGGCCTCGGGAGTGCTCGTGGCAGGCCCGAGGGTGGCGACGATCTTCGCGCGACGCATGGCCCGCAGCCTACCCGTAAACGATTGCAGGACGCGGGAGGTCAGACCAGCAGCGGACGAGCCGTGGCGGGAATCGGCGACGGCAGATTGGTGGCCCCCATCAGGAACGAGTCGACGCTCGCAGCGGCAGCACGGCCCTCGGCGATGGCCCAGACGATCAGCGACTGCCCCCGACCGGCGTCTCCCGCGACGAACACCCCCGGCACCTCTGTCGAGTAGTCGGCGTTCCGGGTGATGGCTCCGCGGTCGTTGACCGCCAGTTCCAGCTGGTCGGCGAGCCCGTCGGCCTCGGGGCCCGTGAACCCCATCGCGAGGAACACGAAGTCCGCAGGAATCTCGCGGGTCGAGCCCTCGACGGGACGGAATCCGCCGTCGTGGGCCTCCACCTCCACCAGACGCAGCGCCCGCACCCGACCGCTGCCGTCGTCGAGGAACTGCTCCGTGGAGACGGCGAACATCCGCTCGCCGCCCTCCTCGTGCGCACTGGAGACCCGGTAGGTCATGGGGTACGTGGGCCAAGGCTGGGAGTCCGGACGCTGTGCCGGGGGCGTGGGCAGGATCTCCAGCTGCGTCACCGAGGCAGCGCCCTGGCGGTGAGCGGTGCCCAGGCAGTCCGCACCCGTGTCGCCGCCGCCAATGATGACCACGTGCTTGCCAGCGACGTCGATCGGGGACTGGACGAGGTCGCCCTCCTGCACGCGGTTCGCGAGCGGCAGGTACTCCATGGCCTGGTAGACGCCCGCCAGCTCGCGACCGGGGACGTCAAGGTCGCGCCAATTGGTGGCCCCGATCGCCACCACGACCGCGTCGTAGCGCTGCCGAAGGTCCGCTCCCGTCACGTCGATGCCGATCTCCACCCCCGGGCGGAACTTCACCCCCTCGGCCTCCATCTGCGCCAACCGCCGATCAAGGTGGCGCTTCTCCATCTTGAACTCGGGAATGCCATACCGCAGCAGTCCACCGATCCGGTCAGCTCGCTCGTACACGGCCACCGTGTGCCCGGCCCGCACCAGCTGCTGTGCCGCGGCGAGTCCCGCGGGCCCTGAGCCGATCACGGCGACTGTGCGACCGCTGAGCCGATCCGGGGGCTGCGGGGTCACCCAGCCCTCGTCCCACGCCCGATCGATGATCGACACCTCGACCTGCTTGATCGTGACCGGGTCGGCGTTGATGCCCAGCACGCACGCGGCCTCGCACGGCGCCGGGCAGAGTCGCCCCGTGAACTCCGGGAAGTTGTTGGTGGCATGCAGACGCTCGCTGGCGTCGTGCCAGTCACCGGACCACACAAGATCGTTCCACTCCGGAATCAGATTGCCCAACGGGCACCCGTTGTGGCAGAACGGGATGCCGCAGTCCATGCAGCGGCCCGCCTGCTTCTCCAGGCGCGCACCGTCGAACTCCTCGTAGACCTCACGCCAGTCCTGGAGGCGCAGGTCGACCGGGCGCCGGCTCGGCAGCTCTCGCTCGGTGGACAGGAACCCACGCGGATCAGCCATTGACGCCTCCCATGATCGCGACCATCGGGTCCATGCCCTTCTCCTCCGCCTCTGCGGCCAGCAGCAGCACTCGCTTGTAGTCGCGCGGCATGACGAGGGTGAATCTCGAAGCCGACGCGGGCCAGTCGGCCAGCAGTTCCGAGGCGACCGTCGACCCGGTCTCCTCGGCGTGGTCGCGCAGCAGGCCGTGGAGTCGGTCCAGGTCCTCGGCGGAGGGCTGCTCGAGGTCGACCATCTCGCGATTGACCCGCTCGCTGTCCAGGTCGAGGACGAAGGCACGTCCACCTGACATTCCTGCTCCGAGGTTCCGTCCCGTCGGCCCCAGGATGACGGCGACGCCACCGGTCATGTACTCCAGTGCGTGATCCCCCACCCCCTCGACGACGGCCGTAGCGCCGGAGTTGCGGACACAGAACCGCTCGCCGACGCGGCCGCGCAGGAACAGCTCACCGCTCGTGGCGCCGTAGCCGATCACGTTGCCCGCGATGATGTTCTCCTCTGCAACCAGAGTCGCGTCGCGATGAGGGCGCACCACGATGCGTCCCCCCGAGAGGCCCTTTCCGACGTAGTCGTTCGCATCACCCTCCAGACGCAGCGTGATGCCTGCCGGCAGGAAGGCGCCCAGCGACTGCCCCGCTGACCCCACGAAGGTGAGGTCGATGGTTCCGTCCGGAAGGCCTCTTCCGCCGTGACGACGCGTGACCTCAGAGCCCAGCATGGTGCCCACGGTGCGGTGCACGTTGCGGATCGCCAGCTGAGCACGCACGGGCTCTCCCCGTTCGAGTGCCGGACCGCACAGGGCGATCAGCTCCTGATCGAGCGCCTGGTCGAGGCCGTGCTCCTGAGCGACCGCCTGATGACGCACGGTTCCGGGCTCCAGATCCGGCACGTGGAAGATCGGCGTGAGATCCAGTCCCGCGGCCTTCCAGTGATCGACCGCTCGCTCGGTGTCGAGCAGTTCGACCTGACCGACTGCCTCTTCGAGGGTGCGGAATCCCAGAGAAGCCAGCAACTCGCGCACCTCCTCGGCGATGTACTCGAAGAAGGTCTCGACGAACTCAGGCTGGCCGCTGAACCTCTCACGGAGCACCGGATTCTGCGTGGCGACACCCACCGGGCAGGTGTCCAGGTGGCACACCCTCATCATGATGCAGCCGCTGACGACCAGGGGTGCCGTCGCGAAGCCGAACTCCTCTGCGCCGAGCAGAGCCGCAATGATGACGTCACGCCCGGTCTTGAGCTGGCCGTCGGTCTGCACCACGACGCGGTCGCGCAGGCCGTTGAGCAGCAGGGTCTGCTGGGTCTCGGCGAGCCCGAGCTCCCAGGGACCACCTGCATGCTTCAACGACGTCAGCGGCGACGCACCCGTGCCACCGTCGTGGCCGGAGATGAGCACGACGTCAGCGTGCGCCTTGGCAACGCCCGCAGCCACGGTGCCGACCCCGACCTCGGAGACGAGCTTGACGTGGATGCGTGCCTGCGGGTTGGCGTTCTTCAGGTCGTGGATCAGCTGTGCAAGATCCTCGATGGAGTAGATGTCATGGTGCGGCGGCGGCGAGATCAGGCCCACGCCCGGGGTCGAATGCCGCGTCTTGGCGACCCATGGGTACACCTTGTGCCCGGGCAGCTGGCCACCCTCGCCGGGCTTCGCCCCCTGTGCCATCTTGATCTGGATGTCATCGCTGTTGACGAGGTACTCGCTGGTGACGCCGAACCGCCCAGACGCCACCTGCTTGATCGCCGAGCGCTTGGAGTCGCCGTTCGCCAGCGGCACGTAGCGCTCCGGATCCTCGCCTCCCTCACCCGTGTTCGACTTCGCGCCGAGCCGGTTCATGGCAATGGCCAGGGTCTCGTGCGCCTCCTGCGAGATCGATCCGTAGGACATGGCGCCGGTCGAGAACCGCTTGACGATGTCCGAGACAGGCTCAACCTCGTCGAGGGGCACGGGTTCGCGGACACCCTCCTTGAAGCGGAACAGTCCGCGAAGGGTCATCAGCCGCTCTGACTGCTCGTCGACGCGCTGCGAGTACTGACGGAAGATGTCGAAGCGCCTGTTGCGAGTGGAGTGCTGCAGGCGGAACACCGTCTCCGGGTCGAACAGGTGCGGCTCACCCTCACGACGCCACTGGTACTCGCCGCCGATGTCGAGCGTGCGGTGTGCCGGCGAGATGCCCGTGGGCGGGTACGCGACGCGATGCCGCCGCGCGACCTCCTCGGCGATGACGTCGAGTCCGACACCCCCGAGCTTGGAGGCAGTGCCCGTGAAGTAGGCATCGACGACGTCCGACGACAGGCCGACGGCCTCGAAGATCTGCGCACCCCGATAGGACGCCACCGTCGATACGCCCATCTTGGACATCACCTTCAGCAGACCCTTGCCGAGAGCCTTGACCACATTGCGCATCGCCTTCTCGGGTGCGATGTCACCGAGAATGCCACGCCGGGCGAGGTCCTCGGTGGTCTCGAGGGCGAGGTACGGATTGACGGCCGCGGCGCCATAGCCGATGAGGAGCGCGACGTGGTGCACCTCGCGCACATCGCCCGCCTCCACGAGCAGGCCGACCATCGTGCGCGTCTTGGTGCGCACGAGGTGGTGGTGGACGGCGGCGGTGAGCAGCAGTGACGGGATCGGCGCGTGGACGGCATCGCTGTCACGATCGGAGAGCACGATGAATCGCTTGCCCTGCCTGATGACAGCATCCACCTCGTTGAAGATCTCCTTGAGCCGACGCTCGAGGGCCTCGCCTCCCCCACCGACCTGGTACAGGCCGGAGACCCGGACTCCCGCGAACGTGGAGAACTGGCCGTCCTGGTTGATGTGCAGGACCTTGGAGAGCTCGTCGTTGTCGATGACGGGGAACGGCAGCACGACCTGGCGGCAGTGCTCGGGGGTGGGCTCCAGCAGGTTCCCCTCTGGACCGATGATGCTTGCCAGGGAGGTGACGATCTCCTCTCGAATGGCGTCGAGGGGCGGGTTCGTCACCTGCGCGAACAGTTGCGCGAAGTAGTCGAACAGAAGGCGCGGACGATCGGACAGCACGGCGATCGGGGTGTCCGTTCCCATGGAGCCGATGGCTTCGGCGCCCGTGCGAGCCATGGGCTCGAGGATGATGCGCAGCTCCTCATCGGTGTAGCCGAACGTCTGCTGACGGCGCGCCACGGACTCCGAGGTGTGGACGATGTGCTCCCGCTCGGGCAGGTCCTCGAGATGGATGAGTCCTGCATCGAGCCACTGCTGGTAGGGGTTCTCGGCTGCCAGTCGTGCCTTGATCTCCGCATCCTCGATGATGCGCCCGGCCTCGGTGTCGACGAGGAACATGTGACCGGGCTGCAGCCGCCCCTTGCGCACGATGCGCGCAGGATCGATGTCGAGCACCCCGGTCTCGGACCCGAGGATCACGAGGCCGTCATCGGTGACCCAGAAGCGGCCCGGCCGAAGTCCGTTGCGGTCCAGGACCGCCCCGATCTGTGTGCCGTCCGTGAAGCAGACGTTCGCGGGGCCGTCCCACGGCTCCATGAAGTTGGCGTGGAACTCGTAGAAGGCCCGACGGGCCGGATCCATGGACGGGTTGTTCTCCCATGCCTCGGGGATCATCATCAGCACCGCATGGGGCAGCTCCCGGCCGGCGAGGTGAAGGAGCTCGAGCACCTCGTCGAACGACGCGGAGTCGGAACCGCCCGGGGTGCAGATCGGGAAGAGACGCGTGATGTCGCCTGGGATGACGTCGGACGTGAGCAGCGCTTCCCGTGCCGTCATCCAGTTGCGGTTCCCCTTGACGGTGTTGATCTCACCGTTGTGCGAGATGTAGCGGTAGGGGTGTGCGAGGGCCCAGGACGGGAATGTGTTGGTGGAGAAGCGCGAGTGCACCAGGGCCACCGCGGATGCGAGTCGGGGATCGGACAGTTCGGGGTAGAAGGGCTCCAGCTGCGCGGTGGTGAGCATGCCCTTGTAGACGATCGTGCGCGACGACAGTGAGGCGAAGTACACACCCAGCTCGCGCTCGATGCGCTTGCGGAGCGCGAATGCCCGGCGGTCGAGTTCAAGGCCCGCAAGCTCGACATGCGCCGAGGCGACGAACAGGTATTCGAAGGCAGGCATCGTCGTCAATGCGCTGGCACCGACCAGTGCCGGATCGGTGGGGCACTCGCGCCAGCCGAGGACGCGAAGACCCTCCTGTCGGGCGATGTCGTCGACCTTCGCCCGCACGCTGGCGACTGCAGCCGGATCAAGCGGCAGGAAGCCGATGCCCGCGGCGTACGAACCCGCCTCGGGCAGGTCGAAGTCGACGACATCGCGGAGGTAGGCGTCGGGAACCTGGATCAGGATGCCGGCGCCGTCACCGGTGTCGGGCTCCGCGCCGGACGCCCCGCGATGTTCGAGGTTGCGCAGCGCGGTCAGCGCCT
>JBIIJX010000231.1:0-3705 GCA_044233495.1 Candidatus Nanopelagicales bacterium
GACGATGTCGTGGGAGGGAACCCCGGTCAGGGTCGCCACGAAGGCGACGCCGCAGGCGTCGTGCTCATTCAGGCCGTCGTAGAGACCCTGTGGAGCGGGCTGGGCGGTGGAGGTGAACACGCCGGAACGTGCATCGCGTGAGCGGGACATGGGGCCTTCCAGACGTCGTATCGCAGGTCACGTGCTCGGAGGTGAAGCAGCAGGTGACGGGACGACGTTGGCCCGACGTGCAGAGGCTACCCGACGGGGCCCGTCGGCGCAGCAGGCGCCCCGTCGACCGGGCGGATGACGCCGGGCCGCAGGAGGTGCACCTCACGCCCGGGCCTGCTGCGGGCCGAGAGCACGAGGTAGACGAGCGCCCCGAGCGCGACCAGGACCGACATCCAGATGTTCACCCGCAGGCCCAGGATGGTGTTCGCCGAGTCGATGCGCAGTGCCTCGATCCACAGGCGGCCCAGCGTGTAGAGCAGCACGTACAGGGCGAACACCCGGCCGTGTCCCATGCGGAAGCGACGGTCGGCCCAGACCAGGACGACCACGACGAGCACGAGCCAGAGGGACTCGTAGAGGAAGGTCGGGTGGAATGTCGCGTACTGCTCGTATCCGTCCGGGCGGTAGCGCTCGGCGATCTCCAGGCCCCAGGGGAGGTCCGTCGGCGCACCGAAGAGCTCGGAGTTGAACCAGTTGCCCCAGCGCCCGATGGCTTGGGCCAGGGCGATGCCGGGCGCGATGGCGTCGGCCACCGGCGGGAGCAGGACGCCGTGCCGTCGCGCGGCGATCCAGGCGCCCAGGGCGCCCAGCGCCACTGCTCCCCAGATACCGAGGCCGCCGTCCCAGATGCGCACGGCACCTGCCAGGCCCGTGCCTCCGGGCCCGAAGTACAGCTGCCAGTCGGTGACGACGTGGTAGAGGCGGCCGCCGACGATGCCGAAGGGCACAGCCCAGATGGCGATGTCGAGGATCATCCCCTTCTCGCCGCCGCGCGCCTCGTACCGACGACTGCCCCACCAGATCGCCACGACGATGCCGGCGATGATCAGCAGCGCGTACGCGCGCAGCGGAATGGGACCGAGGTACCAGACGCCGACCTCGGGGCTGGGGATGCCCGCGGGGATCAGGGAGCTTCCGATTCCGCAGGTGCTCTCCCGCCGGAGACGAGCGCACGGAGAGCCGCGTCCTCGGCCAGAGTCTGGGTGGGCACCTCGACTCCGTCGAGCAGGCCGAAGGGCGTGCCCTGGATGCCCTCGGTGGAGAAGGTCGCACCGCTGCTGGACGCCCAGTCCAGGTAGGTGCCGTCGGCCACGCAGGTGCGGAACGTCTCCAGATCGGCACCGGAGATGCCCACCTGCTCGGCAAGGCCGACGAACTGCTCGTCGGTCCAGCCCGAGCCCTCCTCCTGCGGCTGGCTCGCGTAGACCGCGTCGTGGAACTCCTTGGTCTTGCCCGCATCGATCGCGCAACCCCAGGCGGCGGTGGCGCGTGACGAGGACTTCGCGACCGCCGGGTCGCCTCCCTCGTTCGCGCGGTCGAGGAAGGTCGCCGGACGCCAGATCAGCTGGACGGCACCCTCGTCAGCCAGTGCAGCGATGCCTGCGCCGTTGGCGGCCTCAACAGCACCGCACGCAGGGCACTGGAAGTCCTCCCAGATCTCCAGCACCGGCGCATCGGCTCCGGCTGATCCGTAGGGCACGCCGTACGGGTGCTCCGAGTCCGGGCCGAGCACGCCCGCGGGAAGGGCGGCACCCTCGACCACGGTCGGCTCTCCGGCCACCGTCGACTCCGAGGAGCCGCGGGCCACGAGTGCCACGGCGATGATGCCGACAACCACGACGACGACCGTGACCGCGCCGATGATGCGCACGGTGCGCTCACGGCGGCGCTCATCCGCCTGCGCAGCCTCACGTGCAGCGGCCGCACGATCTCGACGGTTCTTACCTGACTCGCTCATAGCCCGATCTCCCTCTCCACTGCGCACACCGTAAGCGAGGGCTACTCCCCTGCGCGAACGCCCCCTGCCAGTTCCGCTGCCAGGGCCCGCACCCGGTCCCTGGCCTCGGCTGGTGTCTCGGCCTGCAGGATGCGCCGCACGAAGGCGGACCCCACGATCACGCCGTCTGCATAGCCAGCAACCTCTGCCGCCTGGGGGCCGGTCGAGACGCCCAGCCCGACGCAGATCGGGAGGTCCGTCTGCTCGCGCGCGCGTCGCACGAGTTCCGGGGCGGCCGAACTGACCTGCGTGCGTGCTCCGGTCACTCCCATGGTCGACGCGGCATAGAGGAAGCCAGATGTCACTGCGGCCACCTGACCGATCCGCTCATCGGTCGACGACGGAGCCACGAGGAAGATTCGATCGAGTCCGCGTGCAGCCGTCGCATCGATCCACGGCTGCGCCTCCTCCGGCGTGAGGTCCGGCGTGATCACGCCGTGGCCTCCTGCCTCGTGCAGCCGCTCGGCGAAACGCTCGACTCCGTACCGCTCGATCGGGTTCCAGTACGTCATGACGACCGCCGTGATGCCGGCTTCGCTCACCTGCCGCACGACGTCGAGGACGGTGTCCGTGTTGGTTGCACCGCGAAGGGCGAGCTCGACGGCCGACTGGATGTCGGGTCCGTCCATGAGCGGGTCCGAGTAGGGCAGGCCCACTTCGACGATGTCGACGCCGCCCTCGGCCATGGCCCGGATGAGCTCGACTGACTGCTCAGCGGTCGGGAAGCCGGCCGGCAGGTAACCGATCAGGGCCGCCCGTCCCTCTGCTCGCGTCCGGGCGAAGACCTGCGCGAGACCGTCGCTCACGGGCGCTCGCCCGAAGCCACGTCCTCGCTCCCGGCGAGGCGGAACCACTCGGCTGCCGTCGCGACGTCCTTGTCGCCGCGCCCGGAGAGGTTGACGATGATGACGGCGTCGGGGCCGAGCTCGCGGCCGAGGCGCATCGCACCCGCGAGTCCGTGGGCTGTCTCGATCGCAGGGATGATCCCCTCGGTGCGGCACAGGACCTCGAATGCGGCCATCGCCTCGGCGTCGTCGACCGGCTCGTACACCGCTCGGCCGGTGTCGTGCAGCCACGCGTGCTCCGGCCCCACTCCCGGGTAGTCCAGACCCGCGGAGATGGAGTGCGAGGGCATGGTCTGGCCCCACTCGTCCTGCATGACGTAGGTGCGGGCCCCGTGCAGCACGCCCGGGCTGCCCGCCGCGAAGCGCGAGGCGTGCCTGCCGGTCTCGACGCCGTCGCCACCGGCCTCGTATCCGCGCACGAGCACCTCGGAATCGTCGAGGAAGGCACTGAATAGGCCGATGGCGTTCGATCCCCCTCCGACACACGCGACAACGGCGTCAGGGAGGCGGCCCTCGGCCGCGAGGATCTGCTCGCGCGCCTCGCGCCCGATGACCTCGTGGAAGTGGCGAACCATGCGCGGGAAGGGCGCGGGCCCGGTGACGGTGCCGAGCACGTAGTGCGTGCGGTCGACCGTGGTCACCCAGTCGCGCATGGCCTCATTGATCGCGTCCTTGAGCGTGCGGCTGCCGGCCGTCACGGGCACTACCTCGGCTCCGAGGAGCCGCATGCGAGCCACATTCAACGCCTGTCGGCGGGTGTCCTCCTCGCCCATGTAGACCGTGCACTCCAGGCCCATCAGCGCCGCAGCGGTCGCGGTGGCGACACCGTGCTGCCCAGCGCCCGTCTCGGCGATCACGCGCTGCTTGCCCATG
>JBIIJX010000110.1:0-8390 GCA_044233495.1 Candidatus Nanopelagicales bacterium
TTGATCTTGTGCGATCCGGTGTGGTTGAGATCCTCCCGCTTGAGGTACACGCGCGCGCCACCGCACTCGGTTGAGAAGCGGCGCGCCAGCGTCAGGGGGCTCGGCCTGCCGGTATAGGAGCGCTCGAGCTCGCTGAGCTCAGCCTCGAAGGCGGGATCGACCAGAGCGGCCTCGAAGGCAGCATCCAACTCGTCGAGGGCCGCGGTCAGCGCCTCCGGCACGAAGCGCCCGCCGTAGGGACCGAAGTGGCCTGCAGGAGCGTCGAGGAGTGTCACGAGTCGTCCAATCGTCGGGAGCTGATCAGTGGCGGCCGTGACGCAGAGCCGGATGGGCCCCAGCGGTGACCAGGTCATGGACGGCGGCACGCGGGTCCTTGCCGGTGACCAGGCTCTCACCGACGAGCACGGCGTCCGCTCCGGCCTCGGCGTACACGATGAGGTCGTGGGCGTCGCGCACCCCTGACTCGGCGATCCGCACGACCGAGTCCGGGATGATCGGAGCGAGCCGGGCGAAGGTGCCTCGGTCGACCTCGAGGGTTTTCAGGTTGCGTGCATTGACTCCGATGACAGTGGCCCCGGCGTCGAGGGCACGCGCGACCTCCGGTTCGTCGTGGACCTCAACGAGCGGAGTCAGTCCAAGACTGCGCGTGCGCTCGATCAGGCTGACGAGAGCCTCCTGCTCCAAGGCCGCGACGATGAGGAGGACGACGTCGGCTCCGTAGGCCTTGGCCTCCCACAGCTGGTAGCTCGTGACGATGAAGTCCTTGCGCAGCACAGGGATGTCGACAGAGGCGCGGACGGCAGCGAGATCGGCGAGCGAGCCGCCGAACCTGCGCTGTTCTGTCAGCACGCTGATGCAGTGCGCACCACCTGCCTCGTACTCCCGCGCGAGGGCGGCAGGATCGGCGATCTCCGCGAGAGTGCCCTTGCTGGGACTGGAGCGCTTGACCTCCGCGATCACGCATACGTCCTCACCGCGCAGGATCGCCGTGACGTCCTGGGCCTGACGGACGGAAGCCGCACGCTCCTTGAGTTCATCGAGCGGCACCAGTGCCATGCGTTCGGCGACGTCGATGCGCACGCCTTCGACGATGTCGTCCAGCACGCTCACAGAGCCAGCGTAGTCAGGCGACTGGATCCCGCCTGCCGGTGCCCTCGACGCAGAGCTGCTCGCGCCGGTCGCACGTCGACCTGCCCGATGCCCGATCCGACGTCTCCAGCCGACCCGAGATATCTACCCGATGCCCGATCCGAGATACGGAACGAGGTTGCGGATCACGCCGAACACCAGCAGTGCGGCGAACGCGACAACCGTGACGACTGTGCGCACGCGCCACGCGCGCGCACTGACGGCCGGGGTGACGCCCCGCCATGCGCGTCCTGCCCACCGCAGCCAGAGCACCACCGCGAGGGGCACCAGGACGACGAGCAGGACGTTGTGGTCGAGGGCGCGGGGCAGGTCCCCCTGGAGCAGGGCATGCGTTCCGCGGAGCATCCCGCACCCGGGACAGTCGACGCCGAGGAAGAACTGGGTCGGGCACAGCGGATAGTGGCCGGGCTCGCTCGGGTCGACGGCTGCCAGATAGCCGAGGGCGACTACCGCTCCGCCCAGGGTCGCCAAGGGTCCGACCATCCGCCGAGCGCGCGGGCGAGCATCGACATAGGAGGCAACGGCGGGCCGCTGATCGGTCTCGTGCGCCACGACCGCCACGGAATCCGGCATAGACGCAGCCTACGCCGCCGGCCCCGGCTGAATGCGGTTCGCGACGGGCAGGTGCACGGTGAAGCGCGCGCCACCCTCCTCGGCCGCCCCTACTTCAGCCCAGCCTCCCAGGCCGGCGGCCAGGCGGCCGACGAGGGCGAGTCCGATGCCGGTGCCCACCGGCCTGACTCCGCGGTAGCGCTCGTGCAGGGCACCCGGCTCGAAGGCCACGGCACGGTCCTCGTCGGTCAGGCCGGGCCCGGAGTCGCGCACCTCCACGATGGCGTCCTCGCCCTGCATTCGAATGGCCAGGACCATCACGGAGTCCGGCGGCGAGACCCGTAGGGCGTTCTCCGCGAGATTGTCGATGATCTGACGCACGCGCATGGCGTCGGTCTGCACGATCAGCGGATGCGCGGGCAGCTCGACGCGGGCCACTACCCCGTCGCGCTCCGCGCGTGCCTGCCACACCTCTGCGGCGTCCTGCCCGATCTCGACGAGGTCGACCTCGACGGGGTCGATGTGGAAGTCGACCGCCCCGAGCCGGGCGAGGTCGAGCAGGTCGGTGACCAGCCGGTCGAGTCGAGCCGCCTCCAGTGCGACGGTAGCCCCCGTTCGGGCGACGTCCTCGCCCTCGATCACTCCGTCGGCAAGGGCCTCCGCATAGCCCTTGACCGCAGTGAGCGGCGTGCGCAGCTCGTGGGAGACCGACAGCAGGAACTCCCGCTGTCGTCCCTCCGAGATCACCAGGGCGCTGTTGAGATGGTTGAGGCTGTCGGCGATGTCGGCGATCTCCACGGGTCCCTCGGGAACCAGGGTCACGTCGCGCGAGCCCGCTGCCATCTGGTTCGCGGCGTCACGCGCGGCGCGCAACGGGCGGATCAGGCGCCGCGCGGCCCAGTACCCGATCGGCACGGCGATCAGCAGGCCCACGATCAGACCCGCCACGAGCCGGCGCACGGCGTCGATGGTCTGCACGCCGACGACGGTGAGCGGCTGCTCGAGGATGACCGCGCCGCCGAACAGCAGGGGACGTCCCTCGACGAGGATCTGGCCCGTGGGAGTTTCACCGTTCGCGGAGATCGACTCCCCGCCCAGCAGGTCGGCCAGCTGGGACTCGGACACCCCGGGTGGGGCGGCTCCCCCAGGCACTACCACGTAGCCGGTGATCTCCTCGGCCTCGAGGGCGGCGATCAGGCGACGGGGCAGCGGCTGGTCGCTGCGTCCCATGTCGCCCCGGTCGAGCGCCGCCTGCGTCAGGTCGGCGAGCCGCACGAGGTCCGCGCGAGTCTGCTGCTCCGCGGCGCTGCGCACGAGAGGATACGACGCGAGACCGGCCACGATGGCTGCGATGGTGGCGATGGCCGACACCAAGAGCACGGTGCGCGTCACGAGGCTTATGCGCCCATGCGGGACCTGCGTCGGTGGAGTGCTCACGTGGCGTCCGGGCTCTCGGCGGAATAGCCCACTCCGCGCACCGTGCGGATCGGACTCGCATCACCGAGCTTCGCGCGAACCTGGGCGACATGGACATCGACCGTTCGCGTGCCGACCACGGCGGCGTATCCCCAGACCTCCGACAGCAGCTGCTCGCGCGAGAAGACCCGTCCCGGGTGCTGCATCAGATGGGCCAGAAGGTCGAACTCCGTGGCCGTGAGCGGGACAGGCTCGCCGGACACCGTGACACGCCTGCTCACGATGTCGACCTCGACGGGACCGAGGACGAGCGGGGCTTCATCGAGGGCGACCAGTGAGGACCGACGCACAACTGACTTGATCCGGGCGACGACCTCACGGGGGCTGAACGGCTTGGTGATGTAGTCGTCCGCGCCGAGCTCCAGCCCCAGCACACGATCGACCTCGTCGTCACGCGCCGTGCAGAACAGGATCGGCACCCAGTTGCCCTCACCCCGGAGCACCCGGCACACCTCAGTGCCGTCCATGACCGGCAGCCCGACATCGAGCACGATGGCGACCGGATGCAGCGTGCGTGCGGCCGCGAGCGCCGACTGGCCGTCCGTCGCAACGTGCACTCCGAAACCCTCGCGGGTCACGTAGAGCCTCAGCAGGTCGGAGATAGCGCGCTCGTCCTCCACGATCAGGACGAGTCCGCGGGCGGAGTCGGAGGTCACGGCGCAAGCGTGTCAGATGGACGACCCACGGCGCCGCCACGCGGTACGGACCCCGTTCGCGCCATGTCAGGATCCGGTAAGCGAGCGCCGTTCAGCGTCCGGGGTGCCTAGTGGCGCTTCTTGCCCAGCCCGGCCTTCGACATGATCAGGCCGACAACGCCGCCGACTACCACGAGCGCGGCACTGCCCCAGAACAGCGGCCAGTTGCCGAACATGATCGCCAGCGTGCCGAGGATGAAGGCGATGGTGATGATGATGACGGTCGTCCATGCTGCCGGAGTGGACCCGTGGTCATCGTGGGGAACGCTGGTGGAGGGCTGCGAGGACATGCCCTCATTCAATCAGATGCGTCCGCGGTCGGATCAATGCCGCGATCCTGCGCCTCCCACGCGCTCAGCGCGCGGGCTCGGGGCGAGGGCGAGCGTCCGGCGTCGTATCGGGTGCCCATGGCCGGCCACGATCGACCTGAGACAGCCGTCCAGGCCCCGACGATGGCCAGCAGGGCGCCGCTCGCCGTTCCTATGACCGGGGACCCGGGGATCGAGCCGAGGACACATGCCAGCAGCGACCCGACCCCTGCCGCGCTGATGAGCACCCCGATTGCCGTTCGACCCCAGCCGCGGGTCGCCACAACACCGAGCACGACCGCGAGGACGAGCCACGGCAGACCGGTGGCGATGATCGTTCCGACGATCGCCGCCGTCATCAGCACGAGAGCCGCGACGTAGGCACGAGCTGGCGAGAGGCGGGTCACGCGCGACTCGACAGCGTCTCCGCGGCTGCCACGGCCCGCAGGACCGCTGCCGCCTTGGTCGAGCACTCGTCGGCCTCGGACTGCGGGACGGAGTCGGCGACGATTCCCGCTCCCGCCTGCACGTGCGCCACGCCGTTCTTGATGAGGGCCGTGCGAATCGCGATGGCGGCATCCAGGTTGCCGGCGAAGTCGAAGTAGCCGACGCAGCCGCCGTACAGGCCTCGGCGCAGGGGCTCGAGCTCGTCGATGATGGCCATCGCCCGGGGCTTGGGCGCACCCGACAGCGTCCCGGCCGGGAAGGTGGCTGCCAGGGCGTCGTAGGCGACACGGTCGGCGGCCAGTTCTCCCGTGACGGTCGAGACCAGATGCATGACATGGGAGTAGCGCTCCACGCTCATGAATTCCACGACGCTCACGGATCCGGGTGTGCAGACCCGTCCCAGATCGTTGCGAGCAAGATCGACGAGCATGACGTGCTCGGCGCGCTCCTTGACGTCTTCGCTCAGCTCCTCCGCGAGGGATACGTCCTCCTCGGGTGTCGCACCGCGTCGACGGGTGCCCGCGATCGGGTGAAGGACGCAGTGACGTCCCTGCACCGTGACGAGCGCCTCAGGCGAGGACCCGACGATCTCGAAGGCCGTGGTGTGCGGAAGCTCCCGCCCCGAGGAGGCCGACGCAGGGACCCCGTCGACCACCGGCATACGCACGAGATACATGTACGGACTGGGATTGGTGGCGCGCAGGACGCGGTACACGTCACGGGCCGAGGCCGAACAGGGCACCGAGTACCGCTGCGACAGCACGATCTGGAAGGCGTCTCCTGCGCGGATGTACTCCTGGGCCGCCGCCACCTGGTCGAGGTACTCCGGGGCGGGTGTCGACGACTCGCCGTGCACGGTGGCGGATCGGTCGTACGTCGCCACGCCAAGGTCCATCGGCGCGGTGAGCCTGTCCTGCATGCGGTCCAGCCGGGCTACCGCGTCCTGCCAGGCCTCGTCGACTCGCTCGTCGGTCGCGTCGTAGTTGATCGCGTTCGCGATGAGCAGCACGGAGCCGTCGGCATGATCGAGCACCGCAAGGTCAGTGGCCAGCAGGAATCCCACATCAGGGATGCCGAGAGTGTCGGGGTTGTCGTCGGGGACCCGCTCCCATGTGCGCACGGCATCGTAGGTGAGGTACCCCACCAAGCCGCCGGTGAGCGGCGGCAGGCCGGGCAGCGGCGGCGTGCGCAGCATCGCGACGGTGTCCCGGAGCACGTCCATCACCGCACCCTCGAGCGGCACACCGACCGGTGCCCGACCGAGCCACACGGCAGCACCGTCCACCTCCGTCAGCATCGCTGCGCAGTGCACTCCGACGAAGGAGTAGCGCGACCACGTGCGACCCTGCTCCGCTGACTCCAGCAGGAACGTCCCGGCACGATCGCCGCAGAGCACCTCGAACAGGCCGATGGCCGTGAGGCCGTCGGCGAGGAGCCGCCGCACGACGGGAATGACACGACGGTCCCGTGCGAGAGTGCGGAACTGTTCGAGATCCGGGGCAACAGCGCCGGTGAAGTCGGTCACGTCTGGTCCCCTGGCGCAAGTGCGACCCCGTCGGCGTCAAAGCACGTGCGGTCGCCTGTGTGGCAGGCACTGCCGGCCTGGTCGACGAGGACGAGAACCGTGTCTCCGTCGCAGTCCAGGCGTACCTCGCGCACGGTCTGGCTGTGGCCCGAGGTGTCGCCCTTGACCCAACGCTGACCTCGACTGCGGCTGAAGTACACCGCGCGTCCGGTCTCGATGGTCTCGCGCAGGGTCTCGCGGGTCATCCACGCCATCATCAGCACCTCACGGCTGTCCCACTGCTGCGCGATCGCAGGGATCAGGCCATCGCTGTTGAACCGCGTGCGCGCGAGGAAGCCGTCGACGTCATCCGGGGACATGCGCTCATTCTGCCGGTGTGCCAGAGTCCACCCATGAGCGCCTCACAGCACGCCCGCCGTGAACGCCGCGAGCTAGCCGAGCTCCTGCTCCAGTCCGGTCCCGTCGCACCCACACTCTGCGAGGGCTGGACGACCACGGATCTCGCCGCACACCTCGTCGTCCGCGAGTCGCGCCCGGACGCCGCGGTCGGCATCGCGGCCAGGCCCTTCGCCGGATGGACCGATCGCGTCCAGCGATCCGTCGCATCGCAGCCCTACCCGGAGCTCGTGCGCAAGGTCCGCAACGGCCCTCCCACACTGTCCGTGTTCTCCCTGCCTGGCTTCGACGGTGCCGCCAACCTGCTCGAGTTCTACGTGCACCACGAGGATGTACGGCGGGGCGCAGCGGACTGGCGGGTGCGCGACCTCCCGGCCGACCTCTCCGACCTGCTGTGGAAGCGGCTGTCGGTGATGGGCCGACTGCTCTTCCGCAAGGTGCCGGTTGGTGTCGTGCTCGAGCGCACGGACGGCACCAACGGCACCGACAGCACCGTCGTGGCGCGCCGAGGGCCGGATTCGGTGACCCTGCGCGGTACGGCAGGCGAGCTGACGCTTCGGGCCTACGGCCGCACCGCTGTGCAGGTAGAGACGATCGGAACGCCTGCTGCCATCGCCGCGTTCGAGTCCGCACGTCTCGGGGTCTGAACCGGCCCTCGGTCCGGCGCGCCCTTGCTCCGGAGGGTCAGCGCACCGGGTAGCCAGCCTCGGCCAGCGCGTTCTTGACCTCGGCGATCGACAGGGTGCCGAAGTGGAACACACTGGCCGCCAGCACCGCGTCAGCACCAGCGCCGACGGCAGGCGCGAAGTCGCCGATGCGGCCGGCTCCACCGCTGGCGATCAGGGGCACGCTCACGTCCCGCCGCACGAGCTCGATCAGCGGGAGGTCGTACCCGGCTTCCGTGCCGTCGGCGTCCATGGAGTTGAGCAGGATCTCACCCGCCCCTCGACGGGCGCCCTCGATGGCCCACTCGACCGCGTCGATGCCGGTGCTCCGGCGGCCTCCGTGGGTGGTCACCTCGAAACCACTGGGGGTCGTGATGCCTTCGGGGCATCGTCGTGCGTCGACGCTCAGCACGACGCACTGCGACCCGAATCGCTCGGCCGCCCTGGTGAGCAACGAGGGATCGCCGATCGCCGCAGTATTGACGCTCACCTTGTCCGCTCCGGAGCGCAGCAGCCGGTCGAAGTCATCGACTTCGCGCACTCCGCCGCCGACCGTCAGCGGGATGAAGACCGTCTCTGCCGTGCGGCGTACAACGTCGTAGGTCGTGGCGCGATCGGAACTGGAGGCTGTGATGTCGAGGAACACGAGCTCGTCGGCACCAGCGAGGCCGTAGGCGGTGGCGAGCTCAACCGGATCGCCGGCATCGCGCAACTCGACGAAGTTGATGCCCTTCACGACGCGACCGGCGTCCACGTCCAGGCAGGGGATCACCCGGATGGCGACGCTCACGGCCGAGGAGGTCCCCACTGGTACGGGTCGTACCGGGCCTCGCTCGCCGCGATGGCCTCCGGCAGGGTGAAGGCGCCGTCGTACAGCGCTCGTCCGATGATCGCCCCCTCGATCCCATGCGGGACCATCTCCGAGAGCTTGTGGAGATCCTCCAGGTGGGCGATGCCGCCGGAGGCGATGATCGGACGACTGGTCGCCTTGCACACCTCCTTCAGCAGGTGGAAGTTCGGCCCGTGCATCGTGCCGTCCTTCGCGACGTCCGTCACGACGTAGCGAGCGCACCCGGCGGCATCGAGCCGGCCCAGGGTCTCCCACAGGTCGCCGCCGTCCTGCGTCCATCCGCGTGCGGACAATGTGTGACCGCGAACGTCGAGGCCAACCGCGATG
>JBIIJX010000075.1:0-10665 GCA_044233495.1 Candidatus Nanopelagicales bacterium
CATGGCCGGTGCGAGGGCTGCGAGGAAGCTCTGTGCGTCCATGGGATCTCCTGTCGTTGCCAGTGATGCTAGCAGCGCAGACCGCCCCCAGGGCCTCCATCGCCAGGCGCACCCGAGCTGCACCGATATGCAGCACCGGAGGCGTAGCACGGCGTCTTTCCCTCCTCGGGTGGCACCCCTTCTGCCCGTGCCCCGGGTGGGATTCGAACCCACACTGGACGGTGTTTGAGACCGCTTCCTCTGCCGGTTGGGATACCGGGGCGCGTCACCGATGGTAGCCGCCGAGACGCGCCGTCCTACGCTGTCCTCATGGCCCAGCCGCAGGTCACGACCGTGCTCGTCGCGGAGGATGAAGCGCTCATCCGGATGGACCTCGTCGAGTTGCTCACCGAGTTGGGCTATCAGGTCGTGGGGCAGGTGGCCGATGGCCAGGCCGCCGTCGATCGCACCCGAGAGCTTCGACCGGATGTCGTCTTCCTCGACGTGGCGATGCCGCGGCGTGACGGACTCTCGGCGGCGGAGGAGATCATTGCCGACGGGCTGGCTCCCGTGGTCATGGTGACCGCCTTCAGTGAGCAGGAGACGGTTCGCCGCGCGGTGGACGCCGGGGTCCTCGGCTATCTCGTCAAGCCGTTCGGCCCCAGTGACCTGTCACCGGCCATCGAGGTCGCTGTGGCGCGGTGGGAGCAGATGCGCGAGCTCGCCGCCCAGGTCACCGGCCTGAGGGAGCGCCAAGAGGCCCGGGACGTGGTCGAGCGCGCCAAGAGGCGCCTGCAGGCGGATGCCGGGCTGAGTGAGCCGGAGGCCTTCACCCGGCTCCGGCGCGCGGCCATGGATGGACGCGTCACGCTGGCTGAGGCGGCCGCCCAGCTCCTCGCCGGGCCGGATGACCCGGATCCCGCCTGACCTCGAATGGGGCCACGGTGTTGCGGCCCTAAAGTCACGGAACGGTCACGAACCCCCAACGATGTGACCCCTCGTTTCGCGCGGGTGAGGACCAGCCCCCTAGAGTGCAGGCAACGCGACGGCGTCCGCCGTCGTCTGTCCTTTCCTAAGGAGACTGCATGAAGCGCACAACGGTCTTCAAGACCGCTGCCGTGCTCGGTGTGGCCTCGCTTGCCCTCGCCGCGTGCGGCGGGAGCAGCGACACCGCCGAGACCGAGCCAGCGGCCAGCGAGCCCGCCGCCGAAGCTCCCGCTGAGGAGGCTCCCGCTGAGGAGGCTCCGGCAGAGGAGGCCCCCGCTGAGGAGGCTCCGGCTGCTGCTGGCGTACCGCTGTACCTCGTTGACGGCAACACGGGCAACGCGCTGGGCGAGAAGCTCCCGGCCGGCACCCTCGACGGCGTCAAGGGCACCATCCCGGGTGCGGAGAACACCCAGGACTTCAAGGACGCCCTGCTCACCGTCGACCCGGAGCTGATCGACTTCGCGTACGCACCCGAGTCCTACGACGCGGTGATCATCGCGGCACTCGCCGCGGCGAAGGCCGGGTCCGACGCCGGCGTCGACATGGCGAAGCAGATGGTGTCCATCACCAACGGCACGGACATCTGCAACGACTACGCGGGCTGCCTTGCGCTCCTCAAGGACGGCAAGGAGATCGACTACAACGGTCGCTCCGGTGCTGTGAACTTCTGGGACGCCGGTGACCCGACCAGCGCCTCGATCGGCGTGTACCAGTTCGGCCCGGACAACACGCTCCTTCCCGAGGTGACCTACCTCGAGGGTGAGATCGTGCCCGAGGGCGAGGCCAACCCGATCGACGCCAAGCCGCAGGAGGGCGCCGGCGACGGCGTCTTCAAGGTCGGCACCTTCCTCCCGGTGACGGGCAACCTTGCGTTCCTCGGCCCACCCGAGATCGCCGGCGTCAAGCTCGCCATCAAGGACATCGAGACGGCCGGAGGCATTCCGGGCTTCAAGAAGATCGTCCTCGAGGAGGGCGACTCGGGCGACACCTCGACCGAGACCGGCAAGCAGACCGTCAAGCGTCTCCTGCCCCTCGGCATCGACGTGCTCATCGGTGCTGCCTCGTCCGGCTCGACCCTGTCGGTCCTCGACCAGGTCACCAATGCCGGTGTCCTCATGATCAGCCCGGCGAACACCTCGCCCGAGCTGACGTTCGCTGCGGATAGCGGCCTGTACTGGCGCGTGGCCCCGTCCGACGTCCTCCAGGGCGCGTTCGTCGGCTCGCTCGTCCTGCAGGACGGCTACACCAAGGTGGCCATCATGTCCCTCCAGGACTCCTACGGTGACGGTCTGAACGCCAATGTCACCAAGGCTGTCACTGAGGGCGGTGGCGAGGTTGTCGCCAACGTCGTCTACGACCCCAAGGCCACCGACTTCGCCGCTGACGTGGCGAAGATCAAGGCTGCGGGTCCGGAGGCGGTCGTCCTCATCGGCTTCGACGAGTCCGCGCAGATCATCCAGGAGATGGTCAAGCAGGGCATCGGCCCGAACGTCGGCTGAGAGCAGTCCCACGCTGTGGGGGTCGTCCCTTAGGGGGCGGCCCCCACAGCCTTTTCTGACGTGTTATCCGACGTGTTTCCCGACCTGTCGCCCGTCTAGTCGCCGTGCTCCTCTCGGCGGGGCGGGTGGGCCGCGGCCACTGACCGCACCTCGCGGTCGTGGGGACGCTACGCAACAGGTGGGGGAACAGGCGCGACAACGAGGTCGCACGTGTTGCGCTGCTGGTGGCTGTGCCAGGCCGGGCAGGGACGGCAGGGAGCATGACTGCAGGATCCTCCTCCGGTGACCAGCCTTCGGCTGATACGCGACAGCGGGCCCGTCGACCTCGGCGGCAACGGCGGTGCCGGCGGTGGCGGGGGGCTACGCCTGAGCGAGGGTGCCCAGGTACAGGTGCACCACCTGCGGATCCGTGGCCAGATCGCGCCCGGTGCCCGTGTAGGCGTTGCGCCCCTGATCCAGGACGTACCCCCGATCGACGATCTGCAGGCAGCGCATGGCGTTCTGCTCGACGATGATCACCGTCACGCCCGTGGCGTTGATCTCCTTGACGCGGACGAAGACCTCGTCGGTGAGGATGGGGGACAGGCCCGCCGAGGGCTCGTCGAGCAGCAGGACCGAGGGATCCATCATCAGGGCGCGACCCATCGCCACCATCTGGCGCTCGCCACCGGACAGCTGACCAGCACGCTGCGTCCTGCGCTCGCCAAGGGCGGGGAAGAGGTCGGTGACGAACGCGAAGCGCTCCTTGAACCGCGAGGGCGCCTGATAGCAGCCCATCTCGAGGTTCTCCTGAATGGTGAGCGAGGGGAAGACGTTGTTGGTCTGCGGGACAAAGCCGATGCCCATGGTCACGAGGCGGTCGGCCCGAACGTTCGTGATGTCCTGATCGGCGAGGGTGATGCGCCCGGAACCGACTCGCACGAGGCCGAAAAGGGCCTTGAGCAGGGTGGACTTGCCGGCCCCGTTGGGGCCGATGATGCCCACCAGTTCACCTGACTTCGCGTAGAGGTCGGCGCCGTTGAGGATGTTGACGCCCGGGATGTACCCGGCGATCAGGTCGTCGGCGACGATGAGCGCATCCTTCGCGCCCTCGATGTGCGCATTGCGGTCACGGATCTCGGAGTTGCTGAGGGTGGTTGGCTCGTCCCGCTGCGCGGCATCGAGGTCGAGTGCCGTCTCGCGCTGGTGGGGCGAGACGTACTGCGGGGCGTCACCCGGCAGCTGGTCGCTCATCCCTGCGCCTCCTCGGTGAAGGACTTGCCGCTCGCCGTGAGCGCCTTGTCGTGGTGGCCGCCGAGGTAGGCGACGATGACCGCCTCGTCCCGCATGACCTCGTCAGGAGGACCCTCAGCGATCACCTTGCCCTGCGCCATGACGATCACCCAGTCGCTGATGTCGCGCACCATGTCCATGTCGTGCTCGACGAACAGCACGGTCATGCCCTGCTCGCGCAGATCCTTGATGTGCTGCAGCAGGGACTGCGTGAGGGCGGGATTCACTCCGGCCATCGGCTCGTCGAGCATGACCATCTCCGGATCGGTCATGAGGGCGCGTGCCATCTCCAGGAGCTTGCGCTGGCCGCCGGACAGCGAACCGGCGAAGTCGTCCTTCTTCTGCAGCATGTTGAACCGGGCGAGAAGCTCCTCGGCCTTGGCGGTCACCTGACGCTCCTGCGCGGACCACAGGAAGCCGAACAGTGACGAGAGCAGCTTCTCGCCGCGCTGACCCGTCGCTCCCAGCCGCATGTTCTCCATGACCGTCATCTTCGACAGCGCCTTGGTCAGCTGGAAGGTGCGGATCATGCCCATGCGCGCAACCCGGAAGGCCGAGACTCCCGCGAGGTCGCGTCCGTTGAACAGCCATGTGCCGCTGTTGGGAGTGTCGAAGCCGGTCAGCAGGTTGAAGAAGGTCGTCTTGCCCGCGCCGTTCGGTCCGATGAGCGCCGTGATGGCCCCTCGCTGGACCTCGACATGCGCGACGTCGACGGCCGTGAGGCCGCCGAAGGACCGGACGACCCCGTCGGCGACGAGGATCGGGTCGGGCTTCGGCGCGCCGGGGACGCGAGGAACGTCGGCGAGGGCGCGGACTGCGGCCTCCTTGCGCGACTCGGTGGGGCTATCGGGCATCGAGAGCCAGCTCCCTTCGGTCGCCGAGGATCCCCTGAGGACGGAAGATCATCAGGAGCATGATGCCGAGTCCGACGAGCATGAATCGCACGACAGCGGCCTGGGTGCCGGTCATGAGCGACAGCACGGGCACCCCGATGTCGATGGCGGAGCGCAGGAAGACGTCGGTGCCCTGGATGATCGCCCAGAAGATGACGGTGCCGAGGACGGGTCCGAAGACCCGGGCGGCCCCGCCCAGGATGAGGATCGCGTAGGCGAAGAACGTGGTGTCGGTGCCGAAGAAGTCCGGGCTCACTGCCTCGTTGCCGACCGCATAGATGATGCCGCCGATCGCACCGAACAGGCCGCCGATGACAAGGGCCTGCATCTTGTACAGGTACACGTTCTTGCCCAGGCTGCGCACCGCGTCCTCGTCCTCGCGGATGCCCTTGAGGACACGGCCCCAGGGGGAGCGGACCAGCAGCCACACGATGAGGCAGCTGAGGAAGACGAGGGCCCAGCCGACGATGAGCACGAAGATCTGGCGCTCGTTGAGCACGACCGGCCCGATCCGGAACGCCAGCTCCTCAGGCAGCGGGCTCAGGGCGAAGAAGTCCGCCCCGAAGCTGATCTGGCCGTCGGACCCGCCGAAGATCTCCTTGAAGGTGACGGAGCGGAGGATCAGTCGGACGATCTCCGAGGCCGCGATCGTGACGATCGCGAGGTAGTCGGCCCGCAGACGCAGCGTGGGGATGCCGAGGAGCAGGGCGAGCAGGATCGTGACGGCGAAGGCGATGACGACGCCCCACCAGAAGCTGGCGCCCAGCTCGATCACCGTGACGGCCACCGAGTAGCCGCCCACGGCCATGAAGGCCGACTGACCGAAGTTGAGGAGTCCGGTGTAGCCGAACTGCATGTTGATGCCGATGGCAGCGAGACCGAAGACGATCGCCTCGACCCCAAAGGCCGAGACCACCATCACAGAGAGGATGTACCCCCAATCCATGGCCGCCCCCTACCCCACGCGCTCTCGCCGGCCGAGGAGGCCGTAGGGGCGGACGAGCAGGATCACGATGAGGACGAGCAGGGCGCCGACGCTCTTGAGCTCGGTCGGGATCACCAGGGTGGTCAGCTGCAGGAAGAGGCCGACGACGAGGGATCCCACGATGGCGCCCGAGATGGTGCCCAGGCCGCCGAGGGTGACCGCCGCGAAGATCAGCAGCAGGATCTGGAAGCCCATCTGGAAGGACACCTGCTGGGTGAAGCCCAGCAGGATGCCGCCGAGCCCGGCGAGTGCGGCTCCCAGCACCCATACGAAGGTGATGACGCGCTCGACGTTGATACCCGCGCTTGAGGCCAGGGACGGGTTGTCGGAGACGGCACGCGTGGCCTTGCCCATGCGCGTCTTGCCGATGATGAGGACCACCGCGGCCAGGGCCACGACGGCGACGATCATCGAGACGATGTCGGTGGGCGTGATCGAGACGGGGCCGAAGGTCAGGCCTGCCAAGCCCGCGTACTCCGCGTAGGCCGCCTTGTCGCCTCCGTAGAAGAACAGGTAGAGGTTTCGCAGCAGGAGGGCGAGCCCGATGGAGACGATCATCATCGCGATGAGGCCCGTGCCGCGCTTGCGCAGGGGTTTCCAGAGGGCTGCATTGTTCAGCCACCCGAACAGTCCGGTGAGGACGAGGCCGAGGACGGCAGCGAGGACGAACGGCAGGCCGAATCCCGCGTTGAAGGTCCACGTGGCCAGTGCACCGAAGGTCAGGATCTCGCCGTGGGCGAAGTTGGTCAGGCCCGTTGTCCCGTAGATGATCGACAGGCCGAGTGCACCGAGGGCGATCATGAGGCCGAACTGGATGCCGGAGACCGTCAGCTGGGCCGCCTGCTCCCACAGCGTCGTCGTGGTCGCGGTGCTCTGGCCGAGCGGGAAGATCACGATCCGGTTGATGTTCGGAGGCTTCACGTTCGTGACGACGGTGACCTTGTCGGGATCGGTGAGGCCGACTCCCTCGGGCAGGGTCGAGACGTCGATGGTGACCTCGTAGTCACCCTGGGCCGGCACGGGAATCACCCACTTGCCGTCGTCGCCGGTCGTCGCCGATCCCTCGAAGCCGCCTCCGACGGCGGTGATGGTCACCCCGGCGAGGGGGGTCTTGACGCCGTCGATGCGGTTCTCGATGCGGCCGCTCAGCTGCTCGCCGTCGGCGCTGGCGGGCTGAGCCAGGACCATAAGCGCGACGAGGGCGGCGAAGAGCGCCAGCAGGCCTGCCACGACGCGCTTGTGCACGCTGCTCCGCTCCCCTCGCTGCTGCTGGACTGCCCGTGCGTCATCGCCGTGGAGCTTCTGGCGAGTGTCCCGCAGCATAACCACGAAGGACCGATGCTCGCCCGGGAACAGCACATTCCTCCCCGGCATCATGCGTCACTCGCGTGACGGGGCGGGGCGGATCAGGCAGGTCAGTCGGCCGGTCGCGAGCAGCCGGCCCTCCTCGTCGGTGATGCGCACCTCGTAACTGGTGAGGGTGCGCCCCAGGGACAGCGGCTCGGCGACGGCGGTGACCAGGCCCCGGGAGGCCGAGCGATGGTGCGTGGCGTTGATGTCGAGGCCGACCACCATGGCGTCGGGGCCGGCGTGCAGCGCTGCACCGATCGAGCCGGCCGTCTCGATCAGGACGGCATTCGCCCCCCCGTGCAGCAGGCCGAAGGGCTGCGTGTTGCCCTCCACGGGCATGGTGAGGACGACGCGGTCGGCGGAGCACTCGAGGAGGCTCAGGCCCATTCGCTCGCCCAGTGCGCCGAGCGGGATCCGTTCGGGCGGGACGGGGTTGCTGGTCATGGGACGACAATAGGATCACCGGGTGGGCCGCGGTGAGACAGTCAGTGCAGATGCCGAACCGAAGCGGCTCCTCCTGCTCGACGGTCACTCCCTCGCCTACCGGGCCTTCTATGCGCTGCCGGTCGAGAACTTCAGCACCACGACAGGGCAGCCGACCAATGCGGTCTTCGGCTTCACGTCGATGCTCATCAACGTGCTCCGCGACGAGCGTCCGACGCACGTGGCCGTCGCCTTCGACGTCTCGCGTCAGACGTTCCGCACGGAGCAGTTCCCCGAGTACAAGGCGAATCGTGCGAAGTCACCGGAGGAGTTCAAGGGCCAGGTGGAGCTGATCAAGGAGGTGCTGGCCGCCCTGGACATCCCCGTCCTCACGGCTGACGGCTTCGAGGCCGACGACATCATCGCGACCTTGGTCCGCCGGTCGGCGGGGGAGGCGGATGCCGTGGACATCGTCACGGGGGACCGCGACTCCTTCCAGCTGGTCGACGATCGGGTCACCGTCCTGTACCCGCTGAGGGGCGTGAGCGAGCTCGCCCGCATGACTCCGGCCGCGATCGAGGAGAAGTACGGCCTCACGCCGGCGCAGTATCCGGACTATGCGGCCTTGCGTGGCGACCCGAGCGACAACCTCCCCGGCATCCCGGGAGTGGGGGAGAAGACGGCTGCCAAGTGGATCCGGGAGTACGGGTCGCTGGGAGCCCTCGTCGACCATGCGGATCAAGTGACGGGCAAGGTGGGCGATGCACTGCGCGCCGCCCTGCCCCAGGTGCTCGTCAATCGCCGCCTGACCACTCTCGTCGACGACGTTCCCGTGGAACTCGACCTCGACGATGCCGGTCTCGCGCCCTGGGACCGGTCCGAGGTTGATCGACTCTTCGACACCCTGCAGTTCCGCGCCCTCCGGGAGCGGCTGGACAAGGTTCGCCCCGGCGGTGCGCCTGCTGGCGCGACGGCCGAGGCCGACGTGGACGCCGAGGCACTCGAGGTGCGGATCATCGCTCCCACCGAAGCGGCGGCTTGGCTGGCTACCCGTCGTGGGGTGCCGGCTGTGTCGGTGGCCGGAGACTGGGGCCGGGGCCGTGGGAGCATCCGCTCGGTCGCGGTCGCCGATGACAGCGGGGACATCGGCTACCTCGACTGCTCGGACGCCGGCAACCACGCGACGGTCCTGGCCTGGCTCGCCGACCCTGCCGCCCCGAAGGACCTCCACGACGGCAAGGGTCCGGCGCTGGCTCTGGCAACGGCCGGACTGTCCCTCGCCGGCGTCCGGATCGACACCGCCCTCGCCGCCTACCTCGAGTCGCCGGGGCAGCGCAGCTACCGGCTCGTCGACGTCGCGCAGCGGATACTGGGTCTGCAATGGGAGGAGGAATCCGCCGGGGAGCAGGTGCTCTTCGACGATGGCGTCGATCACGCGGCTGACCTCGGGCGCGACGCCGATGCCGTTCGACGGCTCGCTCTCGAGCTCGGCCCCCGCCTCACGACCCAGGGCGTGCGTCCGTTGCTCGACGAGGTTGAGGTGCCGCTCGTGCCTCTCCTCGCGAACATGGAGCACGCGGGGATCGCGGTCGATGTGCCCGGCCTGAGGGCGCTCTCGGACGAGTTCGGCGCCGACATGCGGGCGGCCGAGGAGGAGGCGCACCGGCTGGTTGGCAGACCATTCAACCTCGGCTCCCCGAAGCAGCTGCAGGAGATCCTCTTCGGTGAGCGCAACCTGCCCAAGACGAAGAAGATCAAGACCGGTTACACCACAGACGCGGAGGCACTCCAACAGCTCTTCGAGCGGACCGGGGACCCTCTGCTCGAGCAGCTCCTCGCCTGGCGGGATCGCTCCAAACTGCGCCAGACGGTCGACGGCCTGATCCCGCTGGCCGACGGCGAGGGCCGGATCCACACCACCTTCAGCCAGACCGTCGCGGCCACGGGGCGGCTGTCCAGCGCCGACCCGAATCTGCAGAACATCCCGATCCGGACAGAAGCGGGGCGACGGATCCGCGGCTGCTTCGTCGTGGGACAGGGCTACGAGTGCCTGCTCACCGCCGACTACAGCCAGATCGAGATGCGGATCATGGCCCACCTGTCAGCCGATGAGGGGCTCATCGATGCCTTCCGCTCGGGCGAGGACCTCCATACGACCGTGGGCAGCCGGGTGTTCGGCGTCGCACCGTCGGCAGTCGATGCGGAAATGCGGCGACGCATCAAGGCGATGTCCTACGGGCTGGCCTATGGCCTGTCCGCGTACGGGCTGTCCCAGCAGCTGGAGATCAGCCCGGATGAGGCGCGCACCCTCATGGATGACTACTTCGAGCGCTTCGGGGGCGTGCGCGACTATCTCGCCGAAGTGGTCGAGCAGGCCCGGGCGCAGGGGTACACGGAGACGATGATGGGCCGGCGCCGCTATCTTCCCGACCTCACGAGCGACAACCGGCAGCGTCGGGAGATGGCCGAGCGCATGGCGCTCAACGCGCCGATCCAGGGGTCGGCCGCCGACATCGTCAAGGTGAGCATGCTCGCCGTGGAGGCCGAGCTGGAGGCAGCAGCCCTGCACAGCAGGCTCCTGCTGCAGGTGCACGACGAACTGGTCCTGGAGGTCTGGCCGGGGGAGCGGGCGGCGGTCGAGGAGCTGGTCCGCGGTGCCATGGGGTCGGCCGCCGACCTCTCCGTGCCCCTCGACGTGTCCGTGGGGTCCGGCGCCTCGTGGGAGGCGGCCGCTCACTAGGGCCGTGGTCGCTGCGACCTCCCTCCCCGGCACCGCCTGTCCGCCCTGTGCCGGGGCCGGGTACCCTTGGACGGTTTGCGGCCCGCAGACCGTGCCCTCGGGCACGTCCATCGACGAAATGATCCCCTACCTCTCATGACCACCTCGACCACAGCAGCACCCGCCCAGGTGGCGGTCAACGACATCGGCTCCTCCGAGGACTTCCTCGCCGCGATCGACGCGACCATCAAGTACTTCAACGACGGCGACATCGTCGAGGGCACCATCGTCAAGGTGGACCGCGACGAGGTCCTTCTCGACATCGGCTACAAGACCGAGGGCGTGATCCCCTCCCGTGAACTGAGCATCAAGCACGATGTCGACCCCGGTGAGGTCGTCTCCGTGGGCGACCACGTAGAGGCACTCGTCCTCACCAAGGAGGACAAGGAAGGCCGTCTGATCCTGTCCAAGAAGCGCGCGCAGTACGAGCGGGCCTGGGGCACGATCGAGCGGATCAAGGACGAGGACGGCGTGGTCGAGGGCCAGGTCATCGAGGTC
>JBIIJX010000286.1:0-2607 GCA_044233495.1 Candidatus Nanopelagicales bacterium
GGAGTCGTCCAGGGTCAGGAAGATGACCCGGCGGCCGCTGCGCACCGGCGGGGTCTGGACCGCGACCTTGACCCCCGCCACGAA
This sequence comes from Candidatus Nanopelagicales bacterium, assembly GCA_044233495.1. Taxonomy (GTDB): domain Bacteria; phylum Actinomycetota; class Actinomycetes; order S36-B12; family S36-B12; genus UBA10649. The sequence continues at coordinate 85 of JBIIJX010000286.1, forward strand.
GATCTCGCTGCGCGAGCGCTGACGGACGAGGTCGCGGGACTGCACCAGCCGCATCCCGGCCGCCCGCAGGTCGTGGAGCATCGGTGCGTGGAAGTCGACGACATGCCGGCTGACATCCATGCCGAGGACCTCGAGCTCGGACTGCACCCGCTCCGCCGACGTCATCTCCGGCAGCCCGGAGGCCTGCGCCGGCAGCACGTCCAGCCCGAGGGTCAGCTGCGCGCCGGACCGGGAGTCCGGCACCGGCCCGGACCGACGACCTCGTCCACGCCGGGTCCACCGCTCCAGGTCGGCGACCTGCAGCAGCAGGTCGCGGCGGTTCAGCTGCCCCCGCGCCCGCACCTGCGCGGGGATGTCGAGCCGGTACATCGCATCGAAGGCACCCGCCACGATCAGCCGCTCGGCGGTCGGCCGGGAGATGCCGCTGCGCTGCCAGACATCCGACAGCGAGGAGTAGGGCCGGCCGGCGATGATGCCGGCCACCTCCGCCTCGCTGATGCCCGTGACGTCGCTCAGCGGCACGCGGATGCCGAGTGCACCGGCATCCGCGACCGGCTCGACCCGGTACACGTCCGCGGAGCGGTTGATGTCCAGGCCCAGCACTGCGATGCCGTGGTTGCGGGCGTCGTCGAGGATCAGTCGCTTCGGGTACATCCCCGGATCGTGGGTCAGGATGCCGGCGTAGAAGGCCGCCGGATGGTGGGCCTTCAACCACGCCGACTGGTAGGTGGGCAGTGCGAACGCGGCCGCGTGCGCCTTGCAGAACCCGAAGGACGCGAACGCCCGCAGGACATCCCACACCTGTTCCACGACGGTGAGCTCGTACCCGCGGCTCAGCGCCGCCGGGTAGAACCAGGCCCGCACGTCGTCCTGCCCCTCCGGACTGCCGAGTGCGCGCCGGGTCTCGTCGGCCTCGGCCAGCGAGCAGCCGGTCATCGTCGCGACGATCCGCAGCACCTGCTCGTGGAAGACGACGACCCCGTACGTCTCCTCCAGGGCCGGGCGGAGGTCCTCGTGCAGGAACACAGGCGCGTTCCAGCCCTGCCGGGCGCGCAGGAAGGGTGTGACCATGTCGGACTTCACCGGCCCGGGACGGAACAGCGAGATGTCGATGATGAGGTCGCCGAAGGTCTCCGGTGCGAACTTGCCGATCAGCTCACGCTGCCCGGGCGACTCGATCTGGAAGCAGCCGAGGGTGCGCGTGGACTGGATCAGCGCGAAGACCTGCGGGTCGTCCAGCGGCTGGGCGTCGAGAGCGACCTGCTGCCCGCTGATGCGAGCCACCTCGGCGACCGCGTGCGCCATCGAGGACTGCATCCGCACACCGAGGACGTCGAGCTTCAGCAGGCCCATCTCCTCGACGTCGTCCTTGTCGAAGTGGCTCATCGGGAAGCCCGCGGCACTGCCCTCCACCGGGGTGCGATCGAGAAGCGTGGTGTCGGACAGCACGATGCCGCACGGATGCAGGGCGATGTGCCGGGGCAGGCCGTCGAGCCGCTCCACCAGATCGAGGAACGGATCAAGACCGCCGGTCGCCGCCAGTCGCCCGAAGCTGGATCGCCGCAGCTCCGGCAGTTCGGCGAGGGCGTTGCGCGCGTCACGGGCGCGGATGTGCGGGAAGGAGGTGGCGAAGGCGTCGATGTCGGCGGCAGGCATGCCGAGGGCAGCACCCACGTCGCGCACGGCATGACGTACGCGGTAGGTCTCCATCATCGACACCGCTGCCGTGCGCTCGGTGCCGAACCGCTCGAAGATCCAGCGGTAGATGTCCTCCCGTCGCGCCGACTCCACGTCGATGTCGATGTCGGGCAGGGCACGGCGCAGAGGCGACAGGAACCGCTCCATGAGCAGGCCCTGCGCGAGGGGATCGACCCCGGAGATGCCGAGCAGGTGGTTGACCAAGCTCCCGGCGCCTGACCCGCGCGCGGCCACCCGCACACCCCGCTCGCGGATCATGTCGACCACCTCCGCGACGGTGAGGAAGTAGCCGGCGAACTGCAGGTGGGTGATGGTGCGCATCTCCTCCTCGAGCCGACGGCGGGCCTCCCGGCGATCCGCGGCCGCCGTGTACCTGCGCGGGATGGCCTCCTCGCAGCGGGTTCGCAGCACGACGGTGGCGCGGGCATCGGCCTGGGTCGCCGGCACCTGCTCGCCGAGGAGGACGTCGAGCTCGGGCACGAACACCTCCCCGAGGCCGAGGTCGGCCTGCGGATCGAGCACGCAGAACTCCGCCAGCCGACGGGTGTCGTCGAGCAGCTGACGGCTGCTGCGCTCCCCCGCCATCGCGGTGATCTCCGTCGCGATGGCCGCCATCTGCCGGTCGTCCTTCAGGAAGGCCTCACCGGTGTCGGGCTCGATATGCCGGGAGTCCAGCGGCACCAGGCGGCGGGCGGAGTCGAGCACGTCGGCGATGCGGGAGTCGCCCGGCGCGAGGTACCGGACGGCATTGGTGAGCACGACGGGCAGTCGCTCCTGCCGGGCCCAGCCCAGCATCGCAGCTGCGGTCTGGGTGGAGTGCGGATG
>JBIIJX010000287.1:0-2606 GCA_044233495.1 Candidatus Nanopelagicales bacterium
CCCACCGCGCGTTGCCGATGGTGTGTCCGGCGTTGGCGACCTCGAGCTGGGCCAACTCCTCCGCATGCTCCCGGACGACATCGCTGAACCGGCGAAGCAGATTCGCTCGGTCGCCAGGTGCCACCTCGCGCCAAGCGGGCCAGGCGGCGTGCGCACGCTGGATGGCCTCGTCGGTCTCCTCCGCCGAGGCGGCCGGGACGGTGGCGATGACCTGCTCGGTCGCCGGGTTGATGACTTCGGCCACGGACTCTCCTAGATCCTCTCGAAATTACGGAAGCGCTCCCAGTCGGTCACGGCTGCGCCGAACGCAGCCAGCTCGACCCGGGCCATGTTGGCGTAGTGCGCCTGCACATCCTCGCCGAAGGTCGCACGGACCCATGCGGAGCCCTCCCAGAGGTCGAGCGCCTCGCGCATGGAGGTGGGAACGCGCAGCGAGTCGCTGACGTAGGCATTGCCGACGAACTCCGGCTCCAGGTCGAGGGACCTGTCGATCCCGTCGAGCCCCGCGGCGATGATCCCCGCGGTGGCGAGGTAGGGGTTGACATCGCCCCCCGGGATGCGGTTCTCCAGACGAAGCGACGGACCGTGCCCGACGAGGCGGAAGGCCAAGGTGCGGTTGTCACGGCCCCAGCGCAGCGACGTCGGCGCGAACGAGCCCTCGACGAAGCGCTTGTAGGAGTTGATCTGCGGGGCGAACAGCAGGCTGAGCTCGCGTGAATGGGCCAGTTGCCCGGCCACGAAGGACTTGCCGACGGCCGACATACCCGTGGGGTCGGAGTCATCGGCCATCACGAGGGAGCCATCGGCACCGCGGAACGACAGGTGCACATGGCAGGAATTGCCCTCACGCTCGTTGTACTTGGCCATGAAGGTGAGCGCCATGCCCTCCTGAGCGGCGATCTCCTTGGCCCCCGTCTTGTAGATGACGTGGTTGTCACAGGTGCCCAGGGCCTCGCGGTACTTGAAGGCGATCTCGTGCTGGCCCAGATTGCACTCGCCCTTGGCGCTTTCGACGACCATTCCCGCAGCGAACATCTCGTTGCGAATGCGTCGCAGCAGCGGCTCGATGCGTGCCGTGCCCAGCATCGAGTAGTCGACGTTGTAGAGGTTCACCGGCGTCAGGCCGCGATAGCCCGAAGCCCAGGCCTCCTCGAAGGTGTCGCGGAACACGATGAACTCCAGCTCGGTGCCCGCGAGGGCGATCATCCCGGCATCAGCCAGGCGGTCGACCTGATGGCGCAGGATCTGCCTCGGCGATGCGGGGACCGGCGCACCGTCCATCGTCAGCAGGTCGCAGAGCACGCCGACGGTGCCGGGTTCCCACGGAACCCGGTGGAAGGTCGAGAAGTCCGGGGCCATGACGAAGTCGCCGTAGCCGGTGTCCCAGGACGACATCGCGTAGCCGCCCACGGTGTTCATGTCGATGTCGACGGCCAGCAGGTAGTTGCATCCCTCGGTGCCGTGCTGGGCGACCTCATCGAGGAAGAACTGGGCGTGGATGCGCTTGCCCTGGAGGCGTCCCTGCATGTCGGTGAAGGACACCGCGACGGTGTCGACTGCTCCCGTGCGGATGTCCTCCGCAAGCCATGCTGGCACTTCGGCATGTTCGTTCGTCATGTGCTCCCAGCTCCCATCCGCGAATTCAATCTCATCCACCTGCCGACCGCAGGCGGTCCGTCACTTGTTCATGCGGCAGGGCCGGACTTGCGTGCCCGTTTCGGCCGATCATGCCCTCGTTGTTGACGAGGGCATTCACGACGGACTCCTCGACCGCCTCCACCACGGCTCGGTAGAGGCGGTCCATGGCGTTCCACGGCACGAACTCCAGGGAGCGCAGGGCCTCCTCTCCGCGCGGGAAGCCGCTGGTCAGGGCGCCGCGATTGCCAGTCGAGAACGCGAGGAAGAGGTCCCCGCTGAAGTGGCTTCCGGTGCTTCCCGTCCGGGCAAGCCCGAGTGGAACCCGTCGGGCCAGGGCCTCGCACTGCTGTGGCAGCAGGGGTGCGTCGGTGGCAACGATGACGATGACAGATCCGCTGCCGCCGGGTGTCGACGTCCGTGCGAAGTCCCCACGCCGATCGCCCTCGATCCATGCCTCGTGCTCGATGGGGCACGGAGCATCGATGTCGCGCATGGACACTCCAGCGATGACCAGCTCCTCACGCCCCCCGAAGTTCGCCTGCAGGAAGGCTCCGACGACATACTCACAGCCGCCGAACGTCACGACCCGGGACGCCGTTCCGTTGCCGCCCTTGTAGCCGTAGCAGTTCATGCCGGTGCCGCCCCCGTGTGAGCCCTCGAGGGCTCCACTGCTCGAAGCGCCGTCGATGGCAGCCCCTGCGTCGGAGGTGCTGATCGTCGCGGCATTGATCGAGTTCAGGTATCCGTCCCAGGTCTCGGCCACAACGGGCAGCAGCCATTCGGCAGCGAGGTCAGGTCGGTGCGCTGCCGTCCAGTCGATGACTCCGCGGTGCACGGTGCCCACCGCATGCGTATTCGTGAGCATGACCGGGCCGGCGAGACCGCCCGTCTCGCGGATCCAGTGGCTGCCGGTCATCTCACCGTTGCCGTTGAGGCTGACGATGCCGGCGGGCACCGCCACCCCGATG
>JBIIJX010000288.1:0-2599 GCA_044233495.1 Candidatus Nanopelagicales bacterium
CCTCAGCGACTCCTGTGCAGCCGACTTCCGCGGCCGCGGGATCGTCCGCCCCAGCCGAGTCCGCCGGCCCTGCCGAGTCGACCGACTCGGCCGACTCGACTGAGCCGGCCCGCAAGCCCAAGAAGAAGAAGATCCTGGTCGACCCGGAGGCGGGCGCATGAACGACGAGATGGATGTGGCGGGATCGGATGCGGGCGGCAGCCCCGACGTCATGGCGCATGCCAGCCGCAACGAGGACGTCGGCACGCAGAATGTCGGTGGGCAGGATGTCGGCACGGAGGATGTCGGCACGGAGGATGTCGGCACGGAGGATGTCGGCACGGAGGATGTCGGCACGGAGGATGTCGGTGCCGAGGATGTCGGTGCCGAGGATGTGCTCGTCCTCGAGGAGATCGTCGAATCCCTCGAGCTCCCGGTGTGGGAGCCGACGGGGGAGCCCCGGGTCGATGAGGCGCTCGACGAGCTGACCCGACTCGATCCGGATGACGTCCACCAGCACGCCGCGGTCTTCGACGGCATCCACCAGCTCCTGCGCGGCACCCTCAGCGACCTCGACACGTCCGCCTGACTCCACCATGGTCCGCCGACGCCTCGATGCCGAGCTCGTCCGGCGGCACATGGCCCGCTCGCGCGACCACGCCCGCGCGCTGATCGAGTCCGGTGCGGTGCGCGTCAAGGGAACCGTGGCGACCAAGCCGGCCACGCAGGTCGACCAGTCCGACCCCGTGGTCATCGATGAGGACTCCGGCGACGCCTACGTGTCGCGAGGTGCACACAAGCTCCTCGGCGCCCTCGCCGCGTTTCCCGAGGTGGAGGTCGAGGGTCGCGACTGCCTCGATGCAGGGGCGTCCACGGGGGGCTTCACCCAGGTCCTGCTCGAAGCCGGCGCAGCCCGCGTCCTCGCGGTCGATGTCGGGTACGGGCAGCTGGCATGGCCCGTGCGCACCAACCCCCGCGTGCACGTCCTCGAGCGCACGAACGTGCGCACGCTGACGCCCGGAGATGTCCCCTTCCGGCCCTCGTTGGTCGTTGCCGACCTGTCGTTCATCCCCCTCGGCCTCGTGCTTCCGGCCCTGGCGGAGGTGGCCCTCCCGGATGCCGATCTGCTGCTGATGGTCAAGCCGCAGTTCGAGGTCGGTCGCGAAGCCGTCGGAGACGGTGTGGTGCGCGATCCGGCCCTGCGGGCCCGCGCGGTCCTCGGGGTGGCTGAGGCAGCCCAGGGGATCGGCATGCAGGTAAGAGGCGTGGTGGCCAGCCCCCTGCCGGGGCCCAGCGGAAACGTCGAGTACTTCCTGTGGCTGCACCGAGGTGCAGGTGCCGGCTCGTCTGGAATGCTCGTCACCGACAGCCTGACCGCCGACGATCTCGTCGCTGCCGTGGACTGCGCCGTGAGGGAGGGGCCCGCATGACCACCGGGACACCGACCACACGCAGTGTGCTGTTCGTGGTCAACACGAGGGCACCGGAGGCGCGTGCTGCACTGGACAAGGTGGCCGCCGCGCTGATGGCCGCCGGCGTGCGCATCCTGCTGACCGACGAGGATGTCGCGGCGCTGGAGGCCGGCTCCGGGCTGGAGTGGGCGAGCGTGGTGCCCGCTGACGAGCACGCAGCCGACGACGTCGACGTCGTGGTCGTCCTGGGGGGCGATGGCACTGTGCTGCGTGCGGCGGAGCGAGCCCGGGCCGGCAGCGCGCCCCTGTTCGGCGTCAATCTCGGCCATGTCGGATTCCTCGCCGAGGCGGAGCCGGAGAGCCTCAACGAGGTGGTCGATGCGATTCTGGCGCGGCGCTGGGCGGTCGAGGAGCGCATGACCCTCGACATCCGTGTGATCGCCGACGGCGAGGTGGTCCATCAGACGTGGGCGGTCAACGAGGTGGCCGTCGAGAAGCGCGCGCGGGAGCGCATGATCGACGTGATGGTCGAGGTCGATGGCCGGCCGCTGTCACGGTGGGGCTGCGACGGCGTGGTGTGCGCGTCGCCGACGGGCTCCACGGCCTACGCCTTCTCCGCGGGTGGCCCGGTGGTGTGGCCGGAGGTTTCGGCCATGCTCGTCGTACCCCTGAGCGCACATGCCCTCTTCGCACGTCCCCTGGTGGTGTCTCCGCGCAGTGTGGTCGCCTTCGACCTCGGCGAGAACTCGCCGGCAGTCGTGTCGGCTGACGGGCGGCGGAATCTCGACGTGGCCGGTGGCCTGCGCATCGAGGTCAGGCAGGATCCGCGCTCGGTGCGGTTCGCCCGGCTCACCGAGGCCCCCTTCACCGACCGACTTGTCGCGAAGTTCGAGCTGCCGGTCGATGGCTGGCGTGGGCGGCGTCCGGAGGGCGGATGATCGACGAACTCCGCATCCGGGCCCTCGGGGTGATCGAGGACGCCACGATCACGTTCGGGCCCCGCCTGACGGTCGTCACGGGTGAGACAGGTGCGGGAAAGACCATGGTGCTGAGCGGCCTGGGCCTGGTGATGGGCGGGCGTGCCGACGCTGGCATCGTGCGACGTGATGCCGATCGTGCCGATGTGGACGGTCGATGGGTGCTGGACGGGGTGCGGGGGGCAGCCCTCGCGGAGGCCATCGACGCGGTCGGCGGCGACGTCGACGCTG
>JBIIJX010000169.1:0-5486 GCA_044233495.1 Candidatus Nanopelagicales bacterium
GATGGTCCTGGCCAACGCGACGGATCTGCTGGTCGAGGCGGGAGCCGCGCACGCGGCCCTCGGTGGTGATGATCGCGACCAGCCGTCTGCGCGCACCCTGCTGCAAGCGGCGCACCGTCATGTGGAGCGGGCGGGGACCCTCGACCCCCGGGCCACGGAGCTGGCCCGGTCCCTTGTCGAGGTCCTCGGTCAGGTCGATGCGCTGGTCGAGGAGGTGGCCGCATACGCGGGCAGCCTGGAGGCCGACCCGCAGGCCCAGGCGCACGTCGAAGAGCGGCGGCACCGGATCAGCGACCTCAAGCGCCGCTACGGTCCGGAGCTCGAGGACGTCCTCACCTGGTGGAAGCAGGCGGTCGAGACCGTCGCTGGCGTCGACGGCACCGAGGAGCGCCTGGCGGAGCTCGAGGCGCAGATCCGCAGTGGGCGGCAGGACGTCGTCCAGCGGGCGGCCCGCCTGTCGGAACTGAGGCGGAAGGCCGCCAAGCGCTTCGCCACTGCGGTGACAGCCGAGCTGCGCGAACTCGCCATGCCCGACGCCCACGTCCTCATCGACGTCGCTTCGACCGACGACGAGTCGGCCTTCACCCCGTCCGGTGCGGATCAGGTGTCGATCCTGCTGGCCCCGCATGCGGGCAGCGATCCGCGCCCCCTGGGTGCCGGAGCTTCCGGGGGCGAGCTATCCAGGGTGATGCTGGCCATCGAGGTCGTCCTGGCTGGAGTCGATGCCACCCCGACCTTCGTCTTCGACGAGGTCGATGCGGGGATCGGGGGGCGCGTCGCAGTTGAGGTGGGGCGCCGGCTGGCCCGTCTCGCCCGCACCGCCCAGGTCATCGTCGTGACGCACCTGCCGCAGGTGGCGGCCTTCGCCGATGTGCACATCGTCGTGACCAAGGACTCCTCGGGCCAGGTGACCGGCTCGAGCGTCGTGGAGGTGACGGGCGAGGCGCGTGTGGCCGAGCTCGTGCGCATGCTGTCCGGGCTCGAGGGCAGCGCGTCCGGAGCAGAGCACGCCTCGGAGTTGCTGCAACTCGCCGAGTCCGAGCGCGCTGCATCGTGAGCGGTGCCCGAGCGCTGATAGTCTGACCACCCATGGACAAGGCGACCACCAAGCACCTGTTCGTCACCGGGGGCGTCGCCTCCTCGCTGGGCAAGGGACTCACCGCCTCGTCCCTCGGGAACCTGCTCAAGGCGCGCGGACTCCGCGTGACCATGCAGAAGCTCGATCCCTACCTCAACGTCGACCCGGGAACGATGAACCCGTTCCAGCACGGCGAGGTATTCGTCACCGACGACGGAGCCGAGACCGATCTTGATGTCGGCCACTACGAACGCTTCCTCGACACCGATCTGCATGGCTCGGCCAACGTCACAACCGGCCAGGTGTACTCGACCGTGATCGCCAAGGAGCGACGCGGTGAGTACCTCGGCGACACGGTTCAGGTCATCCCGCACATCACGAACGAGATCAAGTCGCGCATCCGCCGCATGGCCGGTCCGGACGTCGATGTCGTCATCACAGAGGTGGGCGGGACGGTGGGTGACATCGAGTCACTCCCATTCCTCGAGGCCGTGCGCCAGATTCGGCACGAGGTGGGCCGCGACAACGTCTTCTTCCTCCACGTGTCCCTCCTGCCGTACATCGGTCCGTCGGGGGAGCTCAAGACCAAGCCGACTCAGCACTCCGTTGCCTCGCTGCGCAGTATCGGCATCCAGCCCGATGCGATCGTCCTGCGCGCAGATCGCGACGTTCCGTCGAGCATCAAGCGCAAGATCTCGCTGATGTGCGACGTCGATGTCGAGGCAGTTGTGGCCGCGGTCGATGCACCGAGCATCTACGACATCCCCAAGGTGCTCCACCGCGAGGGTCTCGACGCGTACGTCATCCGACGCCTCGACCTGCCGTTCCGTGACGTCGACTGGACGCAGTGGGACGAACTGCTGCGCCGGGTCCACCAGCCTCGCAATGAGGTCACCATCGGACTGGTCGGCAAGTACATCGACCTTCCTGATGCCTACCTTTCCGTGACCGAGGCGATTCGCGCCGGGGGGTTCCACCACGACTGCCGGGTCAACATCCGCTGGGTCTCCAGTGACGAGTGCGCGACTGCGGAGGGCGCAGCACGCAACCTCAGCGATCTCGACGGGATCTGCGTGCCGGGCGGCTTCGGCGTGCGGGGCATCGAGGGCAAGCTCGGGGCGCTGACCTACGCCCGTGAGCACCGACTGCCCACTCTCGGACTGTGCCTGGGCCTGCAGTGCATGGTCATCGAGTATGCGCGCACGATGTGCGGGCTCGAGGGCGCGAACTCCCTTGAATTCGACGAGTCCACTCCGCACCCGGTTGTCTCCACCATGGCCGACCAGCGTGATGTGGTCTCGGGCGACCGCGACATGGGCGGGACGATGCGTCTGGGCCTGTACCCGGCAAAGCTCGCCGAGGGGTCGCAGGTGGCTGCCGCCTACGGGCTGCCCTACGTGGACGAGCGGCACCGCCATCGATACGAGGTCGCGAACGCCTACCGTCCGCAGCTCGAGGAGGCCGGGCTTCGATTCTCGGGCACGTCGCCGGACGGACGCCTGGTGGAGTTCGTCGAGCTGCCTGCCGATGTCCATCCCTACTACGTGGGCACGCAGGCGCATCCGGAGTTCCGCTCACGTCCCACGAAGGCCCACCCCCTGTTCGCCGGACTCATCGGCGCTGCACTCGCCCGGGTCGACAGCGAGCGTGAGGCGCTCGCGCAGGGATGACTCCGGCCGCTGGTCAGGATCCTGACGGCGCACCACCGGGGCACGAGGACTGGACAGGGCCGGTCGAGGACTCCGGCGATCCTCGCCCCGCTGCCAACCGCACCACCGCGTTCGAGGGTCGGATCTGGTCGGTCATCAGCGAGGACGTCGACTTCGGCCCTGTCATCGCGCGGCGTGACGTCCTGATCCATCCCGGTGCCGTCGTCGTGCTGGCGCTCGACGACACCGACCGCGTGCTGCTCATCCGGCAGTACCGGCATCCCGTGGGCCGATACCTGTTCGAGCCGCCGGCCGGGCTCATGGACACCGTCGACGAGACCGGCTGGGAGACTGCCGTTCGCGAACTGGCGGAAGAGGCGGGGTACCGGGCTCAGCACTGGCACGTGCTGCTCGACATCTACCTGTCCCCGGGCGGCATGTCCGAGGCCATCCGGATCTTCCTGGCCCGTGGGCTCACACCCAACCCGGACGGGCGCCAGCACACCGGGGAGGCCGAGGAGGCGCACCTGCCGCGCGCCTGGGTCGACCTCGACGAGGCCGAGGCCCTCGTGCTCGGCGGCTCTCTCGGCAGCCCCTCAGCCGCAGCCGGGATCCTCGCGGCGAGCGCCGCACGACGCCGGGGCTGGCAGACCCTGCGCCCGGCGGACGCCCCGTGGGCGGCGCGTGAGCAGCTGGTGGCCTCGGGCCGGGTGCGGCTGCCTCGGTGAGCGTCAATGTCCGGACGCAGCGGGGTCGGACTCCTACGCTGGCAGGACGAGGGCCAACTGTCGATCACCCGGCCATGGAGCCGACCTAGGGAGCGCACGGATGAGAGTCGGGATCCCCAAGGAGATCAAGAACAATGAGTTCCGCGTGGCCATCACCCCGGCAGGGGTGATGGAGCTCGTGCGCCACGGCCACGAGGTGGTCATCGAGGAGTCCGCCGGCCTCGGGTCGTCCATCCCGGATGGGGACTACATCGCGGCCGGTGCCCGGATGCTGCCCGGAGCAGACGAGGTGTGGGCGTCGGCCGACATGATCTTGAAGGTCAAGGAGCCCATCCCCGTCGAGTACGAGCGGATGCGCAGCGGCCAGGTCGTCTTCACGTACCTGCACCTCGCGGCCGATCGCGCCCTCACCGAGGAGCTCGCGGCACGGGGCGTCACGGCCATCGCCTACGAGACAGTCGAACTGCCCGACGGTTCGCTGCCCCTGCTGGCTCCGATGTCGGAGGTGGCAGGGCGGCTGGCACCGCAGGTGGGGGCGACCGCGCTCATGCGCGCCAATGGCGGTCGCGGGGTGCTGATGGGCGGTGTGTCGGGTGTCTACGCCGCCAAGGTGGTCGTGATCGGTGCTGGTGTCGCCGGCCAGAACGCTGCTGCCATCGCGCTGGGGATGCAGGCGGAGGTCCTGCTGCTCGACACGAACATGGCCCGGCTGCGCCAGGTCGATGCGATCTACCAGGGTCACATGCAGACGATCGCGTCGAACGCATTCGAGATCGAACGCGCGTGTCGCGACGCCGACATGGTGATCGGGGCGGTGCTCGTCCACGGGGCCAAAGCGCCGAAGCTGGTGTCGAACGAGCTGGTGTCGCGCATGAAGCCGGGTGCCGTGCTCGTCGACATCGCGATCGACCAGGGGGGGTGCTTCGAGGATTCGCGCCCGACGACCCACGCGGACCCGACGTACCCGGTGCACGACACCCTGTTCTACTGCGTGGCGAACATGCCCGGTGCCGTGCCCAACACATCCACCTTCGCGCTGACCAACGTGACCCTTCCGTACGCCGTCGCCCTGGCGGACAAGGGCTGGCGGCGAGCGCTCCTCGACGATCCCGCCCTGGCTCTCGGGCTCAATGTGCATGCGGGACATGTGACCTACCGTGCCGTCGCCGAGGCCTTCGAGATGGCGCACACCCCGGTGGCGGAGGTCCTCGACTGAACTCGCTCGCGACCGCCGTCCAGGGCTATCTCGCACACGTCGAGGTAGAGCGCGGCCTGTCCCTGCATACCGTGCAGGCCTACCGTCGCGACCTGGAGCGGTATCTCGGCTGGTGCGCGGGGCGTGGCATCGATGCCGTGGAGATCATCACGGAGAACGACGTCGCCGATTTCGCCGCCAGCCTGCCTGCTGCTGGACTGCGTCCGTCGAGCGCGGCCCGGACCGTGGTCAGTGTGCGCGCCTTCCACAAGTTCGTCGCGCGCGAGGGGATGGCGCCGTCAGACCCTGCCGTGCACGTGCGTCCGCCAGCGGTGCCCCAGCGCCTGCCCAAGGCCCTCGCCTACGAGCAGGTCACGGCCATCCTCGGCCAGGCGGGCGATCCGACCACTCCGGAGGGTGTTCGCGACCGGGCCCTGCTCGAGCTGCTGTACGGCACCGGGGCGCGGATATCCGAGGCCGTGGGCCTCGCCGTCGACGACGTCGACCTCGACGCCCGGACGCTCCTGGTCACCGGCAAGGGGAGCAAGCAGCGCCTGCTGCCGCTGGGCGGATACGCGGCCGAGGCCATCGACGCCTACCTGGTGCGCGGGCGGCCCGCCTTCGCCGTGCGAGGCACGGGGACTCCGCGACTGTTCCTGAACTCCCTCGGGCGCGCTTTGTCCAGGCAGAGCGCCTACGGCATCCTGCGCGCTGCTGCGGACCGGGCCCAGGTGCCCGGTCCGGTCAGCCCGCACTCGCTGAGGCACAGCTTCGCCACGCACCTGCTCCAGAACGGAGCGGATGTCCGCGTGGTGCAGGAGCTCCTGGGACACGCG
>JBIIJX010000242.1:0-3506 GCA_044233495.1 Candidatus Nanopelagicales bacterium
CACGACCACCCAGATCTACACCCAGGTCACCGTCGACACCCTCAGGCAGGTCTACGCCGAGAGCCACCCTCGCGCCCGGTGACGGCCCGGGGTCCCGAGCCGGACCTGCCATGGCCGGTAGGCTCTCGCAGGAGCCGGGAAGGGCTCGGTACGGCAGCGGACAAGCCCAGCGAGGGGACCTCATGGACGAGCAGGGTCAGTCACCCTCGGAGCGCAGGGGTGCGGACGGCGAAGCGCTGTTCGAGGCACTCGACTCCGACGACGACGGCCTCGTCGGCGGCTCGGCGGTCGACATCCCCGCCCCGGAGCCCCTTACCTCGCACGGACCGGCCCGCATCATCTCGATGGTCAACCAGAAGGGTGGGGTGGGCAAGACCACCTCGACGGTCAGCCTGGGTGCGGCCCTCGCCGGCTACGGTCGACGCGTCCTTCTCGTCGACTTCGACCCGCAGGGTGCGCTCTCCGTCGCCCTCGGCGTCAACGCCTACGAACTCGACCTCACCGTCTACAACTTGCTGACCCAGCCGGACTGCCACGTCGGAGACGTCATCATCCCGACCGTGGTCGAGAACCTCGACCTGCTGCCCAGCAACATCGACCTCTCTGCTGCCGAGGTGCAGTTGGTGAGCGAGGTCGGTCGTGAGCACGCGCTCTCCCGCGTCCTGGCTCCCATCATCGATGAGTACGACGTCATCCTGATCGACTGCCAGCCCTCGCTGGGCCTGCTCACCGTCAACGCCCTCGCTGCCAGTCAGGGCGTCATCATCCCGATGGAGACGGAGTACTTCGCCCTTCGCGGTGTGGCCCTTCTGAAGGACACCATCGACAAGGTCATCAGCAGGATCAATCCAGATCTGCAGATCATCGGGGTCCTCGCCACGATGTACGACCCGCGCACCCTGCACAGCAGGGAGGTACTGCAGACCGTGCGGCAGGCGTTCGGCGACTCGGTGTTCCAGACGGTCATCAGCCGCACCGTCAAGTTCCCCGATTCAGCCGTCGCGGGTGAGCCCATCACCACCTTTGCGCCGACCAGCAGCGGAGCCAACGCCTATCGCCAGCTGGCCAGGGAGGTCCTCGCGCGGTGACGTCGTCGACCGACGCATCCGTGGCCGAGGAGCAGGCAGCCGGAGAGCACACCCCCGCGCCAGCGGACGCTCCGCCTGAGCGCTCCGGCTTCTCGGTCAAGGTAGGCGAGTTCGAGGGCCCCTTCGACCTGCTCCTGCAGCTGATCTCCAAGCACAAGCTCGAGGTCACCGAGCTGGCCCTGCACCTCGTGACCGACGAGTTCATCGCCTACATCCGTGCCCAGGGATCGCAATGGGACCTCGACGAGGCCAGCGGCTTCCTGGTCGTCGCGGCCACGCTCCTGGACCTCAAGGCTGCGCGACTTCTGCCCTCCGGCGAAGTCGAGGACGAGGAGGATCTCGCGCTGCTCGAGGCGCGTGACCTGCTCTTCGCCCGCCTGCTCCAGTACCGCGCCTACAAGGAGGTCAGCGCCCTCTTCGCCGACCGCATGGCGCACGCAGCGCGCCGGTTCCCGCGCACCGTGGGGCTGGAGCCGCAGTTCGCAGCGCTCCTGCCCGAGGTGCTGATCGAGATCGGACCCGACCAGTTCGCCGCACTGGCAGCCCGAGCACTCGCTCCCAAGCCCATAGAGCAGGTGTCCATCGCGCACGTGCACGTCCAGCGCGTGAGCGTCCGCGAACAGGCGGGCATCCTCATCGATCGGCTGCGCCGTCATCGGGTGTCGACATTCCGAGCATTGGTCTCGGACTGCGACAGCACCCTCATCGTCATCGGGCGGTTCCTCGCCCTGCTCGAGCTGTACCGGGAGCACGTCGTCGCATTCGAGCAGCTGACCCCGCTTGGCGACCTCACCATCCGGTGGACGGGGGACGACGAGGCCGACATCGAGGTCACCGACGAGTTCGACGTCGAGCGCGAGGTCGATCGAGAGCAGACTGCTGATGACGATGCCCGCGATGACGATGCCCGCGATGACGATGCCCGCGATGACGATGCCCGCGATGACGATGCAGGAGGGAAAGCCGGAGATGAGTGACGTCGAGGCCGAGGTGGTGGATGTGGTCGACGTGGGTGCCACTGTGACCGAGGACGATGAGGCTGGGCGGGAGGCGGAAGGCTCCCTTGGCGCTCCTTCGGTTGCTGCAGCCCTCGAGGCCCTGCTGCTGCTCGCCGACGAGCCGATGGGCGTCATGGAGTTGGCTGCCGCAGTGCGTCAGCAGCCGGAACTGGTGGAGTCGGAGCTGCGTCGCCTCGCAACGGAGTACACCGATCAGCAGCGCGGCTTCGACCTGCGCGAGGTTGCCGGAGGCTGGCGCTACTACACGCGCTCGGAATGCTCAGGGGTCGTGGAGCGCTTCGTTCTCGACGGTCAGCAGGCGCGCCTGACTCAGGCATCACTGGAGACGCTCGCCGTCATCGCGTACCGGCAACCGATCACGCGCGGCCGCGTCAGTGCCGTTCGCGGCGTCAACGTCGATGGTGTCATCCGCACCCTCCTCGGGCGTGGTCTCATCGCCGAGGCCGGCACAGACGGCGAGTCCGGAGCCCATCTGTACGTCACGACCTCGCACTTCCTCGAGCGCATGGGCCTGTCCTCACTGGACGAACTGCCTCCCCTCGCTGAGCACCTTCCCGACCTGTCCGATCTCGAGGACGTGCTCGGCACTATCGACGTGAGCGACTGAAGCCCATGGCGGGACGTGATGCGCATCCCGACGACAAGCCGGGCCTGGTCCGCCTGCAGAAGGTGCTGGCTGCTGCCGGCATCGGCAGTCGGCGGGCGTGCGAGGCCCTGATCGAGGAGGGTCGCGTCGAGGTCGACGGTCGACGTGTGACCGAGCAGGGCCTCCGGGTCGATCCGCGCTCCGCGGTGATCCGGGTGGACGGCGAGCGGGTGCCGACCGCTCCGGGGATCGCCGTGTACGCCTTCAACAAGCCGCGTGGCGTCATCACCACGATGTCGGACGACGAGGGCCGGCCGTGCGTGGGGGACTGGCTGGCTGGGCGCACGGAGCGGCTGTTCCACGTGGGTCGGCTCGATGCCGACACTGAGGGACTGCTCATCCTGACGAATGACGGCGAGCTGGCCAACCGGCTCGGGCATCCGTCCTTCGAGGTCGACAAGACCTACGTCGCCACCGTTCGCGGCCAGGTCCGTCCGCCCGCCCTCCGGGAGCTGGAGGCCGGGGTGGAACTCGAGGACGGCCCGGCCCGCTGCGACTCGGTGCGCCTGCTGCAGCAGCTGCCGGATCGAGCCATGGTCGAGATGGTGATCCATGAGGGTCGCAACCGGATCGTGCGCCGCATGCTGGAAGAGGTGGGGCACCCGGTGACCGACCTGGTGCGCACCCGGATCGGTCCCGTCCACCTGGGGCAGCAGCGACCCGGGGTCCTCCGGGAGATCTCCGGCCCGGAGTTGCGTTCCCTCTACACGGCCGTGGGCCTATAGCAGGTCGGTACGCTCTGCGCCATGACCA
>JBIIJX010000011.1:0-27614 GCA_044233495.1 Candidatus Nanopelagicales bacterium
GCGCGGCATCCGTGGAGCCACCTGCCTGACGGCCGACGATGCTGACGAGATGCGCGGGGCCGTGAGTGAACTCCTGGGGCAGATCCTCGAGCGCAACAGCCTTGGTACGGACAGCCTCGTCAGCATCGTGCTGACCGGCACGCCCGACCTCGTCAGTGCCTTTCCGGCTGCCGGCGCGCGCGCCTTCGGCCTCGTGGACGTGCCGCTGCTGTGCGCGCAGGAGATGGACATCGCCGGGGCCCTCCCGCGTACGGTGCGCGTGCTCGTCCACGCCGAGATGGATGTTCCCCGGGCAGCCGTCCAGCACGTGTACCTGCGCGGTGCCGAGGCGCTCCGACAGGACCTCACTCCATGACCGCTGGCGCCGCGCTCGGAATGCCGGAGCCGGTGCTGGTCATCGGGTCCGGGCTCATCGGCACGTCCGTAGCCCTTGCGTTGCGTCGGGCCGACGTCGACGTGCTCGTCTCGGACGTGAACCCCCAGAGCGTCGAGACTGCCGTCGGTCTCGGTGCCGGACGGGCCCTCGCGGAGAACGACACGCCCGCCGTCGTCATCGTGGCCGTGCCACCCAGTCACGTCGGTTCTGTCCTGGCGGACGCCTCCCGACGCTGGCCCGGGGCAACCCTCACCGACGTCACGTCGGTCAAGGAGTCGGTGCTGAGCGAGGCGGTGGCGGAGGGGGCGGATGCACGGCGACTCGTAGGCGGCCATCCGATGGCGGGGCGCGAGGTGTCCGGGGCAGCAGGAGCGTTGGCGAACCTGTTCGACGATCGACTCTGGGTCGTGACGCCCCTGCCGGAGTCCGACGTGGAGCACGTGCGACGCGTGCACCGCCTCGTGACGATCGCTGGCGCCATGCCGGTGGAGATGTCCACGCAGGAGCACGATGCGGCAGTCGCCCTTGTGTCGCACACTCCGCAGGTGGTGTCCAGTGCCCTCGCGGCCCAATTGATCGAGTCGGACGAGGACGCGGTCCGCATCGCGGGGCAGGGACTGCGTGACATGACGCGGATCGCTGCGTCCAATGTGGGCATGTGGACCGACATTCTCACGGCGAATGCGGGCCCGGTCGCGCAGGTGCTGGATGAGGTCGCGCTGCGGCTGCAGCGCACCGCAGATGCCCTCAGATCCGTCGATGCCGGTGATGAGGCAGCGATCGGCGAGGTCAGTGCCGTGCTCTCCCGGGGAGTGACGGGCCAGGGTCGGATCCCGGGCAAGCATGGGGCCTCTCCCTCGGCCTACCGCGAGGTGCTCGTCCAGATCGCCGATCGGCCCGGTGAGCTCGGGCGGCTGTTCACGGCGGCAGCCGAGGCCGAGGTGAACCTCGAGGACGTGCGGATCGAACATGTCATGGGCCGCCCCAGCGGGCTCGTCGGACTCTCCGTGCGGCCTGATGCCGGTGAGATCCTGGTGGAAGCGCTGAAGGAGCGCGGGTTCGACGTGCGTGGGTGAGCGCAGCCGGGGGCGCGTGCGTGGGTGAGCGCAGCCGGGGGCGCGTGCGTGGGTGGATAGGCTGCCGGGGTGTCGGTGATCGCGGTGGACGGCCCAGCAGGGTCGGGCAAGTCCAGTGTCTGCCGCGCCGTGGCCAGCCGACTGGGATACCGCTACCTCGACACCGGGGCGATGTACCGGGCGCTGACGTGGGCGATGCTGCATGAGGGAGTCGATGTCGACGACGCCGCGGCCGTGGCGCGTGCGGCTGCCGGCGTACGGATCGTGAGCGGCACGGATCCGGCTGCGCCGACCATCCACGTGGGTGCTGTCGACGTGGGTGGCCCCATTCGGGGCGATGACGTCACGGGGGCGGTGAGCGCCGTGAGCGCGGTGCCCAGCGTGCGCGAGCAGCTCGTCTCCTTGCAGCGTGCGGAGGTCGAACGCGCTCGCGCCGCGGGCCGGGGCATCATCGTCGAGGGTCGTGACATCACCACGGTGGTGCTTCCCGACGCCGACCTGAAGGTCTTCATCACGGCTGATCCGCGGGTGCGCGCGAGCCGCCGGGCGGCGCAGGATGCCGGGCTCGGCAAGGTCGGAGTCGACGTGGCTAGCACGGAGACGGCCCTTCGTGAGCGGGACGCCAAGGACTCCAGTCGTGAGACCTCTCCGCTTGCCCAGGCACCGGATGCCGTCGTGGTCGACACCACCGAGATGACGCTGGACGAGGCCATCGATCACATCGTGGGTCTGGTCGACGGATTGCCGCAGTCATGACAGGCACTGCGACGGATCTGCCGTCGTGGAGCGGTGCGGCCCATGCACGCAATCTCGCTTCCACGGCGCTGCGTCTGACATACCGGCTCCACCCTCACGGCATGCACCATGTCGGCACGTCGGGCCCGGTCGTGGCCGTGTGTCGCTGTGAGGGAGTGCTCGCCGGTGCGGTGATCCATGCGACCGTCCCGCGCCCGGTTCACGTGGTGGCCAACGAGGCGATGATGGCGGCACTGAGGCAGGGCATGATGACCAAGGCAGGCGTCATCCCGGTGGCCGACAGCGTGGCCGTGACCGCCCAGCGCGCTGCTCATGCGGCTGTTCTCGACGATCGGGCGGTGGTGCTCACGGGGTCGCTCGTTGACCCCTCGTACCTGATCGCCGTCACGGGTGCGCCGCTTGTCCCGCTGGTGCTGCTCGGTGCCGAGGGCCGGGTGGCCACGGATCCGCCCCGACCGCGCTCGCGGATAGACGTGTACTGCTTCGAGCCGGTGCCGATCGCCATCGTCGGGGATCCGCTGCGCACGTCGACCCGGGCGGCCGTGGACGAGCAGGTGAGGCAGGCGCTGGCAGACGCGGAGAACCTGGCTGCGATCCGTTCGGGGCGAGGATGACGGGCATGACGATGGATATGGGGCGACATGAGTGACGAGTGGGTGGCATTCGACGAGCCGGATGACGCCGGCAGCGACGCGGACGCTGACGAGGTGGTGGGCTCGCCGAGTGAGGCTGCAGCAGTCGATCCCGTCGACGACGTCGAGGTCGAGGCCGCCCTGGCGGCCGCGCGACTGGAGTTCGGGGACATCGAGGCGGAGCTCGCCGAGCTGACGCGTCCGGAGGGTGAGCACTCCGGACTGCCAGTGCTCGCGATCGTGGGTCGACCGAATGTGGGCAAGTCCACCCTGGTCAATCGCATGATCGGTCGACGTGAGGCCGTGGTGGAGGACGTGCCGGGAGTGACGCGTGATCGCGTCACCTACGAGGCGGAGTGGAATGGTCGACGCTTCGTGCTCATCGACACGGGCGGCTGGGACCGCAAGGTCAAGGGCATGGCTGCCCAGATCGCGGCGCAGGCGGAACGGGCGATCGCCGATGCGGATGCGGTGATGTTCGTCGTCGATGCCCAGGTCGGTCCGACCGACACCGACGAGGCCGTGGTGGAAGTCCTGCGCCGCTCGGGGAAGCCCGTGCTGCTCGTCGCCAACAAGGCTGATGACGCTGCGATCGAGATGGAGGCCGCGGCCCTGTGGTCCCTGGGTCTGGGGGAGCCGCACCCGGTGTCGGCCCTGCAGGGGCGCCGCGCGGGAGACCTCCTGGATGCCGCGGTGGCTCTGCTGCCGGAGGTCGGCTCTGGACTCTCCCGTGCGGGTGGTCCTCGTCGCGTCGCCCTACTCGGCCGTCCGAACGTCGGCAAGTCCTCCCTGCTGAATGCACTCGCGGGAGGTGAGCGGGTCGTGGTCGACAGTGTGGCCGGCACAACGGTTGATCCCGTCGACGAGCTGATCGAGTTGAAGGGCACCTGGTGGTGGTTCGTCGACACCGCAGGTATCCGCCGTAGGGCGAAGGAGTCCAGCGGGCACGAGTACTACGCCACGCTGCGCACCCAGGCTGCACTGGACCGTGCCGAGGTGGCGATCGTGCTCGTCGACGCCTCTGAGCCGCTCAGTGAGCAGGATGTCCGCATCATCGCCATGGTGATCGAGGCCGGGCGCGCACTCGTCATCGCCTACAACAAGTGGGATCTGACCGATGAGGAGCGACGCCACTACCTCGAGCGTGAGATCGATCGAGACCTGGTCCAGGTGCCATGGGCCCCGCACGTGAACATCTCGGCGAGGACGGGACGCCACATCGAGCGACTGACGCCGGCCATCGAGACTGCTCTGGAGGGGTGGCAGACGCGGATTTCCACCGGGCGCCTGAACGCGTTCCTGAAATCCCTGCAGGATGCCAATCCGCATCCCTTGCGCGGGGGACGCCAGCCGCGCATCCTTTTCGGGGCACAGGTGCAGGTTGGGCCTCCGACGTTCGCCCTCTTCACGACCGGCTTCCTCGAGGCGGGATACCGGCGCTTCATCGAGCGACGACTGCGCGAGGAGTTCGGCTTCGTGGGCACGCCGCTCCGGATCCTGATGCGGGTGCGGGAGAAGAGATCACGCCGTCGTGGGTGATGTCCGCCGGACGCCCACCAGTTCCGCTCGGTGGGCCGCGCTGGTGCTCGCGCTGCCTGCCGCCCTGGCCGGGTGCGCCGACGCCTCGGAGCCGGCCCGTGCCCTGGCCGAGCAGGCCTGCCGCTATCCGGCCCCCGATGCACCCAACTTCGATGCGCAGCTGGCGGATCTCGCCCTGCTCGACCAACTGGCGACGACGGCCGGGGAGCGGTCGCGGCTCGCCGATGACGCGGCCGAAGGGGACGAGCGCTGGCAGGCCTTGGCTGATGCGGCGCGCGCCCTGGCCGTCTACGCCGACACGATCCGCGACATCCGACGCTCGGGTGGCATCGTCGCAGACGAGCTTCCCCCACCGGTGTGGGACCAGGTGAAGTACGCCAGCGACGCCTTCATCCTCGAGTGCCGGCCGGCACTGGAGCAGCCAGCGGGCTAGGACGTTGCCGCTGCCGCTGGCGCTCGGGGCGGCACCGGCGGCGGCACGTCGCAGGTGCGGCCGGCGGGGCGCCCGGCGAACCGGTCGGCGATCCACTCCACGGCGGCCGGACCCGCAACCTTAGCGGCGTCCTGATGGTTCACCCCGCCCATCCACAGCACGCTGATCATGGACCCCGCCGCGCACCACTGCTCCTGGACGATCGCATTCGGCCAGGCGAGCACCACCTGGTCGGCAGTGCCCTGCGCGATGAAGACGGGCATGGTGTCCGGCATCGGGGGAGGAGTCTGCTCCTGCAGAGCCGTGCGCCATGCCGGCTGGTCGTTGGGATTCACGGCGAAGAACGCCTCGCCGAAGGTCTCACGCACCTGCGCCTCCAGCGCTGACTGGGCGATGCACTCGGCAGCGAGTCGGGCCTGCGCATCGGCCCCGGACGTCGTCAGGATCGAGTCCACGGGCAGGTCGGGGTAGTACGTCGGCCAGGACTCGATGAGGTCCGATCCGATGACCCATCCGACGGTGGTGTTCCACTGGGCTGAGGCGATCTGTGGCAGGTCGAGGGCTGGGGCGGCGGCAGCTACGCCCAGCAGGTCCAGTTCCGGCGCGTACTCGGGACCTAGATGCCCAGTCCACACGGACGCGTGACCGCCCTGTGAGTGGCCGAAGGTGACGTAGCGGGTGCCGGCCTGTGCCTCCGGGATTGACTGCGCCGCCCGGACGGCGTTGACGACATCGCGCACCTCGGCCTGCGCGACGAGGTACTGATTGGGGCCGGGCGTGCCCAGGCCCACATAGTCGGTGGCGACGACGACCCAGCCGAGGTCCATCATCGGGCCAAGCCACGTTGTCATGTCGCCCATCGGGTTGGTCGACCGCGACGGAACGCACGCATCACCCATGCCCAGTGTTCCGTGCTCCCACGCCACGACGGGTCGGCCGTCCTCAGGTGCAGGAGCCTCGGGGATGAAGATCATCCCGCCGGACACCGCACGCGTGCCGTCGGGGCGTTCCGACACATACAGGATGCGCTCGGCCCGACCGCCAGGCACGTCGACGCCCAGCGGCTCGCGGCGAATGACGGCGCCGAGCTCACCCGGGAGGGGATCCGGTGGGGTGTAGAACGGGTCGAGGGCGACCTGGCGGTCGCGGGACTCCTGGCCCGCCGCGAGGGCACGGGCGACGCCGTAGGCGGCGCCGACCAGAATCACCGCCAGCACCGTCAATCCGATCACCCGTCCGATCCGCATGAGTGCAACCTACGGGCTGATGTCGGCGTGGCATACCCTGACAGGCTCATGCATAACCACCATCGGAGGTCAGACGTGCTGCGTCCACCGTTCATCGCCGTGACAAGCGTGCTGTTGCTCGCGCTCGTCGCTCCGGCAGCTGGTGCCGTGCAACCGGCGGCCTCGCTGCCGACCCCTACGGCCGACGCCCTGGCGCTGGGGGCGCAGACCGCTGGGCGGGCAGTCGTGGTGATCGAGGGTGGGGGCTCGACTCACCCCTACACGACGCCTTGGGACTCATGCGACGGTGGGAGTGCCGCCTACATCGAGGCGCTCGCCGATGCGGGCCTGGCCGTGTTCACTGCCCCGGGATTCGGCAACTTCGCCTCGAGCACGGCCGGAAAGACGGGTTGCCCTGCGCAGCCGCCGGTGGAGGTGCAGTGGAACACCACCGGATACCCCACGCAGGCAGGCCAGGCAGTGCTCGGCTTCCTCGGCTACCTCAATGCGACATACGGGTACCGGACCTTCGACCTCGTCGGCTACAGCTATGGCGGCGTCATTTCGCGCGCCACTGTTGCCGCGCTGAAGAGCCAGCCGCCGGCGGGCACGGTGGCGCCCGCCTTTTCGTATGCGCAGTCAGCCGTGGATGCAGGGGTGAGTGTCCCGACAATCGTCACCCTGAATTCCCCGCACCTAGGGGCGCCTTCCTACGACATCGCCTTCAATCCTGCTTGGTACACGAAGAAGGTGGAGAAGGGGTGGGGTGCAGAGTATGCGGAGACCGGCAAGGGTCTGCGCATCTTCGAGACCATGGCCGGGGCGGGGGCGATCCACGTGCTGAAGACCAGTGGCCATGCGCGCAACAACCCGGCCAGCTGGGATGCCCGCCAGGTTGGAGTTCTCGACGGCGTTGCGCTGACACTCATTGCCGGCGACTACTGCGGGCGCACGTGCGGGGAGGAGCGCCTGGCGCCGGGTCCATCCGGTCGTGAGTGGCCACGGACCGACGCGACTGTTCCGCTGTACAGCCAGTTGATCCTGCCCTGCCCCGATCCATGCCCGGCACCGCCCGGATCTGTCTACATCCCGCCGGGTATGGTCCCCGACGGCGTAGTGCGCAAGACCTTTCCGACGGTTCACTCGACGTTCGACACCGATCGACTCGGCCTGCCGGCGTCGCTCTCGGTCTCCAAGAATCCCGAGGCGATCAGCTACCTCGTCGAAACCGTGAGTGCGCCGTGGCGCTCAGCCGGAGTGCCGCTGCTACGACCGTAACTGACCACGATCGGGGCTCGCATCGATGTGTCGTGAGGAGCCTCGCTCATCGGTGCGGGCACCCATCGGATAGGCTCGGCGGGCCGGTTCGCCGGCTTCGGGCTGTAGCGCAGCTTGGTAGCGCACTTGACTGGGGGTCAAGGGGTCGCAGGTTCAAATCCTGTCAGCCCGACGTATGTAGTGGCGTCTGATATCCGTGGCAGTCGCGTGGCCTCGTTCCGGTATCGGGCGGGAGACCGAAGCCGCAGCTTCAGTCATGTTTCGGTGGGCTTGACCCCGGCTGACCGCCCGATATTCTCCACCTTAGGTGTCCTCGGCAGTCGGCGCCGTCCACTTCGACAGATGGCGGGGCTGATGGCCACGAATTCGCTCTCCAGGACGCTCTACCGCCGCGCAGCGGCGGCGCTGGGTGCCACCGTGCTGGCCATCGGTCTGGCGGGTGCCGTGGCGCCGTCGGCCCCCGCAGTCGCTCCGACGGCCCCGGATGTCGTCGGTTCGAAGCTCAAGTGGAAGCCATGCGAGCGCAAGGATCTTCAGCAGTCGCAGTGTGCTGAGCTGATCGTGCCCCGTGACTGGGGTCAGCCAGGTTCGGGCACCTACCGGATCGCCGTTGCTCGCCTGAAGGCAGCGGTGGCGCCGTCCCGTGGTGTCCTGATCTTCAACCCCGGAGGGCCCGGCGGGTCGGGGTTGGACTCCCTCGAGGGGATCGTGAAGAACCGCTTCGACCGTGAGGTGATCGACTCCTTCGACATCGTGACGTTCGATCCGCGAGGAGTAGGGGATTCCCAGCCTGAGTGGACGGGTTGCATGGACGACAAGGGGATCGCGCTGCCGCCCACCGGGGATGTCGACTGGGCACAGGTGGCAGAGAAGGGCTTCGAAGATGCGGCCGCGGCCAACGCCGACTGCCTCGCGGTGAATGCCGAACATGCGAACTTCGTCGGAAGCTGGCAGGTGATCCGCGACATCGACGCTCTGCGCCGTGCTCTGGGCAGTGAGCAGATCTCGTTCTGGGGTATGAGTTACGGTTCAACCCTGGGACGGGCCTACGCCCAGCAGTTCCCCGATCGACTCCGCGCTCTCATCCTTGACGGGGCCATTCGCCCCGATCCGACGATCGGACGCTACTCGCAGGAGCATCTTGAGTCGGACGCCACCGCTGTGAAGACGATGCTGGGTGCCTTCGACGCCTCGACTCGGCGCGACTATCGCGAGGCAATGTCTTACTTGGACGACAGCACCATCCAGATCCCCGATGTCGGCACGTTGACGCGATGGCACCTGGCAGGGCCATTGATTAACCAGGCTGCGTACCAGAGCACCTGGGATGACGTGCAGCAGCTCATTCAGGAGGCTGGAGGGCTTGCCCGAGCGGCGAAGGCATCGACAACGGACCCGCAGCCAGGTGAACAGGAAGATCAGGCGCGCACGTCTCGCCGCGTTCGATCCGGTCACGGGAGTCGGAACCCGCTGTTCAACTTCGTAAACTGCGCCGACATGCACGACCGCCCCTCAGCAGCGCAGCTGGCCGCCACTGCTGCAGAGGCCGCCCGCGCCAACGGTCAGGTCTTCGGACTGCCGGTGCTGAACGAAGGCATGCAATGCGCAGGGCTTCCGCCTCTCGGTCGGGCCCTGCCGAAGTTGCTTGGAACCTTCAGGTTGACGAATCCCCCTGTCATCGTCAACAGCATCGGGGACAACAGGACCCCGTGGCTCGGAGCGCGTGAGGTAGCCAATGCATTCACCGGTTCCTCCATGGTCACCTATGCGGGCACCAAGCACGTGACCTACGGCGGACCCTCACGCGACTGTGTCGATGCTGCCGTGACGCCGTATCTGCTCGAACTGGTTCTGCCAGCGCGGTCCGTCGCCTGCCCTCTGGTTCGCCCGGCGTCCCTGGAGCGGGACCCAATCAACCGTGGCAACGGTGATCAGGACGACAGTGAGGAGGACCTGGACCCGTGGGAGGAGATCGACTGGGACTCGATCGACTGGGACTCGATCGACTGGGACTCGATCGACTGGGGTGAGATCGACTGGGACCTGATCGACTGGGACCTGATCGACTGGGACCTGATCGACTGGGGTGACCTCGACTGGGAGTTGATCGGCGGGGGTCTGGTCGATTGGTCTCCCGGGGACGGTGATGCCGATGACTGGGACTGGTACCCCGAGGACTACGCCGATGGCGAGCAAGGCGGCCAGCAGGGCGGTACCGACCCGGACGGTTCTGACTCGGACGGGCTCTGATTCGGACGGCACTGTTGCTGACGTCCGCAAGGCAGGAGGCACGCCCTTCTCGTGATGTGACGGGATGCTCCACGTCATAATCGGGCTGCGGAGCCGTCAAGGAAGAGGCAGCCGTGTGCACGACTCCAAGGTCCCGCCCGCGCTCGATGGCACGATCGTCGTGGGTCGCGCCCTGGACTATCCCGCGGTGATGTTGTGCCATCCCTGCGTGATCCCGAAGGGACTTGAACGCTCTGCCAGCGGGCTCGACCCCCATCCCGGCAGGACCTGGACGACCACGCACGGAGTCGTCGGACTCACCGTGCGCGGGCGGAGATGCTCGTCCTGCATGTCAGGAACACCTTCGATGTGCCCGCAAGGATCGTGAAGGAGCTCGGGCCGGACCACACCGTTGTGAACGAGGTGACCTATGCCGACACGATCGCGAACCTCACCGACCTGCGGTACGCCTACCGAGCGTTGGACGATCCCACGGCCTACGTGGTCGAGCTCACTCGCACGGACTTCACCGGCGATGAGTCGCGCTTCCTCGAGTTGGCGGCGATCGGCGCCTTCGCGTCCGTCAGCTTCTGGGCGCCCCGAGCCGGGACGATCGTCAGCCCTGGCGGTATGCGGACCATGCGGTGATGTCGTATCCGGGTGCGTCCCGCCATGCGGCGAAGGCGGCGGAGTCGACCGGCAGCACGACGGGCACGGCGAGGTCAGTGCGCCGGCCCCCGATGAGGCGATGCTGATTCATGAACCAGCGGGGGTCGCCGAGGGTGGTGATCGTGGTACTCACGACCCCCGCCGTGTCGATCGGACCGACGACGGGCGGCACATCGGAGTCGACCGGGTCGATGCTGAAGATGCCGCTTGAGCCCTGATAGGAGCCTCCGGCGGGGTTGGCGACCACGGTGTAGGCCTGCGTCGTCTTGGCGATCGCGTACCACAGGGACATGGTGTTGACGGGGTAGCGATGGGCGAACAGCCCACCGGCATCATGCAGCCAACCGCCGTACTCCCCACGCCATGCGGTCGGGATCGCGATGAGGTCGGCGCGGCGCACCGCAAGGACGGCGGCGGCCTCGGGGAAGCAGGCATCGGCGCCGGTCAGCAGCCCGATCCGGCCGATGGCGGTGTCGAACACCGGGAGGTCGTCGCCGGCCGTGGCCCATTCCATGCCCGGGTCCAGATGCGTCTGGCGGTAGTTGCCGATGACCGTGCCGTCAGGGCCCACCAGAATGACGGTGTGGAACAGCCGCCCCGAGTCGCGGCCCGCCCCATGCTCAATCTCACGCTCGACGTGGCTGCCGACGACATGGGCGCCCAGTCGCCCCGCGATCTCGCTCAGGAACTGGACGGTTCGCCCGATGGGGTTCTCGGCCATCGCGCGAGCCTGCTCTGCGTCCGCGGGTGCACCCGTCACGGTGAACGCGGGCAGGACCACTAGGCCAGGTTTGTGATCGGCCTCGACAGGGGCGAGGAGTCCGAGGATTCGCTCGACGTTGGCGCTCGCATCGTTGTCGAGCTCCGCCTGAACGGCTGTGGCAGTGATGGTGTGGGGCTGTGTAGAGGCCGCGGGGTCCGTGGGCGATCGGAAGAAGGCGAGATCCCCGTACAACTCGGGCCGACGTCGATCCAGGCTCGCCTTCTGCGGATTGTCGAAGAGTGCGGGGTCGAGATCCGCGTAGAGGATCTGCCCCGGGTTGGACGGTGTGTTGCTGGCATCCGTGGCGGGCGCGTGGGCAACCCGTGTCCCGTCCGCCTGCCAGATCGAGGCAGCGCCACCGTAGGTGACGGTCACGCCTGTAGTCGGATTCGTCTCCGTGTTGTTGCGGTCGGCCGCCACCATGGCCAGTCCGTTCCATGCAGACAACTGCTGGACTGCGGCGATGGTGGAGTGGGTGCCCATCGCATCCGGTCCGGTGATCTGGGCAATGACGCGATCGGACGCGCAGATGTAGGCGATGATGTCGGCACCCTTGATCGCTGGCAGGCGTGCCGGCTCCCAGTACGTGTCGTCGTAGCAGATGATCATGCAGATGCGGCCGAGCTCGGTGTCGAACACCGGGTATCCCGTCGTCCCGGGAGTGAACCAGGCGATGTCCGAGGGGTTGAGGCCGTTCTTGCGGTACTTGCCGATGTATCCGTCCGGGCCGATGAGTGCTCCGGTGTTGTAGGTGAGGCCGGTTGCCTCGTCGATCTCGGCGATGCCGACCGCCACGTAGCAGCCGTGCGAGCGCGTCACCCGCTCGATCGCGGCGGTTCCTCTGCCCGGCACCGTGTCCATGTATGGGCGGAACTGCTCGAGATCCCGGTAGATGTAGCCGGAGAGTGCGGCCTCGGGAAGGACGATGAGCCGCGCACCGTTGCGGGCGGCCTCCTCGATGACCGCGCAGGCGCGTTCGATGTTGCGCTCGAACTCGAAGATCTCTGGATTGAATTCGACTGCAGCCACCTTGAATGGGGCGGTTGGTCGCGTCATGGCGTGCCTTTCGCTGCGGAGATCGCGGATCACGTGCTGGGGTTGTCGGGGGTGATCGATGACTCAGCGGGCCACTTGGGGGAGGGCCAGTTCTTCACCTGGCTGATGTAGCGCAGTGCGGTGGTCGCCGCCACGGACACCACGACGGCTGGCCAGAAGCCCACCCAGAGGGATACGGCCACGAACGCGATCGCGCCGACCACCAGTGCGGAGGCGATCCAGTGCGCCTGCCTGGCGATGGTGGCTCGATACCCCGTCATGACGTCGGCCAGCATGCCGCCGAAGGATGCCGTGATGACGCCGAGGGCCATGGCGGAGATGACGGGGGTGTCGTAGTCCAGGGCCTTCTGTGCCCCGATGGTCACCAGGAACCCCAGGACGATCCCCTGGATGAGGGCGAAGTGCGTCGGCTTCTTCAGGACTCGGCCGAAGAGCAGGGCTCCGACAATGCCGCCGAGCAGCACCGCCGGGATGTAGGCGCCATTCGAGATGGCCGCCGGCTCGAGGCCGAGCAGCAGGTCACGGACAATGCCGCCGCCGAGGCCGACCAGCAGCGCGGCGAACAGGGTGCCGAAGATCGGCGCATTGCGGCTGCGCGCCACGGCGGCACCCAGCAGGCCGTTGACGGCCATGACGGTGATGTCGAACCACAGGGGCAGCGTCTGAACCGGAGGAATCTCCGTGGCCATGTGGATCATGAGCGACCGCTCTTTCCTGCACGGGCCGGCCACACCACAGCGGTCTCAGGCCGACGTTCACCGCTCCAAGGGCTTCGTACGGCGTGGTGCTTGGTGGCGAGGGTGATCGCATACTCGGCGTACGTCGCCCGGATGGCGCTGAACCGTCGCCAGGCGGCGTCGGCATCATCCGGCACGGGAATGCCGGCTGCCTGCAGCTCGGCAAGCGCGACGTCGAAGTCCTCCCGTGACATGTGCGGATCCCGGGGGCTGTCGAAGCGATTCGCGAGGGCGTCGAGCACCTCGGACTCGACGGCCCACGTGGGCACGTGACCGGCGGCGCGACCGTTCGTCGACAGTGCCCGCAGGGTGGTGGTGGCCTGCGTGACAAGCTCCACCAGCTGCGGCTGCGCGGCATCCGGGGTCAGGGCCAGGCGCAGCGTCGCTGCATCGAGGACGGCCAAGAGTGTTGTCGTCCAATGGCGCCAGGGGGATGTTGAGCGGAAGTCGCCGAGCGCGACGTTCACCAACTGGTTCATGCGCAGGCTGGTCGTCCAGTCGATCCACGATCTCGCGTCAGGAAGCTCGTCCTCCGGCAGTCCCAGGAGGCGCCCGCGGATCAGGATCTCGGGCGCCCAGGCCGGCTCACCGGCGATCAGGGCGACGCGGGCCATCTGGCTCTCACGGGCGACGTACGCGCTATAGGTGCCCATGAGGTAGCCGATGAAGACCGCGATCACGACCAGTCCGAGGAATGCGGCGATGAAGGTCGTGACGGCGCTGGCGACGTTCACGGGCTCCACGATGCCGAGAGTCGTGAACGTCGAACCGGATTGGTAGAGCGCGTCAATGAGGTCGAGGTCGGTGACGCCGTAGATGACGAGCCCGATGGTGAGAATGAGAATCACCGCGTAGACCGTGAGCTGCATGATGACGCTCACCGGTGCGACCCCGGCCAGCCAGCGATCCTGGCGAGGGTAGCTGCTCAGGGCGCGCAGTGGGATCCGGGCGACCGTCCAGACGAGGCCCTGTACGGATCGTGCGACCACATTGACCGTGCCGTGGGGCACGAGCATTGCTCGGATCATGGCCCAGAAGGTCCATGTGGTGAGGACGATGCCGACGACGAGGCCCACGATGCGCACTTGTGCTGCCCATCCCCTTCTCGGTCCCGGTGGCGAAAGCGAGGGGCCAGGCCTTGGTCGTTCCGCCCACGTCACACGCTGCCTGTCGGCGACGGCGTCGAGTCGCTGCACGTGAGGGTAGCAATCCCCCCACCCGGGAGAAAGCGTCAGAGGCTGCCCCTGCCGAGGGGACTCCGGCTTGCCGTGCGGCATGGTGGGGTCGCTGGTGTTGCCGGTGTGCGAGACTGACGCACCTCGATTCGATGAGTCAGCGAGCTCCTCGATCGATCCGACCACGCCTAGGGTCGACGCCCTCACTGACCGTGACGACGCCATGGCGGTCGGGTCTGTGAGGGCATGTCAGTACGTGTTGGGCCCGTTGGCCGGGAGGTGACTGTCGATGTCCCGACGTGTCATCGCGGCGCTGGTGCTGCTGGCGGTGGCGCTCGTCACCGTGGCCGCCTACGTCCTCATGACGGTCAACGTCGACCGCCAGATCACGATCGGCACAGGGCCGGTGGGTTCGGGTGGTCACACCCTGGCGTTGGCCGTGGTCGACGGCCTGGGTCGCCGTGGCTTCGAGGCGGAGATCGTCACGACGCAGCAGACGGGCAACCTGATCGACCTTCTGGCGGATCCGGAGAATCCGGTCGACGTCTCGCTGGTGTCGGGATCAATCGATGCACGCGACTACCCCAACATCGAGTCGCTCGGAACGATGAGCCGCCAGGGCTACGTGTACGTCAAGTGGCCACAGGCACCGGCCCTCGGTTCGCTCGCGGACATCAGGGGTCTGCAGATCGACGTCGGACCCGAGGGGTCGGTTCGGGCCAAATTCGCCGCAGCGGTACTCGCCGAGTTCGGCGTCACTCCGGACAACACCGACTTCGTCCACCTGTCCAGTGAAGCCACGATGGAGGATGCGATCGCCGCCGGAGTGGACGTCACCGTCTCGGGGTTTCCGGACCGCCGTGAGTACCTCACTCAGGGACTCACCTCGGGTGAGATGACGGTCATCCCGATTCCGGAGGCCAGGGCCGTGGCGGCACGCATTCCGGGGGCGCAGGCCGCGGAACTTCCCTATGCAGCCTTCTCGCTGGTGCCGCCTCGTCCGTCGGACGAGGTCCCGACGGTGGCGCAGCTCGTGACCGTGGTGGCGGACACCCGCCTCAGTCCGGCCGCGGTATATGCCATGGCGCAGGAGATGGTGGCCCAGTTCAGTCGCGGCAACGAGTGGCGTGAGCCGGGAGAGTTCCCGAACTTCAGCGACCGCCAGCTGCCCGCCAATGCCGAGGCAGCGGAGTTCTACGCCACCGGCTCCATCCCCTGGCAGTACCGGAGCCTGCCGCCCCTCGTCGCCGACTCGTTCGTCAGCCTGCTGGTCCTGGGCACGCTCCTTCTGGTCCTCGCGAGTGTCTACAGCGTGTTCCTGCCCGAGGCCTACTCGCTCTGGGCGAACGTCATTCGGCCACGCACCGAGGAGCGGTACCTCGCTGCGATAGAGGCGACGATCGCTGGCGGTGGGAGGCCGTCGCCCAGAGAAGTTGAGCGGCTCACCTCCATCCTCGCCCAGCACGATGCCGGTCGCGCGCTGCGCGAGCGCGCCGAGCGGCTGCGTCCGTACATCTCCGGTCCGGTCGACAGCACCTGATGCCGCCTCACGGTGGCTTCCCCTACTGACCGATCAGGGCCCCCCTCTTCAGGGGAGATGAGGCCCGAAGGTCTAGCCCAGGCCGCGTCGCCCGATTACGTTTCGGCTCACATCGGCTGGGGTGACAAGGGGATCCGACATGGGCACGGGGAGGTCGGTGGTTGCTGCGCTGGCTGCTGCCCTGGTGGCCGTGACGCCCCTCACTGCCTGCAGCGTCACCCCGACGGCAGATCGGCAGGCCGCTGGCATCGATGAGGAGTCTGGCAAGGACGTGTGGTCGCTGACGGTGGGCCAGAGGGCGGTCGTCGCCTTTCCCGAGGACGACTACGCGGGATGGATCATGTGGTCGCAGGCCATCGCTGAGGACGATGTCGCCATCCTGGTGAACTGCCCGTCCGACACCAGCGGCTTCGCCTACGACGCACCGCGCGGTGGCGCCTGTGTGGAGGCCGTCGGCCCGGGCACCGCGACGCTCGTGTGGACGGATCCCGACGGTGTCGACGCCTATGTGTCGACGATCGTCGTGGCGCGGTAGCGGTCGCGCGATCACCCGGCCTGGCCTAGCGTCCGATCATGCGGTGGATGCGCGTCGTGGCGCCTTTGGCGGTGTTGGTCGCCGCGGTGACCCTTGCGACCCCCGGCCAGGCGCACCAGCCGGTGAATCTCGGCCCCGGTGACTCGTCGCCTGCTCGTGGGCCACTGCTGCCGGACGGCACGGTCTCCTACGCGGTCCGGGCGTCGGTTGCGACTGGTGAGGAGCGGGGTTTCCGGTTCCGCCTCAAGCAGGGGGACCGGCTGGCCCTTCAGGTCCTCATCCTGGACGAGCCCCCGGCGAATGCGCTGACTCCGGCCGCCCTGCCGAGCGTCACGGCGATCGACCCGCGGGGACGCCGCATCAGCCTTCCGGTCCGTGAGCGCACGGAGTTCTTCGAGCCGTACTCCGGACGCACCTACCTGTACCTGTCGCGCGTGGACCGGACGGCCACACCCGGGGAGTACACCGTCGTCATTCGCGGGCGCTCGGCCACGACCGTGGACACGACGGTCGCCGTCGGATACCGAGAGGTTCCCGGCCGCGTTGTTCGATAGGGCGTGGTCAGCTCCGGTTCCATGCCGCCGTCGTCCTCCTCGTCACCACGGGCCCCTGGAGGAGCAGGCGCTCGCGTGCCGACACCCCACCGGTCGTGACGGCAGGGTCGTGACGGCATAGTCGTGACGGCATGGTCGCGGCGGGCACTGCATGAGCGGTGCTGGACACGGTGCACCCGGCGCGAGAGGCTCGGGCTGTGAGCACTGCATCCGCCGAGCCTGCGGACGCATCAGTCACCGCTCCGTCGCGCGGCTCCTGGAAGTCATGGCTTCCCAAGGTGCTGCTCACCGTCGTCGGCATCGCCCTCGCCTACTTCATCTTCCGCTACATGGCCACGAACTTCGGCGGCTTCGAGCAGGGGGTGCAGGCGGCCTTCACGATGCCGACGCAGTGGACGCTGGTCGCGGTCGCAGGGGCGATTCTCGCGATCGCCGTCTACCCGCTGACGGCTATCGCTGCGATTCCACGCCTGGGGTACGTGCCGGCCTTCGTCGACCGCCAGGGCGGCTTTGCCATCGCCACGACGATTCCCTTCGGCGGAGGCCCGATCGCGGTGGGCACGCAGTATGCGATCCTCGCCCGCTACGGCGTCTCCCAGCAGCTCGCCGCCGCCGCCGTGGCCGCGGATGCGATCTGGACCTACCTGATGACGTTCGGTGCCCCCGGCGTCGCTCTCGTGCTTCTGTGGGTTTTCGAGCGTCGGTCGTTGACGGGTGACAGTTGTGGGGGCCTGGCTTGCTCGACGATCGACACGATCATCATCGTCTCGGGCGTCGTGTGCCTGGTGTCGATTGTCGCGATCGCCTTCGTGCTGCGCAGCCGCACCAACGCCAAGCGTGTGGGTGACGTCGCCCAAGGGGTTCTCGGCTGGGTGTTCGGCTTCATCAAGCGCACACCGCCGAACGTCGTCGAGACCGTGGTGGGCTTCAACGACACTGCGGCGGACATGGTGGGACGGCGGTGGCTGCCCATCACTGTCACGAATGTCCTGGCCCAATTGGCCCCGATGATCGTCATCGTCGCAGCCTTGCGGGGGGTCGGGGCTGAAGGAGTGACGATTCTGGAGGTGTTCGTGGCCTTCTCCGTCGCGCTGCTGCTCACCACAGTGCCCCTCGCACCCGGGGGCGCGGGAACGGTCGATGCGGCGCTGATCGGCATGCTCGTCGCCTTCGGCGCAGAGTTCGACCAGGCAGTCGCCGCCGACGTCATCTGGCGCGCCTTCGCCTTCTTTCCGCAGATGCTGCTCGGCTGGCTGGCCGTCGGGATCTTCGGCATCCAGCAGCGGCGGACCCGGCGTGCCGGGAGGCCGGTCAGCTCTGGGTGACCACCAGACCGTCTATCCGGCGCGCGAGATCGAGATCACGTGCCGTGATGCCGCCCGCGGAGTGGGTCGAGAGGCGGAAGGTCACCGTGCGCCAGCGGATGTCGATGTCGGGGTGGTGATCGATCTCCTCGGCCTCCCGCGCCACGGCATCGACCCAGGCGATCGCCGAGGGGAAGGTCGGTGCTGTCGCGGAGCGGACGAGGAGGCCGTCGACCACCTGCCAGTCGGGGTGCTCGACGCAGAACCCGGCGACCGTGTCGGCGGCGAGCAGATCAGGCATCGTGGTCCTCCCCGGACGGCAGCGCCACCTCGCCGGACGGCAGCGCCACCTCGCCGGACACGACGGTCACGCTCGCTCCGCCGACCCAGATGCCGTCGTCATCGGCAGACAGGTACACGCGGCCGGCTCGACCGAGCACCGTGCCTTGGGCGGCGGTGTACCGGTGAGGCAGGCGTCCGGATCCGATCAGCCACTGTGCCAGGGCGGCGTTCAGCGACCCCGTCACCGGATCCTCCGTGAGTCCGGAATTGCCTGGGAAGAAGGCGCGCACCTCGACATCGGCTCCGCCCGGTGAGTGCGGTCCGACCACGCCGACGTCGAGTCCGGCGAGCAGGGCCGGATCCGGATCGATGGCGAGCACCCGGTCGGCGTCCTCCAGCAGGACGGCCTGCCAGCCGGGACCGTTGTCGCACCACTGGTGGTCGATGATCTCGTCACGCCGAAGTCCCAGGCCTGCGGCGAGGCGTACGACATCGGCCTCGTCCAGGGGACCGGACCGACGCAGGGGCGGGGCCTGAAAGGACAGCAGGCTGTCCCGGCGTCGGATCCGGACGAGGCCCACGCCGCACTCCTGAACGATGTCGCCGGAATCTCCGGCGCGCGGGGCGCCACCGGCGCTGAGCCACGCGTGGCAGGTGCCCAGAGTTGGATGGCCGGCAAAGGGCAGCTCACGCCCGGGGCAGAAGATCCGCACGCGGTAGTCGGCATCCGGATGCGTCGGCGGCAGGAGGAAGGTGGCCTCCGACAGGTTCGTCCAGTCGGTGAAGGAGTGCATGGTGTTGGTGTCCAGGCCCTGGGCATCGTGGACCACGGCGACAGGATTGCCGAGGAGCGGTGTGTCGGTGAAGACGTCGACCTGGGAGAAGGGTCGCCTCATCGTGGCCATGGCGGCACGCTAGCGAGCCGGTCATCGGAGGGGGTGGCCCGCGTGCTAGACATGGCAGTCATCTAGACGACCGAGGGGTGAGGTGTGGCGGAATTCCCGACCCTGATGTCCCCGATCCGCGTGGGCACGATGCCCCTGCGGAATCGGGTCATGATGCCCCCGCATACGGCTCCCCTGGGACCCCTGTTCGGCACCGAGGAGCAGGCCGCCCAGAACATCGCCTACATCCGACGTCGCTGCGACAACGGGGTTGCCTGGGTCGTCAACATCACCGGGCACATCGACAACCTGTTCATTCCCGGATTCATACCGGTGGGGGTCGGTGCGCGAACCAAGGGCTACTTCCGCTTGCCGGTCTTCCACGACCGCGTGCAGGCGTACACCGAGGCGATCCACGGAGCCGGCGCTCACACCACGGTGCAGCTGGTCAGCCAGGGCGGCCTGCCCAACGCGCCGTCTGCCACGCTCAGCTCCCCGGTGCTGAACCAGATCCCTCATGTGCTCGACCGTGACGAGATCCGCTGGTACGTCGAGGAGTTCGCGTGGTCCGCACACGCCGCGCAGCAGGCGGGGGCCGACGGCGTGGACCTCCACCTCAATCACGACGACCTCATGGAGTGGTTCGTCTCTCCGCTGGTGAACACCCGTGATGACGAGTACGGCGGCAGCCTCGAGAACCGACTTCGATTCGTGACCGAGATCATCCGCGACATCCGCGACCGGTGCGGTGACGATTTCACCGTCGGGGTTCGGCTCAACATGTTCGAGGAGGCGCCCGGCGGGTACGACCTGCACGAGGGCATCGAGATCGCCCAGCGGCTCGAGGCGACCGGGATGGTCGACTACCTGAGTCTGGTGGCCGGCAGCAACTGGGGAAACCCGTCCTACATCCAGTCGCATGCCTACCCGCCGGCTGCATGGGCGGAGCTGTCGGGGGAGTTCGTGCGGTCCGTGAACCTCCCGATCGCCTACACCGGTCGGATCACGACACCCGAGGTGGCCGAGCGGGTACTGGCCCGGGGACAGGCCCACGTCGTCGGGGTCGCCCGGGGGCTCCTCGCCGACGACGAGTGGGTGATGAAGGCCGAGCAGGGGCGAGCCCAGGACATCCGCCCCTGCACGGGATGCAATGACTGCATCAGCACGGCGGTAGTGGAGAAGACGCC
The DNA here is from genome assembly GCA_044233495.1 of Candidatus Nanopelagicales bacterium. Classification (GTDB taxonomy): domain Bacteria; phylum Actinomycetota; class Actinomycetes; order S36-B12; family S36-B12; genus UBA10649. The sequence continues at coordinate 20,232 of JBIIJX010000011.1, forward strand.
CTTCGCCTGCACGGTCAATCCCCACGCCGGTCAGGAGGGCACTGTGGCCTGGCCCCTCAGGATCCGGGAGCCCAAACGCGTCCTCGTCATCGGCGGCGGACCGGCCGGACTGGAGATGGCGGCCCTGTCGGCGGAGCGGGGTCACCGGGTCGAGCTGTGGGAGCAGTCCGGTCGGCTGGGTGGCCTGCTGCGCACCGCCACTGCGGTTCCTACCTATGACAGCTACGGCACGTTCCTGGACTGGCAGGAACGCCGGGTGCGCGAGCTGGGAGTCGACGTCCAGCTCGAGCGAACCGGCGATGTCGCGTCGATCGAGGCCGCAGGTGCTGACGTCGTCGTCATCGCTACGGGCACGGCGCGCCGCCGCCCAGGCATCCCAGGTGATGACCTGCCCTTCGTCCATGACGTGCGAGACGTCGTCGCGGGCACCGTCGATGTCGGCCACCGGGTGATCGTGGTGGCGCAGGACGATCACATGCCTCCACTCGCCGTCGCCGACCTCCTCGCCTCGCGTGGGCATGACGTCACGATCGTTTACTCCACGCCTGGGCCTGCACCACTGCTGAGCCGCTACATGCTCGGCGGAGTGCTGGCCCGTCTTGAATTCGCGGGTGTCGAACTCCGGTTCTCCGAGCAGGTCGCCGCCATCGAGCGCGGTCGCGTGCACCTGCGCAAGGTGTACTCGCAGCTGCCCGGCACGATCGAGGGGGTCGATTCCGTCGTGCTCGCCTGCGGCGGAGTGCCGCTGGGAGACCTCGCATACGAGTTGCGCGGTCGCGTGCCGCAGGTGCACGTGGTCGGCGATGCATTCGCTCCGCGTCGGCAGATCTACGGGACGCGTGAGGCGTACGCCCTCACCCTGCAGCTGGACTGAGGGATACGGTTCCCGGCATGGTGTCCCTGAGGCCGACGAGCATCGACGTTGATCCGGCGGTGATCGAGGATCTGCGTGCTCGCCTGCTGGGCACCCGATGGCCCGCGGACTATGCCGATGTCGGCTGGGCGATCGGCACGGACCTCTCCTACATACGTGGGCTTGCCCACGAGTGGGCTACGACATTCGACTGGTATGCGGTGCAGGCGCGATTCAATGCCTTCGACCAGGTCGAGACGGTCATCGACGGGCAGCGCATCCACGCCTTCCACCAGCGCTCACCACGGGCGGACGCGACACCCCTGCTGCTCGTGCACGGCTGGCCCGGCTCCGTCATCGAGTTCATCGACTGCATCGGCCCCTTGGTTGATCCGGATGCGCATGGTGCAGTGGGCGCCCCGGCCTTCCACGTCGTCTGCCCGTCCATCCCGGGCTACGGGTTCTCCGGGCCGACCACAGAGGAGGGCTGGAACGGGCGCCGCATCTCTCGAGCGATGGACGACCTCATGCAGGAGCTGGGGTATCCGCGCTATGCGGGTGCCGGCGGTGACTGGGGGGCGAACATCCTCACCGACCTTGCCCGCTCGGAACGGCAGGGCTCGCTGACGGCCCTGCACCTGACGATGCCGACGGGACTGCCGCCGGCTCCTGGCGAGGTCGAGGTGCTGACGGATTTCGAGCGTGAGTCGCTGGAGCACTGGACTCGTGCGAACGCCACCGGTCGCGTGGAGCACGTAGCGATCAACTCCCACCGCCCGCACACCTACGCCGTCGCGATGAACGACTCGCCTGCCGGGCTGCTGGCGTGGCTGGTCGACATGTGCCGCTCATTCACTGTCTACGAAGGTGATGTCGAGGAGGCCCTCACCCGCGAACAGCTGCTTGCAAACGCCACCATCTACTGGGTGACGGGCACGATCGCATCGGCGATGCGCCTGTATGTGGAGCACGCGCGGCAGAAGGCGGCCGATCCCTACCCGCCCTTTGTGACCGTGCCCGTGTCGGTGTCGATATTCCCGAACGACATCCGCCGTTGGCCGCGCGCATGGGCGGAGCGGTGCCTGGCGATCACGGACTGGGAGGTGCTCCCTGCCGGCGGTCACTTCGGCTCATGGGAGCAGCCTGTGCTGTTCATCGACGCCGTGCGGCGGGCGCTTCCTCACGGACGTGCATGACGATCATCCGGATCACCGATCCAAGCGACGGGCGCTTGTCGGACTACGTCGGTCTGACTGATGTGGCCCTGCGCTCACGCGCGGAACCTCAGAAGGGTCTGTTCATCGCGGAGAGCACGTCCGTGATCGAGCGGGCCCTCGGCGCAGGGATGAGGCCGCGCTCCTTCCTGATGGAGGAGCGGTGGCTGGAGCCCCTCCGGCCCCTTCTCGACAGCGTCGATGCGGGGGAGGACGGCGGCATCCCGGCCTTCGTGGCCGACCGAGGCGTGCTGCGGTCCATCACGGGATTCACCGTCCATCGGGGAGCCCTCGCCGCGATGCACCGGCCCGGGCTGCCCGCAGTCGGCGAGATCGTCCCGGCCACGGGGCCCTGCCTGGCGGTCGTGCTGGAGGACATCGTCGACCATACGAATGTCGGCGCGATCTTCCGCTCGGTCGCGGCACTCGGTGCTGATGTTGTGCTCGTGACGCCACGATGCGCCGATCCGCTGTATCGACGAAGCGTGCGGGTCTCGATGGGGACGGTGTTCCAGGTGCCCTGGACCCGCCTGGCTGCGTGGCCCGAGGGTGCCGAGGTCTTGCGCTCTCTCGGATTCACCGTGGCCGCACTTGCACTGACCGAGGCGGCCATCGGTCTGGACGAGGCGGTGCTGCCGGAACGCACGGCACTGGTGCTGGGGACCGAGGGTGACGGCATCAGCGCCCAGGGGCTTGCGGCAGCGGACTGCCACGTCCGGATCCCGATGTCGGGTGGTGTCGACTCCCTGAACGTCGCGGCCGCGGCCGCGGTGGCGATCTGGGAGATCAGTCGAAGAGCGTCATGAGTAGCCCCGTGACGGCGAAGCCGATCGCTATCTGCACCAGGAGCAGGCCGATGCCCATGATGCGCAGGGGTGCTCGGTACTCACCCACCGCGTAGTGGCCGGGGCGCCGCAGGATGGCGCTGAGCTTCGTCGCCTCCTTCATGGGATCCCCGGAGGGATCGCGCTGCGACCAGTACCCGCGCTCGCTGCTCTGGCCGAGCAGGGCGAATACGAGTCCGAAGATGGCCAGCAGTACGGCGATGGTCCAGAAGACGAATGCGGCGACGTTCACGTCTGCGACCCTATCGGCCGCCCACCGTCAGTCCACCGTCAGCCGAAGTATGCGGTCGTCGCTGGGCTTGGGGGCCCCGCGGCCGTCGGTGTTGCTGGTCACGAGCCAGAGAGCTCCGTCCGGGGCGACGGCGATCGTGCGGAGTCGTCCTAGGTCGCCCAGGGGTGCAGCGTCGGGCCGACCCGCTTGCGTGCCGACGAGGGGCACCTGCCAGAGCACCTCGCCGCGCAGGCTGGCCACATAGGCGACACCGTCGTGGATCGCCACCCCACTGGGGGATGCCGTCGACGTCGGCGACCAGGTGGCTTTGGGGTCGACGAGGCCGGGACCGCCGCCGCGACCCTCGACCTGCGGCCAGCCATAGTTGCCGCCGGCGCGGAGCAGGTTGAGCTCGTCGGCATCGCGCTCACCGAACTCCGTCGCCCACACCCGGCCCGCGCTGTCGAGCGTGATGCCCTGCACATTGCGGTGGCCGAGGGTGAACACCGGTGACGACGGATCGGGGTTGCGCGGGTCGGGACGGCCGTCCGGCCGGATGCGCAGGACCTTGCCGGCGAGATCGTCCGCATCCTGCGATCGGCCCGGATCACCCGCGTCCCCTGTGCCGACGTACAGCGAGCCGTCGGGAGCGAAGATCAGCCGGCCGCCGTTGTGGTACGTGTTCTTGGCGATGCCGGTCAGGATCGGCCGCTGCCGACCCAGTCTGACGCCGTCCCACGCGATCCGCACGACCCTGTTGTCCCGCGCCCCCGTGTAGTAGGCGTAGACGGCATCGGGTTTGGGTCCTGGCGGCACGGCAATACCGAGCAGTCCACCCTCGCCGCCCGGACGCACGCCGCCCACCCGGCCCACGGTTGTGACACGTCCGCCTTGTGCGGAGACACGCTTGATGAGTGCGGTGTCGCGCTCGCTCACGAGAGCCGAGCCGTCCGGGAGGAAGGCCAGTCCCCACGGTGTGGTCAGCCCGCTGGCGATGGTGCTGTCCACCGTGGCCTGCGCATGGGCCGGCGAGGCAGCGGCGATGAGGCTGGTCGCGGCGAGAGCATGCGCCGCGAGTGCCGCAGCGGCAACAGCGAGGGCGTGGGGTCGCAAGGGTGCTCCGTCCTTCCCCGGCAGTATCACCCGACTCCCGGGTTTCTTGCCACCGGAGCCGTCGGACCTAGGCGGGACGCAGAAGTCGCGTGAGCACGGTTCCGTCGTGCTCCAGCACCTGGGCGGTCCTGAAGCGCATCGCGGGGTCCAGGCCCCCAGGCAGGTAGACAAGGTGAGGGTCGCCGCCGACGAGTCGAGGCGAGAGTGTGAGGAGGATCTCGTCGACGAGGTCGAGGCGGAGGAGGTCGGCAAGCAGTGTCGGGCCGCCTTCGCAGAGCACGCGCGTCAGCCCGATCCCGGTGAGGTGATCCAGCACCGCGGTCACGTCGACTTCGTCCTCACCGCACACCACCAGTTCGGCCTGCTCCCTCAGCCAGGTCGATGCCTGCCGCACCGCATGGGCGGTGCTCATGAGCATGGGACGCACGTGCTCCGGGCCACGGTCGGCGAACACCCGCAGTGAGTGAGCAAGGTCCAGTCGTCGGCTCACCACGGCAAGGGGCCTGCTCGACGGGCGGTAGTCCTCCGCGCGCAGCGTCCCCGCCCCGACGAGCACGACGTCGCACATGGACCGGGCGAGGGCGAAGACCTGCTGATCGGCTTCCGTGCCCAGTGGCCCGGACAGGCCGCCAGGACCGCTGATGGCGCCGTCGAGCGACATCACGAAGTTCACGCGCACCCAGCGGTCGCTCCGCCATTCGGAAGTCGGTGGAACGAGATACGCCTCGCGAAGGGAGTCGATGTCGAGCGATGACGCAGGAGCCGGATGAACGCGATGCACCCCGTGATGGTCCCACGAATAGGCTCCGGCATGTGTCCCTGACCTCGCGCCAGCCCGAGCTCGACGTCAGCCGCATTCTCGAGGACTTCGTCCCACCTCCTCACTTCGGTGGAGTGAGCTTCGACAGCTACCTTCCTGATCCGAGTCAGCCGAGCCAGACCGCCGCCGTCGCTGCCCTGCGCGCCTTTGCCACCCGCATCGAGCAGCCTGAGGCGCCCAAGCGCTCGCTGTTCCGACGTGCTGCCCCGCCGGAGTCCCGGGCCGGTGTCTACTTGGACGGTGGATTCGGGGTGGGGAAGACCCACCTGCTCGCATCCCTGTGGCATGCGGTTTCCGGGCCGAAGAGGTTCGGCACCTTCGTCGAGTACACGAACCTCGTGGGCGCCCTGGGCTTCCGGACGGCGGTCGACGCGCTGCGCACGAGCCGCCTCGTCTGCATCGACGAGTTCGAGCTCGACGATCCTGGTGACACCGTGCTCATGTCCACTCTGCTCGGCGAGCTCGTGCAGTCGGGGGTGAGCCTGGCTGCCACGTCGAACACGCTGCCGGAGAAGCTGGGGGAGGGCCGGTTCGCGGCGGAGGACTTCCTGCGCGAGATCCAGGGGCTGTCGGCCCACTTCGACGTGCTGCGCATCGATGGCGATGACTATCGGCATCGTGGGCTGCCGGAGGCGCCGCCTCCGATGTCACCGGAGGAGTTGGCCGCAGCGGTGGCGAGCCATCCGGGAGCGGCGCTCGATCGCTTCGACGCTCTGCTCGCCCACCTGAGCAGGGTCCACCCCTCCCGGTACGGAGCCCTCGTCGAGGGAGTCCCGCTGCTGGCCCTCGAGGGAGTACGCACCGTGACCGATCAGGCTCAGGCACTCCGGATGGTCGTTCTCGTCGATCGCCTCTACGACCGTGACATCCCGGTGATCTCCAGCGGTCAGCCGGTGGACCGGCTCTTCTCGCAGGAGATGCTGCGCGGCGGCTACCGCAAGAAGTACTTCCGGGCCATTTCCCGACTTGTGTCTCTTGCCCGTGACGGGCAGTCGATGGTTGGGTGGCGCTCATGACACCCGAGGGCATCATCAGCGCACTGGTCGCCGGCTCGATCATCGGCCTCATCGCCCGCATCCTGGTGCCGAGCATGCAACCCATCGGGTGCCTCATGACGATTCTCCTGGGCATCCTCGGGGCGTTCGCCGGGATCTTCATCGGCAACATGCTGGGCTTCGGCCCTTCGACAGACTCCTACAGCTTCTGGCTGGTCCTCATCGTGCAGATCGTCACGGCCGTGATCCTGGTCGCCATCACGGCTGCCGTCTTCCGCAAGGGCAGCAACAGTTGACGGCGGCTTGACCTCATACCCCCTGGGGTATACAGTGACCTGACCGACCGACCACAGGAGAAGGCCATGTGCAGCCCCGCCATCTGCCGTCAGTGCAACAAGGTCACCTACACCGGGTGTGGAGAGCACGTCGAGCAGGTGCTGTCGATGTACAAGCCCGAGGAGCGCTGCACCTGCTCCTGACCCCGCAGGGGCTCGTCCCGATCGGTCGTATGTGACCATGGGGACCGGCCAACCAGCCGACCAGGCGGACGCTGATGGGGAGAGCGGGATGAAGGCCACGATTCTGCTCGCGCGCAGTGCGGCGACGATGCTCGTGCTCGTACTGGCGCTCCTCGCGGGGGTTGCCGGTCCCGGGCTGCCGTCGGCGAGCGCTGTGCCGAGCGCACCGACCGGGGTCACCGCCACGAGGGCTGATACCGCCCTGTTGGTGACGTGGAGCGCGGCTGCAGGCGCCACCGGTTACACGGCGACGGCCTATGACGCAGCCTCGGGCGGGTCGGTCCAGGGTGCGGCATGCACGACTGCGACCACCTCCTGCTCAGTCACCGGACTGACCAACGGCACCACGTACTACATCGAGGTAGTGGCGACCGACGGCGCGGCGACGGCGACATCGTCGCCACGGGTGAGCGGCACCCCGTCGACCGTGCCCGGCGCGCCGCAGTCCGTGGTGGTCACCGGCAGTGACGGCTCGGTCTCGGTGGCATGGAGCGCCCCCGCGAGCAACGGCGGTGCCTCGATAACCGGGTACGACGCGACGGCCTACGACGCGGCCTCGGGCGGGACATCGCAGGGGACCTGCAGCACGTCGAGCACCACCTGCACGATCTCGAGCCTGACCAACGGCTCCACCTACTACGTCGAGGTGACGGCCACGAACACCGCCGGCACTGGTGCGGGCTCCTCGCGTGCCTCCGGCATCGCTGGCGGATCTGCGGGTGCGCCCCGATCCGTCACCGCTGCTCGCGGCGATGGCTACATCGACGTCGACTGGCTGGCGCCCACATCCGACGGTGGATCCCCGGTCACGAGC
>JBIIJX010000289.1:0-2589 GCA_044233495.1 Candidatus Nanopelagicales bacterium
AGATCCCGCTCGACCAGATGAACACGTCGATGACGATCAATGCGACGGCAATGTGGCTCTATGCGCTGTACGTGTGTGTTGCCGACGAGCAGGGTGCCGACCGCACGGCACTGGCCGGCACGACACAGAACGACATCATCAAGGAGTACCTGTCCCGCGGCACGTACGTGTTCCCTCCGGCGCCGTCCATGCGTCTGATCACGGACATGATCGCGTGGAGCGTCCGCAATACCCCCAAGTGGAACCCGATCAACATCTGCAGCTACCACCTGCAGGAGGCCGGCGCGACGCCTGTGCAGGAGATCGCCTTCTCCCTGTCCACCGCGATGGCGGTGCTCGACGACGTCCGTGACTCTGGTCAGGTGACGTCGGCGGAGATGACAGATGTCGTGGGACGGCTGTCCTTCTTCGTGAATGCAGGCGTGCGGTTCGTCGAGGAGATGTGCAAGATGCGGGCCTTCGTCCGGCTGTGGGACGAGATCACCCGCGATCGCTACGGCGTCACCGACGACAAGGCCCGTCGCTTCCGGTACGGGGTGCAGGTCAACTCCCTCGGCCTGACCGAGGTGCAGCCCGAGAACAACGTGCAGCGCATCGTGCTCGAGATGCTCGCGGTCACCCTGTCGAAGGATGCTCGCGCACGTGCGGTTCAGCTGCCGGCCTGGAATGAGGCCATGGGGCTTCCCCGGCCGTGGGACCAGCAGTGGAGCCTGCGCATGCAGCAGGTGCTTGCTCTGGAGACCGACCTGCTCGAGTACGACGACATCTTCAACGGCTCGCACGTGATCGAGGCCAAGGTCGACGACATCGTCCGCGAGGCTCGGCAGGAGATGGCCCGGATCGAGGAGATGGGCGGGGCCGTCGCAGCAGTGGAGTCCGGCTACCTGAAGACGGCCCTGGTGTCCTCGCACGCCGAGCGCCGGCGTCGAGTGGAGTCTGGGGATGAGGTCATCGTCGGCGTCAACGCGTACACCACGTCTGAGGCGAGCCCGCTGACGGTCGACCTGGAGACCGCGATCCAGCGCGTCGACCCGGTGGTCGAGGAGCGGGCCATCCTCGCCCTCGACGAGTGGCGGTCGCAGCGCGATCCGGTGGCCGTCGAGGCGGCTCTGGCACGCCTCGTCCAGGAGGCCCAGTCCGGCACCAACCTCATGGAGGCTTCTCTGGAGTGCGCCCGTGCGGGTGCCACCACGGGGGAGTGGGCTGGCGCTCTGCGCACAGTCTTCGGCGAGTACCGCGCGCCGACCGGCGTGACGGCCTCCTCGGGAGGCGGCGACCGCGCGGGCCTGGGCGACCTTCGCGCCGCGGTGGCAGCCACCGGCGAGCACCTCGGCCACCGGCTGCGCATGCTGGTGGGCAAGCCTGGCCTCGACGGCCACTCCAACGGAGCCGAGCAGGTCGCCGTGGCGGCCCGCGATGCGGGCTTCGAGGTGATCTACCAGGGCATCCGGCTCACACCCGAGCAGATCGTCGCGGCAGCAGTGCAGGAGGACGTCGACTGCGTCGGCCTGTCGATCCTGTCCGGATCACACCTGCAGATCGTGCCCGAGATCGTCGACGGCCTCCGCGCTGCCGGGTTGGACGACGTCCCGGTCGTGCTCGGCGGGATCATCCCGGAGGCCGACGCCGAGACACTCATGGCCGCCGGTGTCGCAGAAGTGTTCACCCCCAAGGACTATGACCTCACCACAGTCATGACCCGCGTCCTTGACGTGATCCGCGCCAGCAAGCACCTCACCCCCGCCTAGACGTTCGCCGTACGCCCGACCGCCCCCCGACCCATCCCACACCGAGGAGTTCCATGGCCCCGCAGCGTGCTCGCCGCTCCAACCTCGCCGTCCCCGGCTCCAGCCCGAAGATGCTGGACAAGGCCAAGGGCCTGGCAGCCGATCAGGTGTTCATGGACATCGAGGATGCCGTCGCGCCACTGGCGAAGCCCGAGGCCCGCAAGAACATCGTCGCCGCGCTGAACGAGGGCGGGTACGAGGGCAAGACGCGCGTTGTCCGGGTCAACGACTGGACGACGCAGTGGACGTACGCCGATGTGGTCGAGGTTGTGGAGGGTGCAGGGGCGAACCTCGACTGCATCATGCTGCCGAAGGTGCAGACAGCCGATCAGGTCGTCGCCTTGGATCTCCTGCTGACCCAGATCGAGAAGTCCAATGGCCTGGAGGTGGGTCGTATCGGGATCGAGGCGCAGATCGAGAACGCGATGGGCCTGATCAATGTCGATGCGATCGCGCAGGCAAGTCCGCGCGTGGAGACGATCATCTTCGGGCCGGCGGACTTCATGGCGAGCATCAACATGAAATCTCTCGTTGTCGGTGAGCAGCCACCGGGCTACGACGTCGGCGACGCTTACCACTACATCCTGATGCGCATCCTGATGGCGGCGAGGGCGTACGACAAGCAGGCCATTGACGGTCCCTACCTGGCGATCAAGGACATCGACGGCTACAAGCGCGTGGCGGGTCGCTCCGCTGCGCTGGGCTTCGACGGCAAGTGGGTGCTCCATCCGGATCAGATCGCGGCAGCCAACGAAGTGTTCAGCCCGAAGCAGGACGACTACGACCACGCCGAGCTCATCCT
>JBIIJX010000290.1:0-2585 GCA_044233495.1 Candidatus Nanopelagicales bacterium
TTCAGGAAGGCGAGCCCCATGCCCCGTGAGAAGGGCCGCAAGCTCATCGCCCAGAACAAGAAGGCGCGGCACGACTACTCCATCGAGGACGTGTACGAGGCAGGTCTCGTCCTCACGGGAACGGAGGTCAAGTCGCTGCGTGCGGGGCGGGCGAACCTGACTGACGGCTTCGCCACGGTGGATGACGGCGAAGTGTGGCTGCGGGGCATCCACATCCCGGAGTACACGCAGGGCACCTGGACCAACCACGAGCCACGACGTGCGCGCAAGCTGCTCCTGCGCAAGGACGAGATCAGCCGCATCGCCGGCAAGGTGAAAGACTCCGGTGTCACCCTTGTGCCGTTGGCCCTGTTCTTCCACGACGGCTACGCCAAGGTCGAGATCGCCGTGGCGCGCGGTCGCAAGAACTACGACAAGCGGCAGGCCATCGCCGAGCGTGAGTCCAAGCGTGAGGCGGAACGGGCCACCGGGCGGCGCACCAAGGGAATCGACTGACCCTCGGGGTTTGTCGAGACCGGAAACGAGGCGTACCATCGAAGGTGACCCTCGGGTCGTTGACAATTCCATAGGGGGTGACAGGTTTCGACGGACAGATGTTTCGACCGGAGAAGCGTGCCGAGAAGCCAAGGTGATCTCGTTAAGAATCCTTGGAAACCAATAACTGCCAACAATAAGCAGTCTGCTGACGCTTACGCCCTCGCGGCCTAAGCACTAGATCAGCCGTCAGCCCGATGCGTCCCCGAGTCGGGAGCTGGCGTCGCTAGGGGACTCACCAAGCCCTCCGGTCACGGGAGGGGGCGGAACACCAAACAGTGGCTGGACCGCCCGGGGCAGTGCCGCACGAAGCCCCGGGGTCGAGAAGCGACAGCGCGGCTACGCACGTAGAAGAACGCGAGGAGCCTGCACGGACCCGGGTTCGATTCCCGGCACCTCCACCATGTGCGACTGACGTAGTTCGCTTACGTCGGTGCTTGGGTCTTCTGCTTGAGGCGTTCGTAGGGCGTTTGTCCTGCGAGGCTGCCGTGGGTGCGATGGTAGTTGTAGTAGTCCTCCCATTCTTGGAGCTTGGTGTTGAAGACGCCGGCGTCGTGGATGGTGACGCCGTCCAGGATGCGGTAGAAGGGATTGCTGTTGGTTGGGTGGACACCTTCTATTGCGGGACGTGGTCTCGCGGGAGGATGTCCGTCATGCCGAAGAAGTACCCGCCGGAGTTCAAGAGGGACGTGGTCACGGTCGCCCGTCGTGGTGATCTGAGCGTCGTGGAGGTGGCGACCGATTTCGGGGTCGCGGAGGAGACCGTGCGCCGCTGGATGAAGCAGGCCGACGTCGACGACGGGATCAAGGACGGGCTGACGACCGCGGAGCAGGCCGAGATCGTGCAGTTGCGCCGCGATAAGCGGCGGCTGGAGATGGAGAACGAGATCCTGCGCCGCGCGGCGGCCTACTTCGCTGCGAGTTCGCTCCCAAAATGACCCTTCTATGGGTTGTGTCAAGTCATGCAGGTGCGTAGTTGCCGGTAGGTGGCGCGGGCGACGTAGCGCTTGAGGGATCGACGAATCTCGCGGCTGCTCTTGCCGTGAACTCGGGCACGGGTGACGTAGATCTTGGTGTCGGGGTCAAAGCTCATCCGAGTTCGAACGATGGTGTCGAGTGCGCGATTGAGTTGACGGTCGCCTCCACGGTCGAGCCGGTGTCGGGTGGTGTTGCCGGAGGAGGCGGGCCTGGGCGCGACGCCGCCGAGGCGGGCGAAGGCGGCTTCGGATCGAATCCGGCCGTGGTGGGAGTACGAGCAGACGAGGATGGCGCCGGTGACCGGTCCGATCCCGGGGGTGTCCTGCAGGCCGGGAGCCAGCTGCTCGGTGAACTCGCGTAACTGCTGTTCGTTGGCCTTCAGCGTGGTGCTGAGGTCGATGACGGCGGTGGCCAGGCGTCGCGCCTCGGAGCGTAGGGGTGCTTCGAGCGGGCCATCAGTGGGGCGGGTGTGCCATCGGCTGATCGCGGTGATCTGGGCTTGCGACAGGGCTCGTCGGGCGTCGACTCCCATGGGCGTGCAGCGCAGCAGGGCTGTCAGTGCGTTGCGATTGGCCGTGCGCTGCTGATCCATGAGCCGGCGGGCGGCCAGCAGCACCCGGAGGGTGGATCGGGCTCCTGTAGCTCGAGGGATCGTGAGCTCGGCCACGGGGACGGCGAGGACGCCACGCGCGGCCGCGAGGGAGTCGATGGGGTCGGACTTGCCATCTCGGGCGCGGGCCGACCGGGTCGGGGGTCTGACCTCGGCCACGGTGATGCCGCGGTCCCCAAGCTCGGTGGTGATGGAGGCTCCGTAGGACGCGGTTCCCTCGACAGCGGCGAGGACAGAACCCGGGCAGCGGCGCTGCACCCAGGACACGGCCCTGTGCAGGCCGCGGGCCGTGGTCGGGAAGTCTGCGCTGTCCACGACCTGGCCTGTGGCGGCGATGATGATGGTGAGCGTGTGTGTGCGGGCGTGCGTGTCTATCCCGACGACGTGGTCGTAGGTCTCGGCGACGGTGGCGGACGGACCTTTCATGGTGTGCTCCTTTCGGTCAGGGCATGCCGAGGTCACG
>JBIIJX010000076.1:0-10531 GCA_044233495.1 Candidatus Nanopelagicales bacterium
CGATACCTCGCGGACTCGATGGCAGAGGCCGGCATTGCGGAGGAGGAGGAGGCTCGGGCACTGGCTTCGCGGCTGCTCGGGCGGGGTGCCGACAGCGATCTCGACGGCGCCGACGATCCGGATGACCTCGACGATGACGAGGTCGTCGACCCGCAGACCGGGGAGATCATCGAGCGGGTGCGACTGTGAGTCGGGGGGCCTAGTGCATGCATAATGCAGGCATGCCCAACATCACCATCCGCCACGTTCCTGACGACGTGCACGCCGCCCTGGTCGCCCGGGCCGAGGAGGTCGGGCAGTCCCTTCAGGCCTACCTGCAGGGGCTGCTCGCCTCCGCGGCCGCCCGACCGTCCGTCCGGCAGTTCGCTGCCGAGCTCGTCCAGGCGGCCCGGCAGCGAGAACTCGCAGGATCAGGGATCGGCCCCGACGCGGACGCCGTGGCCCTGATCCGCCAGGGACGCGACCTTGCGGGCCGCGGGTGAGCGCCACGGCTGTGGTGGACGGGTCCGTCGTCGTCGATGCGCTCGTCGGCCGCGGCCCACGCGGGGTGGTTGCCGCGAGCGCCCTCGCCGAGTTCGACTCCCTGGCCGCCCCGCACCTCCTCGACGTCGAGTGCATCAGCGCCTGGTGGGGGCTCGTGCGAGGGGGATTCCTGACTCGCGACGAGATCGGCCCGGTCGTGCGCCGACTGGTGGCGGCCCCCATCGATCGCCTGCCCACATGGCCGATGGGCGAGCGTGTCGCGGAACTGGCGGGCACCCTCACTGCGTACGACTCCGCCTACGTCGCACTCGCCGAACTGATTGACGCCCCGCTCCTCACTGCCGACGCCCGTCTGGCCCGCTCCCGCGGGGGGCGCTGCGAGGTGAGGCTCGTGGGTCGCTGAGCCCCGACTAGGCTCCCGCTCATGGCCGAGTTCATCTACACCCTCCGCAAGGCACGCAAGGCGCACGGCGACAAGGTCGTCCTCGACGACGTCACTCTCGCCTTTCTCCCCGGGGCCAAGATCGGCGTGGTGGGACCGAACGGCGCAGGCAAGTCGAGCCTGCTGAAGGTCATGGCGGGCATCGACGACGTCTCCAACGGCGAGGCGATGCTGCACGAGGGCTACACCGTCGGCATCCTGATGCAGGAGCCGAACCTCGACGAGACCAAGACCGTGCTGGAGAACGTGCAGCTCGGAGTGGCCGAGACCAAGGGCATGATCGACCGCTTCAACGAGATCTCGGTCGCACTCACCGAGCCCGATGCGGACTACGACACCCTCCTGGAGGAGATGGGCAAGCTCCAGGAGGCGATCGACCATCGCAACGCCTGGGATCTCGACGCCCAGCTGGAGCAGGCCATGGACGCGCTCCGCTGCCCGGCCCCCGAGGCTGACGTCTCGGTGCTCTCGGGTGGCGAGAAGCGCCGCGTCGCGCTGTGCAAGCTGCTGCTCGAACAGCCCGACCTGCTCCTTCTCGACGAACCCACCAACCACCTCGACGCCGAGAGCGTCAACTGGCTGGAGCAGCACCTCGAGAAGTACCCCGGCACCGTCGTCGCCATCACGCACGACCGATACTTCCTCGACAATGTCGCCCAGTGGATCCTGGAGCTGGATCGCGGCCACGCCTACCCCTACGAGGGCAACTACTCCACCTACTTGGAGACCAAGGCGTCGCGGCTGAAGGTCGAGGGGCAGAAGGACGCCAAGTTGAAGCGGCGCCTGGAGGGTGAACTCGAGTGGGTTCGCTCCAACGCCAAGGCCCGCCAGACCAAGAGCCGCTCCCGTCTCGAGCGCTACGAGGAGATGGCCGCGGAGGCGGAGAAGACCCGCAAGCTCGACATGGAGGAGATCCAGATCCCGCCGGGCCCGCGTCTGGGCAACGTGGTCGTCGAGGCCACCAACCTGACCAAGGCGTTCGGCGATCGCATCCTGATCGACAACCTGTCCTTCACCCTCCCGCGCAACGGCATCGTCGGCGTCATCGGACCGAACGGCGTCGGCAAGACGACGCTGTTCACGATGATCGTCGCAGCCGCCGAGGGCATCACCGATGATGGCGACAATGCCGCCATCCTGCCGACGAGCGGTGAGATCAAGGTCGGCGACACTGTGACGCTGTCTTACGTAGACCAGACCCGAGCCGGACTAGACCCGACCAAGAACGTCTGGGAGGTCGTCTCCGACGGGCTGGACTGGATCAACGTCGGCAAGGTCGAGATGCCTTCCCGCGCATACGTCTCGGCGTTCGGCTTCAAGGGTCCCGATCAGCAGAAGCCGGCCAAGGTGCTCTCCGGCGGAGAGCGCAACAGGCTGAACCTCGCCCTCACCCTCAAGATGGGGGGCAACCTGCTCCTGCTCGACGAACCGACGAACGACCTTGACGTCGAGACCCTCGGCTCCCTGGAGAACGCACTGCTGGAGTTTCCCGGCTGCGCGGTCATCACCTCGCACGATCGCTGGTTCCTCGATCGCATCGCGACGCACATCCTCGCCTACGAGGGCGACTCGCAGTGGTTCTGGTTCGAGGGCAACTTCGAGTCGTACGAGAAGAACAAGGTAGAGCGTCTCGGTGCCGACGCCGCGCGGCCGCATCGGGCCACCTACCGCAAACTGACGCGCGGCTAGTGGCCGAGCATCTCGCCGGAGTGCGTCGAGTATCCGTCCAGCGTCGGTTCAGTGACCTGGACCCTCTCGGTCACGTCAACAACGTGGCCTTCCACGACTACCTGCAGGAGGCGAGGGTCGGTCTGCAGATGGACCTCCGACTCATCCATGGAGGTGGATTCGACCAGGTCGTCGTGAAGCAGGAGATCGCGCACCGCAAGCCGCTGTCCTACTCGTTGGAGCCGGTGATCGTGGAGATCTGGGTATCCCGGCTGGGGAACTCCTCCTACACATTGGGCTATCGGATCCTCGACGAACTCGGTGACCTTGCGGCCGAGGCATCCACGGTGATGGCCGTGGTGGATCCTGAGACAGGCAGGCCGGTGCGGATGTCGGATGAGCTGCGAGGGATCCTCGAGAGCGCACGATTTGCGACCCCCACTCCGCCCCCTCAGACTTAAGGCGTGACCATCCGACTGGGCGAGGCTGAGGCAAGGGTCCTCGAGGGCTTCTCCCGGCGACAGCTCACGTGGGACGCGGTTCAGGCCGCCAGAGTCGTGACGACGGCGCGAGCGCTCGGGGTCTTCACGGCCCCGCCGCTGGGCGTGCTCGTCTTCTTCGCGGTGCCGACGGCTGAACCGGTGACCGAGGATGATCCCCGGGACGTCACCGTGCCGCTGGCAGGCTTCGCCGACCTGCTACGTGCTGACGGCACGACCGGCATGGACCTGGACTCCCTGCCGCGGGCCTTCGTGCCTCCGGGCTCGGCCCCGAACCTGCACCACCTGCCGCCAACCGAGGGCTGGCAGATGCCGATCCACGGACTCTCGGGCGACCTGATCCCCAGCCTCGACGAGGCCACGGCGGAGTTCAATGCCAGGTCGACAGGTCTGCCGCCCAAGGCCCAGGAGAACGTCGCGAACGAGATCTGGGACCGCTCGGCCTTCGCGGGACTTCCGATGCGCGTACTGCATGCGGCTCACCGACTCGGCATGATCTCGAACGATCGCTCGCGCGTGGCCGCGGCGACCTGCGGGCCATGGAAGCGCCTCAGCACGCCACGAGGGCAGGTCTTCACGTACCTGCAGGGCCCGTCGGCGCGCCTGGCGTTGCACGTGGTGCGCTGAGGCTGACGTCAGTCCACCGTCGCGAGGGGCGTACCCGCAGGTTCATCCGGGATGTTCTGCATGGCGAAGGCGGCACTGACCAGGTAGGTCCAGAGCCTCGATTCCTGCTCCTCGGTGAGCTCCTGCTCGGTCATCGCCTCGCGCATGAGAATGAGCCAGCGGTCCCGGGCCACTCCGTCGATCGCGAAGCCCATGTGGCGCATGCGAAGCCGGGGATGCCCGCGCTCGTCGTCGTAGGTGGTCGGCCCGCCCCAGTACTGCATCAGGAACAGTCGCAACCGTCGCTCGGCGGCGGCGAGGTCAGCATCCGGGTACATCGGACGCAGGATGTCGTCAGTTGCGACGCGTCGATAGAAGGCCGCGACCAGGGAGGTGAAGAACTCCTCGCCGCCGAAGTCCTCGAAGGGAGTGATCTGCGGGGCACCGTCCGAATGCTCGCTCACGTGGGTAACCTCCTGCCGGGCGTCACGGTGTCGGGCGTGAGGAACCGGCGGCCCCACCAGGACCCTGCATCGGCCGCATGAGCACGGGCACGGTGATGCCCGCTCTGTCGAACGCGAGCTTCATCCGCTCGCGAATGGTGCGGGCGACTGCGACCTGCTCGTCGGGAGCCGCCTTGGCCGTGATGCGCACCACGACCGCCTCGCCCGAGACGGACTCCACGCCCGCGAACGTCGGACGTCCGAGGAGCATGTCGTCGTAGGCCGGGTCCTCGTCCATGTCCGTCGAGACCCCCTCGACGATCTCGCGCACGTGGTCGATGTCCTCGTCGTAGGCGATCGGGATGTCGACGATCGCGAGCGTCCACCCCTGAGAGCGATTCGCCACCCGGAGGATCTCGCCGTTGCGCACGTACCAGACCACGCCGGTGAGATCCCGTAGCCGTGTGAACCGAAGCGCGACCTCCTCGACGGTGCCGATGACCGGACCGACGTCGACGAGGTCCCCGACGCCGAACTGGTCCTCGATGATGATGAAGATCCCGGACAGGTAGTCCTTCACCATGGTCTGTGCGCCGAAGCCGAGAGCGACGCCGATGACCCCTGCACTGGCGAGCAGGGGAGCGATGTCGATGCCCAGGAGCGGCAGGATCGTCAGCAGGGCGATGGACCACACGGTGATGGCCAGAACGCTGCGCAGCAGGCCCCCGATCGCGGCGGCACGTTGCTCTGTGCGCTCGGTGAGCAGGATCTGCGAGAGCTCCACGGTGCGGGCCGTGCGCCTGGACTGGCCCAGTCGCTCCACCTTGGCACGTTCGGTCGCCCGCTTCACCGCTCGTCGGATGACCCACGACAGCACGATCTGGACGACGAGGGCGATCAGGATGATCGCGGCAATCCGCAGCGGCACGCCGAGGATCCAGTCTCGCGCGGTCTCCCAGAGCGCAGGCTGCTCCTTCGCGGCCACGACCGCGATCATGACAGCCCCGTCCAGCGGGCCATGAACGCCAGTGTGTCGGCGGTCTCGACGACTGACTTCGAGACCGACCGGGCACCGTGGCCGACGTCACCCTCGGACCTCAGCAGGATCGGCCGGCTTCCGGTCGTCGCATGCTGGACGGCGGCGCACATCTTCCGTCCGTGCATCGGATCCGTGCGTGAGTCGTTCTCGAAGACGGCGAACATGGTCGCCGGGTAGTCGGTGTCGGGGGTCACCCGGTGGTAGGGGGAGTAGCTGTGCAACCAGCCGAACTGCTCCGGATCATCCGGGTCGCCGTACTCGACGGTCCAGGTCGGTCCGAGTTCGGACGTCGTGTAGCGGAGCATGTCGAGCAGGGGAGCCACGCACACGACGGCGTTGAACAGCTCCGGGCGCTGCGTCATCGCAGCACCCACCAGCAGGCCGCCGTTGGAACCGCCGTAGATGCCGAGATTCTGCGCCGACGTCCACCCTGCGTCGATCAGCCACTCGGCTGCCGCGTGGAAGTCGTCATAGACGTTCTGCTTGCTGCCGAGCATCCCGGCCCGATGCCAGTCCTCGCCCTCCTCGCCGCCTCCGCGGATGTTGGCCACGGCCCACACGCCACCGGCCTCCACCCAGGCCAGGATGGCAGCGGAGTAGCCCGGAGTCATCGCGATGCCGAAGCCGCCGTAGCCGTACAGGATCGTCGGCCGGGGACGATCGGGCTCGGCCGTGGGGGAGAGCACGAACATGCGCACCTCGGTGCCGTCCTTGGAACGGTAGGTGACCTGCTGGGAGTGGACCGTGGGCACCTCGACGACGCCCGGGGGGCGAGCGTGCAGAGCGACTTCGCGAGTGCGGGCGTCGTAGGTGTACACCGTGGGCACGGTGGCGTGGTCGGTGAAGACGAACCATGTCACCGGACCGCCGTCGATGTGCTCGACAGGTCCGCCGATAGTGCCAGCGCCCGGCAGATCGATGTCACCGATGAACGCACCGTCGGTGGCTCGATGCAGGCTCATCTGCGCGATGCCGTGGGCTGTGCGCACGACGAGCAGGAGGTCCTCGTCGAGGTCGGGCCCATCGAGCACCGTCACTGACTCCAGCACCGCTTCCGGGTCCTCCGCGATCAGATCCACCCAATGGTCGACCGCCCACGCGCCGGGCCGGGTGACGGCCACACGTCCCCGGGGTGCGTCTCGGTCGGTGCTGACCATCACCCGTCCGTCGCGCAGGAAGGTCAGACCGGTCTGCGCATCGACGTCGCCCTGCACGAGGGTGAATGCGGGAGCATCGGTGGGGCAGGACGTGAGATCAGCCACCCAGAGATCGTTGCGCGGCTCGGTGCCCTCGGACGACGACACCTGCAGCCACCGCCCGTCTCGACTCACCTCGACTCCGTAGTAGTTCGTCATGGTCATGCCCGCGCCGAAGACCAGCACGTCATCGTCGGGTGATGTGCCGACGCGGTGCAGGTAGACCCGTCGGTGGAAGTTGCGCTCGGACTCCGGAAGGAGCTCGGGCGCGATTCGGCGCACGTAGTAGAACGACTCACCGCCGGGCAGCCAGGCGACAGGTGAGTAGCGGCATCGGTCGATCGGCCCCTCGATCGTCTCACCGGTGGCCACGTCCATCACGTGCAGGAGTGACTCCTCGTCCCCGCCGACCGAGAGCTGGTACGCGATGCGGTCGCCCTCCTTCGAGGGCTGCCAGCTGTCGAGAGTCGTGAGGCCCTCGGGATCCAGGGCCATGGGGTCGATCAGCGTGCGCTCGGTGCCATCGGGGTCGACGACGTACAGGACGGAGAACTGCTGGCCGGGCTCCCGGCGGGTGATGAAGTAGCGGTCGCCCCGCCAGTAGGGGGGCGAGATCGTGCCGGCCCCCAGCAGCGCCTCGACCCGCTCGGCGAAACGCTCCCGGGAGGTCCAGGTCGCGCGCTCGTCGGCCATGAGTCCCGCCTGCTGCTCCAGCCAGGCTGCGGTGCGGGGATCCGAGGGGTCCTCCAGCCAGCGGTACGGATCCGCAACGGGGGTGCCGTGGTACTCGTCCACGAGATCCAGGCGCGGGGCATCGGGGTACGCGAGTCGAGCGGTCGAGGGCGTCACGGAGTCCACCCTAGGCTTCGGCCGTGGAGCTGCACGGGTCGACGTCGTCCCTGCCGGACGACCTCGCCCGGCTGGCCGCCGCGCACGGCGTCGCCACGGAGTACTGGGATCAGGCAGGCGCGCTGGTCCAGGTGGGCCGTGAGTCCGTGATCGCCGTGCTCGAGGCCCTCGGCCTGGACACCAGCACGCCGGCGGCCATCGAGAGGGCGCTGGAGGACAGGCGCCTGCGCGACTGGCGCCGCATGCTCCCGCCGGTCTTCGTCATGCGCCAGGGATCGGACCAGCGCCTGTGGGTCCACGTGCGCGACGGCGCCCCGGCGCAGGTCCGGCTCGAGCTCGAGGACGGCCGGCGGATCGACCTGCAGCCCATGGACCACTGGGTGGATCCGGTCGACGTCGACGGGGTGCGCATCGGCGAGGCCAGCTTCCGCATGCCCGGGGACCTCCCTCTCGGGTGGCACGCGATCGTCGCCGAGTCCGACGATCGCGCAGGACGTTCGGTGGCGGTTGTCGCCCCGCAGCGGCTGGATCCCGATGGACTGATCGGTGAGCGGCAGTGGGGGTTCATGACGCAGCTGTACGCAATGCGATCCGCGCAGTCCTGGGGCCTGGGAGATCTCCACGACCTCGCCGATCTGTCCGCATGGAGCGCACGTGAGTTGGGAGCCGGATTCGTCCTCATCAATCCGCTTCACGCCGCGTCGCCGGTGCCGCCGATGACGCCCTCCCCCTACCTGCCGGTCACTCGCCGGTTCGCGAATCCGATCTACCTGCGCGTCGAGGACATCCCCGAGCTGGACCGCGTCGATGCGAAGACGGTCGATCGCATCGAGGAGGAGGCGAGCAACCTGCGCCGACTCAACTCATCCGACGACCTCCTGGACCGCGACAGGGTGTGGGCAGCGAAGCGCTGGGCTCTTGAGAAGATCCACGCGGTCGGCCTGGACACCGCTCGTGCCCGGCAGTACGAGACGTACGTCCGCGAGCAGGGAGCGGGGCTCACCGACTTCGCAACCTGGTGCGCGATCGGCGACGTGCATGGGCATCCGGACGCTTGGCCGCGCGATCTGTCCCACCCCGCGGGCGAGGCCGTCGCCGAGTTCCGTGAGGAGCATTCCAACCTCGTCGACTTCCACATGTGGCTGCAGTGGCAGGTCGACGAGCAGCTGCGATCGGCCCAGGGCCGTGCGGTGGCCGCCGGCATGGCGCTGGGGATCATGCACGATCTTGCGGTCGGCGTGCACCCGCAGGGCGCTGATGCCTGGGCTCTTCAGGATGTCATGGCAACCGGTGTCGGGGTCGGTGCGCCTCCTGACATGTACAACCAGTTGGGGCAGAACTGGCACCAGCCGCCGTGGCGGCCCGATGCACTCGCGGAGGCTGCCTTCCTGCCGTTCCGCGACATGCTGCGTACGGTCGTGCGTCACGCCGGCGGGCTGCGCATCGATCACGTGCTCGGCCTCTTCCGGCAGTGGTGGGTGCCGGCGGGCCTACCGGCCCACGCCGGCACGTTCGTGCGCTTCGACCACGATGCCATGCTCAGCGTGCTCATGCTCGAAGCCCACCGCGCCGGGTGCGTCGTCGTCGGCGAGGATCTCGGCACCGTCGAGCCGTGGGTGCAGGCCGCCTTGGGCGAACGAGGCATCCTCGGCACCGTGATCCTGTGGTTCGAAGGCGACGGCCACGGGGTGCGCGACCCGCACGACTGGCGGCGCGAGGTCCTGGCGAGCGTCACGGTGCATGACCTGCCGCCGACGGCCGGCTACCTCCGCGACGAGCACGTGCGCATCCGGTCCGAGCTCGGACTCCTGACGACGTCGGTCGAGGAGGAGCGGGCCAGGGCGGCCGGGGAGCGCGAGGCGTGGGCCCGCAAGCTTCGCGAGCGGGGCTGGCTCGCGGACGACGTCGACATCTCCACGGACACCGGACTGGACGCGATGGCGGTCGCGCTCCATCGGGCCGCGGCAGCGTCTCCGGCACGCTTGATCGGCATCGGCCTGCCGGATGTCGTCGGTGATCGCCGAGCCCAGAACCAGCCCGGAACCGATCAGGAGTACCCGAACTGGCGCGTGCCGCTGGCCGATGCCGCGGGTGTTCCGGTCCTTCTCGAGCGGGTCATGCAGGGCTCTGATCTGCTGGACCGCCTCACCGACCCCTTCCGTTAGGGTTGTGGGTGTGACCGGTCTTCAAGCTGTCGGCTTCTTCGTCGGCATTCCCGCCCTTCTGGCTCTGATCATCTACCTCCTCGTGAACGCCCCGTCATGGATCCGCGATGCGAGGGGCGACGACCTGGATGAAGGGGGCCCGCTGCTGCTCGTGAGTGCACGTCCCGTGCCCGATCCCTCGCGGCTGGTGGACGAGATGGCTCCCCTCGACTCGACGAAGGCAGGTGGCGTCAGTGCCCGCTGGTGACCCTTACGCGATCCCGTCCGGGGCGGGCCGGATCACCGACGCCGAGCGCAAGGAGCTGCAGGGCAGCCTGGAGCGCGCCCGAACGATCAGCGGCTTCGCCTTCGCTCTCTACGTCGGCCCCCTGCCTGCTGGCCGCTCCTCGGCGCTCGATCGTCACTCCGCGCTGCGCGACCCGGCCTCGACGGTGCTCGTCGCGATCAGCCCCCTCGAACGCGTGCTGGAGATCGTCACAGGCGAGAACGTCGCCGTTGATCTCGACGACCGTGCCTGCCAGCTGGCTGCCTTGTCGATGACCACCGCCTTGGCTGCCGGCGAGCTCGTCGCCGGGGTTCGGGAGGGCATGGTCATGCTCGCCGAGCACGCCCGCCATCCGCGCGTGCTGCACCTAGACGAGCCCTCCTGATACCACCCGCGAGCGCGTGAGACGGCGTCGCGATCAGGCGTCGGCGGCCCGGGCTCGCATCGAACGCACGATGCCGTCCCGCCCTTCGACCACCAGGCGGCGGCACGCGGAGTTCAGTCCGTCCTGCGCGAGGAAGGCGTCGGTGGCGGCAAGGGTCTCGTCGTCGATCAGGAACATCGGGTAGAGCCCCATCGTGATCGACTGGGCGATCTCCGTCGTCCGCGTGTTCCACACCTCAGGCAGCGCCGCGAAGTAGCGATCACGGTAGGGCCGGAGGAGATCAACCTGATCGGGCTGGACGAAGCCTCCGATGGTCGCCTCGATGATGGCGTTGGGCAGCTCGGTCCGCTCGAAGATGTCGGCCCAGGCAAGCTCCTTGGCGACGGATGTGGGACGGGCTGCCCGGGCGACGGCAGCCTGGCGGCGCCCGGTCGCAGTGTCGTCGCGTCCCAGTTCGGCGGTGATGGCATCCTCCTCCATGCGACCGGCG
>JBIIJX010000051.1:0-12597 GCA_044233495.1 Candidatus Nanopelagicales bacterium
TCCTCGTGCTGCTCACGGCGATGAAGGAGCTGCCGGCGACCCTCATGCTCAGGCCGACGGGCTTCGAGACCCTCGCAACCCGACTGTGGTCGCGCACCGAGGTGGAGGCCTTCGGTGCTGCGGCGCCCTATGCCCTCGGCCTGATCGCGCTGGCGGCGATTCCCGCCTGGCTGCTGAGCCGGTGGCTGGGCCGTCGCAGTCCCGGGTCGGTGGCAGGGCAGGATGGCGACATGGTGGCCGCGTCCATGACCGCCCGCGCGGAGGTGCCGGCGTGACCTCCCTGGACGTGCGTGATCTCGTCGTCGGCTACGGCGGACCGCCCGTCGTGCGTGCGGCCACCTGCAGCGTCGACTCAGGTGGATTCCTCGCCATTGTGGGTGCCAGCGGCTCGGGCAAGACGACGCTGCTGCGCGCGATCGCCGGCTTCGTCCCGGTCACGTCGGGCACGGTCACCCTGGGCGGTCGGGTCGTCGACGGGCCGGGCGTGTGCCTGCCGCCCGAGCAACGCGGCATCGGCATCGTGACCCAGGACGGATCCCTCTTCCCGCATCTGACGGTGGCGCGCAACGTCGCGTTCGGCCTGCCGCGCCGGACGCTCGCCGACGGCACCCCCACTCGTGAGCGCGTCGCCGAGTTGCTCGACATGGTGGGCCTTGCCGGCCTCGCGGACCGCTCACCGCATGAGCTGTCCGGCGGGCAGCAGCAACGTGTGGCCCTGGCACGAGCCCTCGCTCCCCAGCCCGACGTCGTCCTCCTCGACGAGCCCTTCAGCGCGCTCGATGCCGGACTCCGGACGGAGCTCGGTGCCGAGGTGCGAGAGCTGCTGACCGCGGCCCGCACCACCGCGATCCTCGTGACCCACGATCAGGGGGAGGCGCTCTCCCTGGCCGACCAGATCGGCCTCATGATCGACGGCCGGATCGTCCAGCAGGGCACGCCCGAGGAGCTGTACCAGCGGCCGGACGACCTGGGCGTGGCCACGTTCCTCGGAGAGGTCGTGCTGCTGCCCGTGCTCGCGCGCGACGGTGATGCCCTGACGACTGCGCTGGGTCGTGTGGTGCCCGACGGATCGGCTTCCGCCGCGGGTGCCAGCGGCGACACGGTCGCCTTGCGTCCGGAGCAGCTCACCGTCACTGCCGCGGGCGACGGAGCCGAGGTCGTCGGCGAGGTCACGCATGTGACGTACCACGGGCACGACAGCATGGTCGACGTTCGGCTGGTCGACGGCACGCCCGTCCGGATCCGGGTGCTCGGCACCGGTGGGGTGCGGCCCGGTGACGCCGTGACCGTGGGGGTCCGGGGCCGGGGTCGCCTGCTCTAGCCGCAACCCGCCTTCGACCGCACCTGCTGCGGATTGCGTCGAGAAACCACGAATGCATAACGATTCGCGCACCCTTTCCGACGTATCGCGCATGAATGCGGTCCCAGGGACTACGTTCGCACCTTGGCAGTCGGGGCACGGCGAGGAGAAGGGCGAGGATGACGGAGTCGATCGCGATCCGCCTGCGCGGACTCAGCCGGCACTTCGGCGATGTCGTCGCCGTTGATCGGGTCGACCTCGACGTCGTCGACGGGGAGTTCCTCACCCTTCTCGGCCCCTCCGGCTCGGGCAAGACGACGGTCCTGCGCATGATCGCCGGGTTCGAGCGCCCCGACGCCGGCACGATCGAACTCGCGGGCGTAGATGTCACGCACGTGCCCCCGTACGGACGCGACGTCAACACCGTCTTCCAGGACTACGCACTTTTCCCGCACATGACCGTGCTCGAGAACGTGGAGTACGGGCTGAGAGTCAAGAAGGTCCCGAAGGGAGAGCGCACCGACCGTGCCCGCGCGGCCCTCGACTCGGTGCGGCTGTCCGGATACGAGGAGCGCTCGCCGTCCCAGCTGTCCGGGGGCCAGCGCCAGCGCGTCGCCCTCGCCCGCGCACTCGTCAACCGCCCCAAGGTGCTCCTCCTCGACGAGCCCCTCGGTGCCCTCGACCTCAAGCTGCGCGAGCAGATGCAGGTCGAGCTCAAGGAGATCCAGCGTGAGGTGGGCATCACCTTCGTCTTCGTCACCCACGATCAGGACGAAGCCCTCACGATGTCCGATCGCATCGCAGTCTTCAACAACGGGCACATCGAGCAGTTGGGCACGCCGACGGATGTCTACGAGCATCCGGCCACGGCCTTCGTGGCGGGCTTCGTCGGCACGTCGAACCTGCTCGATCCCGCTGCCGCGCAGCTCGTCCTCGGCCGCTCGGGCACCTGGTCGGTGCGGCCGGAGAAGATCCACGTGCATGTCGGTGACGCACCTGTTCCTGACGGACACCATCGCCTCAACGGCACCGTCCGCGAGGTCATCTACGTCGGCATGTCGACGCGGTTCGTCGTCGACCTCGCCACCGGCGGAAGCCTCATGGCGGTGCGCCAGAACACAGATGGCTCGCACGACCTCAGTCACCTGCGCGGACAGACGGTCTGCCTCTCGTGGGATCCCCAGTACGAGTACCAGGTGGCCGACCCGACGTGATGACCCCGACGCGAGCGACCGCTCACGTCGTCCTTGGAGAACAGGAGGAAGCGGATGCACACCACGCGTCTGCTCAAGATCGCCGTCGCCACATCGGCGGCGGCGCTGGTCCTCGCCGCGTGCGGCGGAGGATCGGACAGCGGCAGCACCGAGGCTGGTGCGGCCCCCGGAGGCGAGGCCTTCGCAGGTCCGGTAGGGGACGGGGAGGGCAAGCTCAGCGTTCTTGCCTGGCCCGGATACGCCGAGGACGGCTCGACCGATCCCTCGGCCGACTGGGTCACTCCGTTCGAGGAGGCCACCGGCTGCCAGGTCGACGTCAAGACGTTCGGCACGTCGGACGAGGCCGTCAAGCTCATGCAGGGCGGCGGCTACGACGTCATCTCCGCTTCCGGTGATGCGTCCCTGCGCCTGATCTACGGCGAGAACGTCCAGCCGGTGAACCTCGATCTCGTGCCGAACTACGCCGACATCTTCCCGGATCTGAAGGACAGGTCGCACAACACCGTGAACGGCACCTCCTACGGCGTTCCGCACGGCCGCGGTGCCAACCTGCTCATCTGGAACAAGGAGAAGCTCGGCGACTCCGTCGACTCGTGGTCGGTCATGTTCGAGCCCGACTCGCCGGCTGCCGGTGGTGTGGGCCCGTACGACTCCCCGATCTACATCGCGGACGCTGCGGTCTACCTCATGGCCACGCAGCCCGATCTCGGGATCACCGACCCGTACGCACTCGACCAGACGCAGTTCGATGCGGCCATCGCACTGCTCGAGCAGCAGAAGTCCCTGGTCAGCGAGTACTGGAGCGACTACCTCAAGCAGATCGACGCCGTGAACGCCGGGACCATGACCGGCGCGACGTCGTGGCAGGTCATCGTCAACGGCTTCGACCCCGCGGCCGTCGGCTCGACGAAGGCCAAGGAGGGCGCGACGGGCTGGTCCGACACGTGGATGATCGCGAAGGACACCCCGAACCTCAACTGCTCGTACAAGTGGCTGGACTGGATGGCGTCGCCCGCGACCAACGCCCAGGCAGCCGAGTGGTTCGGCGAGGCGCCGGCCAACAGCAAGGCGTGCGAGCTCACGGCGGATCCGGAGCACTGCGACAAGTTCCACGCAGGCGACACCGCGTACTGGGAGGACGTCTACTACTGGAACACCCCGACCGAGCAGTGCCTCGACGGTCGTACGGACGTCAAGTGCGTGCCCTACGCCGAGTGGTCGAAGGCATGGTCGGAGCTGCGCTCCTAGCAGCTCCGTGCACGGCTAGAGGTGCAGTGAACAAGTAGCGGCGAGGGAACCCATGACGACAGCAGCGGTCGCGTCCCCCAAGGGGGGATTCGGCTACCGGCATCCGCGAGCACGACTCGCGGCCCTGCTGGGCGCGCCAATGGCGTGGCTGATCGTCGTGTACCTGGGTTCCCTCGCCGCACTGTTCCTCACAGCGTTCTGGATGGTCGACGGTTTCACGGGCGCCCTCGTCCGGACGTTCACCCTGCAGAACTTCATCGATGCCTTCACCACTCCTGCATACCTGCAGGTGATGGCCAGGACGGTCGGCATCGCCCTCGCGGTGACGATCCTGTGCCTCGTGCTCGCCGTCCCCCTGGCCTACTTCATGGCCCGGGTCGCGGCGAAGCGCTGGCAGCCCCTGCTCGTCGCGATGATCCTGACGCCGCTGTGGGCGAGCTACCTGGTGAAGGTGTACGCGTGGCGGGCCATGCTCAGTCCGGAGACAGGTGTCGTCGCATGGTTCATGTCTCCCTTCGGCCTAGGCGGCCCGGGATTCGGACTGCTGAGCATCGTCATCACGCTCACCTATCTGTGGCTTCCGTACATGATCCTGCCGGTGTACGCCGGCTTCAGCCGCCTGCCCAACTCGATGCTCGACGCCTCCGCCGATCTCGGCGCGAAGTCCTGGCGCACCTTCCGCAGCGT
This sequence comes from Candidatus Nanopelagicales bacterium, assembly GCA_044233495.1. Taxonomy (GTDB): domain Bacteria; phylum Actinomycetota; class Actinomycetes; order S36-B12; family S36-B12; genus UBA10649. Next base: position 4,450 of record JBIIJX010000051.1, read on the forward strand.
CGTCGTCCCTCTCATCTTCCCTTCCATCGTGGCGGGCTCGATCTTCACGTTCTCGCTGAGCCTCGGTGACTACATCACCGCCCAGATCGTCGGCGGGAAGGTGCAGATGCTCGGCAACGTGGTCCAGCAGAACTACGTCACGAATCTGCCGTTCGCTGCGGCCTTCGCCACGATCCCGGTCATCATCGTGCTGATCTACCTGGCCGCGGTCCGTCGGTCGGGTGCGCTGGAGAGCCTGTGACCACCAGCCGCGGGACGAAGGTCGTCCTCAGCATCGTCTCCATCATCGTTTTCGCCTTCGTCTACGTACCGCTCGTCGTCGTCCTCATCAACTCGTTCAACGCAGGGGAGACACTCTCCTGGCCGCCGACGGGCTTCTCACTCCAATGGTGGCAGCGGGCGATCGACAGCGAGGGTGTGCGCGACGCCATCGTGACGAGCATCGTGGTGGGCCTCATCGCGACAGCCATCGCACTCGTGCTCGGCACCCTCGCATCCCTGGCCCTCTCACGCTTCAGGTTCTTCGGCCAGGACTCCGTGTCGCTGCTCATCATCCTGCCCATCGCGCTACCGGGCATCGTCACGGGAATCGCGCTCAACAACGTGTTCACGTCGTATCTCGGCGGCCTGACGTTCCTGACGTTGATCCTCGGCCATGCCACGTTCACCATCGTCGTGGTCTACAACAACGCGCTCGCTCGCCTGCGCCGCATGGGTGTCAATCTCGAGGACGCCTCGGCCGATCTTGGTGCCGGCCCCTGGACGACGTTCCGCCTGGTCACCTTCCCGATGATGAGGTCCGCACTCGTCGCCGGAGCCGTACTTGCGTTCGGCCTGTCCTTCGACGAGATCATCGTCACGACGTTCACGGCCGGCCCTGGCATCACCACGCTGCCGATCTGGATCTACCAGAACCTCTTCCGGCCGAACCAGGCCCCGGTGGTCAGCGTCGTCGCTGCGGCCCTGGTGCTGATCAGCATCCTGCCGATCTACATCGCGCAGAAGCTGTCGAGCGACGACGATCGCGGCGCCGGCATCATGTAGGTGTCCAGCGCCACCTCTCGTCGATCCCGGGGTAGTGTCACTGCTCGTGTCCGGAGGTCTTCGTCATTGGCAGCGCGAGGCTCTCGAGGGGTACTGGGCTGAGCAGCCGACCGACTACCTGCTGAGCGCGACGCCCGGTGCGGGCAAGACCACCTTCGCATTGACTCTCGCCGAGCGACTGATCTCGGCCAAGGTGATCAGTCGCGTCATCGTCGTCGTGCCGACCGACCACCTGCGCACTCAGTGGGCTGATGCGGCGGCTGCCCGCGGCCTGGCCCTCAATCCCACCCTGAAGAACAGCGACGGTCCCGTGCGCAAGACGTCGTCGGGGTATGTCACGACGTACGCACAGGTCGCCGGTCATCCGATGTTGCATCGGGCGCGCACGCAGAACGCGCGCACGCTGGTGATCCTCGATGAGGTGCACCATGCCGGTGACGGGCTGTCCTGGGGTGAGGCGGTCAGCGAGGCGTTCCAGCCCGCCGCCCGTCGGGTGTGCCTGACGGGCACGCCCTTCCGCACGAATCCGGACGAGCGCATCCCCTTCGTGCGGTACGAGGAGGGCTCGGATGGGCTGCTCTCCCTCGCCGACTACTCGTACGGATACCGCGAGGCCCTCGCCGAGGCTGTCGTCCGCCCGGTCGTCTTCGCCGCCTACTCGGGCACCAGCCGCTGGATGAACTCCGCGGGCGAGGTGCTGTCCTCCTCCCTGACGGATGCGGGCACGAAGGCAGCCGAGGATGCCGCCTGGCGCACGGCCCTGGATCCCGGAGGCGACTGGATCGCGCACGTGGTCGCGGCGGCGGACGCGCGCCTGTCCGACGTGCGGGCATCGGGTGCGCCGGATGCCGGCGGCCTCATGCTGGCCACCGACCAGGAGACCGCACGCGCATACGCGAAAGTGGTCAAGCGCGTCACCGGGCACACCCCCGTGGTCGTCGTGTCCGACGATCCGCGATCGGGCAAGCGGATCGAGGCCTTCACGCGCAGCACGGATCGCTGGATCATCGCGGTCAAGCAGGTCTCGGAGGGAGTCGACATCGCGCGCCTGGCCGTGTGCATCTGGGCCTGCTCGTTCCGCACGCCACTGTTCTTCGCACAGGCGATCGGCCGCGTGGTGCGCGCCCGGCATCCGCGCGAGACGGCGACCGTCTTCCTGCCTGCGGTCCGTCCCCTGCTCGCCCTCGCTGCCAGCATGGAGGAGGAGCGCAACCACGTCGTCCAGGTGCCGTCGGGCGGCGACGACCTCGATGCTCTTGCGGCCCTTGAGCGCCTGGAGCCGGGCCTGGCCAGCTTCACGCCGCTCGGCGCGGAGGCGGAGTTCGCCCACCTGCTCCACGGCGGTCGAGCTTTCGTCGCCGGCCGCGATCTGTCGAGGGAGGACGAGGAGTTCCTCGGCCTGCCCGGTCTGCTGACCCCCGAGCAGACGGCTGCGCTGCTGGCGACCCGAGACGCCGAGCTGAGGCGCAGCCGGGCGGCGGCGCAGGCCGACGAGATCGACGCGGTCCTGGGCGCAGGCGACGATCCGACGTGGCGCGACCTGGACCTCCTGCGGCGTGAGGTCCACGGCCTGGTGGGCCAGTGGGCCGGACGCACGGGACGCACGCCCGCCCAGGTGCACGTCGAGGTGCGCCGGGCCGTGCCCGGCCCGGGCTCGGCGAAGGCGTCGTGGGACGTGCTGGTCGCCCGCCGCGACTGGCTGCTGGGCCGCGTCGGCTAGCCAATGATGCCTGTATGTCGACAGATCTAGTCTGGCGGCGTGCGCACGACCCTGACGCTGGACGACGATCTCGCCGTGGTGCTAAGGCAGGAAGCCGAGACCACGGGCCTGCCGTTCCGCACCGTCGTCAATGACGCCCTGCGTCGTGGGCTGGAGGCACCCGGCCCTCGGGAGGACTTCGACATCCCCCCGCCGATTGCCATGGGCCCACCCCTGGTGGACCTCACGAAGGCGTTGTCTCTGGCCGACGAGGACTTCGCGCTCGTCCCCGGGTCTCCTGGGTCAACCCCCTGACGTAGTCGCCACTCCGGGACACTCAGCGGCGAGGGGATCCACGTCGACCGGCACCCGTAGACTCCTGCACGTGACACGCGGAGACGGAAGGCTGTCGCACGACCTCCTCCCCGGCGAGAAGGGTCCACAGGACGCCTGCGGCGTGTTCGGCGTCTGGGCCCCTGGCGACGAGGTCGCCAAGCTCACCTACTTCGGGCTGTACGCCCTCCAGCACCGCGGTCAGGAATCGGCCGGCATCGCCGTCAGCGACGGCACGCACATCGTCGTCTACAAGGACATGGGCCTTGTGTCGCAGGTCTTCACCGAGGCGAGTCTGGAGTCCCTGCACGGCCACGTGGCCATCGGGCACACCCGCTATTCGACGACGGGTGCGAGCGTCTGGGAGAACGCCCAGCCGACGTTCCGGTCGACGGCGACCGGCCACCTCGCCCTCGGGCACAACGGCAACCTGACCAACACGCACGAGCTCAGAGCCCGACTCGCGGAGCTGTCGACCGGGTCCGGCGAACTGCCGTTGAACACGCGGCAGCAGGCCACCAGCGACACCGAGACCCTCTCGGCGCTGATCGCCGCCCACCCCGAGCTCTCCGTCGAGGGCGCGGCGCTGCTCGAGCTGCCGCACGTGCGGGGTGCGTTCTCCCTCGTCTTCATGGACGACGACGCCCTCTACGGCGCACGCGACCCGCAGGGCATCCGTCCCCTCGTCCTCGGTCGGCTGGAGCGGGGCTGGGTCATCGCGAGCGAGACGGCGGCGCTCGACATCGTCGGTGCCTCCTTCGTACGCGAGGTCGAGCCCGGCGAGCTCATCGTCATCGACGAGAACGGCCTGCGCTCGCACCGGTTCGCGGAGGCCGACCCCAAGGGCTGCCTCTTCGAGTACGTCTATCTCGCGCGCCCCGACACCAGCATCGCGGGGCGCGCCGTGCAGTCGGTGCGGGTTGAGATCGGCAGGCGACTCGCGCGCGAGCACGCCGTCGACGCCGACCTCGTCATCCCCGTGCCGGAGTCCGGGCGCTACGCCGCGATCGGCTACGCCCAGGAGTCCGGTATCCCGTTCGCTGAAGGGCTGGTCAAGAACTCCTACGTAGGCCGCACCTTCATCCAGCCCTCGCAGTCGATCCGGCAGCTGGGCATCCGACTGAAGCTCAATCCCCTGCGCGACGTCATCGACGGCCAGCGACTCGTCGTCGTCGACGACTCCATCGTCCGGGGCAACACGCAGCGGGCCCTCATTCGCATGCTCCGCGAGGCAGGGGCGCGCGAGGTCCACGTGCGGATCTCGAGCCCGCCGGTGAAGTGGCCCTGCTTCTACGGCATCGACTTCGCCAGTCGCGCGGAGCTCATCGCCAATGGGCTCACGGTCGAGGAGGTCTGCACCTCGCTGGGTGCCGACTCCCTGGCGTACGTCGACCTGGAGCAGCTGGTCGAGGCCACGGCGCTGCCGAAGGAGCGACTGTGCCGTGCCTGCTTCGACGGTGTCTATCCGGTCGCGCTCCCGGAGCCGGAGTTGCTGGGCAAGCACGTCCTCGAGGGGATCGAACGTCGCGCGCAGACCGGCGGTGCCGATGTGGAGGGTGTCGCGACTCTGCTCGGTGGCGGTGCTGCCGACGCCCTGGACCGCCCGTGACGACTCCGGGTGCGTCCTATGCGGCGGCGGGTGTCGACGTCGAGGCCGGTGAGCGTGCCGTGGCGCTCATGCGCGCGTCGATAGCCCGGGCTCAGCGCCCGGAGGTGGTCGGAGACTTCGGCGGCTTCGCCGGACTGTTCGACATCTCAGGTTTCTCGCGCTTCGCCCGGCCGCTGCTTGCCACATCGACGGACGGCGTGGGCACCAAGATCGCCGTGGCCCGCGCACTCGATGTCCACGACACCATCGGCATCGACCTCGTGGCGATGGTGATCGACGACATAGTCGTGTGCGGCGCAGAGCCGCTGTTCATGACCGACTACATCGCGGTGGGCTCGGTGGTGCCCGAGCGCATTGCGGCCATCGTGTCGGGGATCGCCGAGGGATGCCACCGCGCCGGGTGCGCGCTGGTGGGCGGCGAGACCGCTGAGCACCCGGGCCTGATGGAGCCCGACGAGTATGACGTCGCAGGCGCGGGCACGGGCATCGTCGACGCTGATCGCCTGCTGGGACCTGATCGCGTGAGTGTCGACGACGTCGTCATCGCCATGGGCTCATCCGGACTGCACTCCAACGGCTACTCGCTGGCTCGCATGGTCCTGCTGGGCGAGGGCGGTCCGGGACTGCACGCCCACGTCGACGAGTTGGGCCGCACGGTCGGCGAGGAGCTTCTCGAGCCGACCCGCATCTATGCTCGCGACTGCCTTGCCTTGGTCGACTCGGTCGATGTCCATGCCTTCAGCCACGTCACCGGAGGTGGGCTCGCGGCCAATCTCGCGCGCGTGCTGCCCGCGCATGCGGCCGTGGACCTGGATCGATCCACCTGGACTCCCGCACCCGTCTTCGGTCTCATCGGCGCACTAGGTCGCGTCGACCGTCTCGATCTCGAGCGCACGTTCAACATGGGCATCGGCATGATCGCCGTGGTCGCAGAGACGGATGCCGATCGTGCCCTGACCTTGCTGGCTGAACGTGGCGTACCGGCCTGGGTGTGCGGTGTGGTGCGTGAGCGGCGGCCTGGTGAGTCCGGCGACGCGGAGGCCAAGGGCGGTGCCGGCGGAGCGGTGAGCGTGATCGGGGAGCATCCCCGGTGAGCCATCAGCCCTTCGTGGCGTCCTCGTCGTCATCGTCGTAGTACTTGGCGTACGGGTCGTCCGCGTAGGGGTCCTCGACGACGTCGTAGGAGTCGTCAAGGTGCTCGCCGGACGTGCTCGGAGCACCGGCGGTGCCCAGCTCTGCCTGGAGTCGATCCAAGTCGGTCTGGGGCCCCCCGTACTTCAGTGCACGGGCGACCTTCGTCTGCTTGGCCTTCGCACGGCCGCGCCCCATGGCTCGACCCCCTCATCCGGGGTTCATGCCCCGGTTCATCGCGGACAGGTGGCGTGGTCCGCATCGGCGGGACCCACGGTTACGTGAGCCTAGACTACCGCGCCCCGCTCTGCGCTCCGTGCCCGGATCCGCTCGAGAGCGTCCTGCTCGGCGGCCGCCACCGGAGTCACCCCCTGTCTCCGGGCCCGTTCCAGGACCCGCCGGGTGGTGTCGTAGACCGCCTCCGCCTGCACCCGACCCTGTTCGAACGTGCCGTGGCGGTACTCCTGGGAGATCTGGATGACGCCTCCGCAGTTGACCATGAAGTCGGGGGCGTAGGTGACCCCCCGGCCGGCCAGGAGGTCGGCCACGGTGGGGGAGGCAAGCTGGTTGTTCGCCGCCCCGCAGATCACACGCGCGCTGGTCGCTGTCGCGAGCTCCTCGGTCACGAGGCCACCCAGGGCGTTGGGCGACAGCACGTCGATCCCGGCTGCCAGCACGTCCTCGACGGACCCGGCGAGGCGCACGCCCGGGCACGTGTCGGCCGCACGGTCGCGGGCCTCCGGGCTGGGGTCGTAGCCGATGACGGTCGCCCCCGCCTCAGTCAGGTGCTGGGCGAGACGGCCGCCCACCTTGCCGAGGCCGATGATGCCGATGGTCAACCCGTCGAAGGACTCGGTCCCCAGGGCCGTCTCGACGGTGGCCCGCATTCCGGCCAGAACGCCGACGGCGGTGAGGATCGCGGAATCGCCGAGACCGCCCTTCTCCGGCGACCGCCCGGTGGTCCACCGACATGTCTCGCTGATGACGTCGAGGTCCGCGACGCTGACGCCGACGTCACCGGCCGTCACGTAGGCGCCGTCGAGGGTGGACACGAGGCGGCCGTACGCCCGCAGGAGATCGGCGGTGCCCTGCGCCGGATCGGCCACGATGACCGCCTTGCCGCCACCGTGGTCCAGGCCCGCGAGGGAGTTCTTCAGGGTCATCGCGCGGGCCAGTCGGAGGGCGTCGGCATAGGCGGCTGCGCGGGGCAGCGGCTGGTCGGCGTAGGCGTTCATGCGCGTGCCGCCGAGGGCTGGCCCGAGCACGGTCGAGTGGAGGGCGATGACCATGGCCACGCCGGACTCGGGGTCGCGGGCGACGACGACGCGTTCGTGCTCGTCGAAGTCCGCCCAGGGATCGGTCGGCATCCCTTCACCCTAGGGCAGCAGCTCGGTCCGTCCGGTTCGGTCGAGGGTGGCCGTCCGGCCTGCCTAGTCGACCGGCTCGGTGATCCAGCGCTTGACGGAGGGGGACCACAGCAGGAGGGCACCCACGACCGAGACCGCATGGACGACCATGAGGAAGATGAGCGTTTCCTCCCTCACTGCGCTGACCTGGTTGAGGCCCTCGGCGAGTGGAGCGAAGGTTCCCGCGAAAGCGATGAGCGAGGTGATGGTGAGCGTCAGCCGCACGCCCGGCCGCAGGGCTCCCTGCCACAGCAGGATCCCCAGGAGGAGGAAGACCGCCGACACCACCGCGAACACGGTGGCCGCCAGCGCCATCCACTCGTGGACCTCTGAGACGCTCGCGGATCCGAGGCCGGCCAGGGCCTGGTACTCCGCGAGGCGTTCGTCGATGGCGCCTCGGTCGCCCGCGTTGGCGATGTCGAGCAGGGCGCTGACGGCGTAGGACACTCCCACGACGATGGCGGTGCAGGCGGCGAAGGCCACCTGCCAGGGGGCCTTGGCGATGGCGCTCATGGACGTCCTCCGGTGGATCGGACACGTGGGTCAAGCCCGGGGCCAGCTGCCCCCAGGGGACACTAGCGCCGGCGCACGGGACAGCCGTGAGCGCGGCTCGGAGTGTCACGAGTGGGTTGCCGGGCACGCCAAGCCCTGCCAGAGTGGGGCACGACCTCTGGGGCGTGAGGGCGAATGCTGGGAGGACCGATGACTGGGCAGCACTCCGAGCCTGAGCAACTCCTCACGCCGGCCGAGGTCGCGGCACTCTTCCGTGTCGATCCGAAGACGGTCACCCGCTGGGCCAAGTCCGGCAAGCTCACGAGCATCCGGACTCTGGGCGGGCACCGCAGGTACCGCGCTGTCGAGGTGTATGCCCTGCTCGAGGCCAACTCGCCCACCCGGCGCCCTGACATCGACCCCTTGGGCTGAGC
>JBIIJX010000016.1:0-23142 GCA_044233495.1 Candidatus Nanopelagicales bacterium
GAGCCGGCACGTGAGCGAACCCGTATACCGGCCGATCATCCACACGGCCAAGGGCCTGTTCGCGGCCCTGGGCCTGAAGTTCGACATAGCCGGCCTGCAGAACATCCCTCGTGAGGGTGGCGCTGTGCTCGCGATCAACCACACCAGCTACCTGGACTTCGCCCTAGCGGGCATTCCCGCAGATCGTCGCGGGCACCGGCTGGTGCGCTTCATGGCGAAGGACAGCATCTTCCGGCACCGGATAGCCGGTCCCTTGATGCGCGGCATGAAGCACATCCCGGTCGACCGCTCTGCCGGCTCGGCCGCCTTCCGCGACGCAGTCACGGCCCTGCGTTCCGGTGAGCTCGTCGGGGTGTTCCCGGAGGCCACGATGAGCCGATCCCTGGAGATCAAGGAGATCAAGAACGGTGCCGTCCGCATGGCCCGCACCGCCAATGTGCCGCTCATCCCCATGATCGTCTTCGGCGGACACCGGATCCTGTCCTACGACCACCGGGACTTCTCCCGTGGTCGCACGATCGTGATCACCGTCGGTGAACCCATGACGCTGCCGCGCGGGTCCGACCCTGACGAGTTGACGGTCGAGTTGCGAGCACGCATGTCGGCCCTGCTCGATGAGTCCATCGCGCGATACCCCGATCGGCCGGCCGGCGCCTGGTGGATCCCCGCCCGGCTGGGGGGCAGCGCTCCGCCCCTGACGTGATCAGCTGCCGGAGCTGCGCGACCACTCCTCGTACGCCGCCACCGCGGTCGGATGAGTGGGGAAGACGCGGGACGGACCGATGCGCTGGCCCACACCGTGTCGCTCCAGTTGTCGCCACACCTCGCTCTTGACGTGGTCGAGGGCCATGACGATGCCCCGACTGGCGCAGTACTGTCGCACGTCCTCAAGTGCATCCAGTCCAGTGATGTCCACCTCCGTGTTCCCCTCCATGTTGAGCAGGAACCAGCGCGCGGGAGGTGCCGCATCGTCGATAGCAGCCCGACAGCGTCGCGCGAAGTCCTCCGCGTTCGCGAAGAACAGGGGCGAGTCGTACCGGAACATCACGAGTCCGGGAATCTGCATCGCTGCCGGGTAGTCCTCGATGTCGTGCCAGCCGGCCACATCGTCCGAGCGCCCCAGCACGGCCGAGTGCGGGCGTGCCACGCGCGTCAGCAGCTCCACGATCGACAGCGCGATGGCTGCCAGGACCCCGTACAGGATGTCGAACACAAGAACACCGACGGTCGCTGCAGCAGCGATCAGGAACTCCCGCCTGCGGAAGCGCCACAGGCGCCGGAACTCGGTGATGTCGATCAGACGTATGGCGGCGTAGACAACAACTCCTCCGAGCGCTGCGATGGGAAAGGCTTCGATGACGAAGGAGAAGAGCAGTACCGAGGCGATGACGAGGCCGGACGCGACGATCGAGTACAGCTGCGTCCTCGCACCGCTGGCCTCGGCGATCACCGTGCGGCTGGCGCTGGAACTCACCGGGAATCCGCCCACGAGGGCGGCGCCCACATTCGCGGCGCCGAGGCCGAGGAACTCCTGGTTGTTGTGGATGCGATGCCCTCGGCGTGCGGCGAATGCGCGGGCCGTCACGATGTTGTCGGTGTAGCCCACGATGAAGATGCCGAGTGCGGGCAGGAGCAGGAGTCCGAGGTCCTCACCCGCGAGAGACGGGACGGCGATGTCCAGGCCGATGCCGTTCACTGTGCCGACCGTCTGCACACCCTTCTCCTGGAGTCCGAACACCGCCACGACGGCCGTCGCTGCGAGCATGACGAACAGCGGGATCGGCAGCCGCGGGAATCGCGGGGTGAGGACGAGGAGGAGCACGGTGACGGAGGCTCCGACGAGGAGCGTCGGGATGTGGGCTCCGTAGGTCCACAGGTTGGAGGCGAACGATGTCGCATCCTCGATGACCGTGTCGCCCGCGACGTCGACGCCGATCACTGTGCCGAGTTGGCTAACGATCATGATCAGGGCGACTCCGGCCAGGTAGCCGATGAGCACAGGCTTGGAGATCAGCTCGCCGATGAAGCCGATGCGCAGCGCGCCGGCGGCCAGGGAGTAGGCACCCACCAGCAGGGCCATCGTGCCTGCAAGGGCGAGGTAGCGTGCCGAGTCGCCGACTGCCAGCGGTGCCAGGACAGCCGCCGTCATCAGCGCCGTCGTCGACTCCGGGCCGACGGACAGCAGTCGCGAGGAGCCGATGAGGGCATAGACCGTCATCGTCACGACGACCACGAGCAGTCCGGTCTGGGGCGGCACTCCGGCGAGCGAGGCATACGCCATGACCTGGGGGATCAGGTAGGCGGTGACGGTCACCGCACCGAGGAGGTCGCCGCGCAGGTCGCGCCGGTCATAGCGGATCAGGCGCATCAGGCCGATGTGGCTGGTCACGGCGTCACCTGGATCGTGCCGTCAGGTCCCGGATGCCCGGGAGCCCTTCGAGTCCCGCGCCGGCCGCGGTGCCTTTCTCGCCTCGTACTCCGCCACCAGGGTCGCAGCGTGGTCGGGAACGTAGTGGTTGAGGTCGCGCGAAGGTCGCTGGTATCCCGTCGACGCCGGTCGATGCGGAAGGGACAGCGGCGGCCGGGCTGCTGCGAAGTACGGAATCGTGGACAGCAGATGGTGGATCATGTTGATGCGTGCCGCGCGCTTGTCATCCGCCTCGACCACGTACCACGGTGCCTCGGGAATGTCGGTGTGGAGGAGCATCTCGTCCTTCGCGCGGGAGTAGTCCTCCCAGCGGGTGATGGACTCCAGATCCATGGGCGACAGCTTCCAGTTGCGCATGGGATCCCCCAGGCGCGACTCGAACCTCCGTTCCTGCTCGGCGTCACTGACACTGAACCAGTATTTCCGCAGCAGGATGCCGTCGTCGACAAGGAGCCGCTCGAAGATGGGTGCCTGATGGAGGAACTCCCGGTGCTCCTCAGGGGTGCAGAAGCCCATGACGCGCTCGACGCCCGCGCGGTTGTACCAGGACCTGTCGAACAGGCGGATCTCACCTGCGGCGGGCAGGTGCGCGATGTAGCGCTGGAAGTACCACTGCGTCCGCTCGCGTTCAGAGGGAGTCGGCAGCGCGACGATCCCGGCGACGCGGGGGTTGAGGTACTCCGTCACTCGCTTGATCGTGGATCCCTTGCCCGCCGCGTCGCGTCCCTCGAACAGGACGACGACGCGGGCACCCTCGGCGCGCACCCATTCCTGGAGCTCGACGAGCTCGGCCTGCAGTCGGTACAGCTCCTTCTCGTAGAGGTCCTTGGGCATGCGCGTCACCGTCGCGTCCTCAGCCCTGCGCCTGGGTGTGTCCTTCTTGACCATAGGCCGAGTCTGTCACCGGGCACCGGTCTGTTGCAGGTCAGCGGCGACCATGCCTGCCGGCACTCGGCGCACGTGGCTACCGTCGTCCCATGGTCAGGCTGGCCCCCCTCATCGCCCTCGTGGTCTGGCTGGGCGTGGGCTGCTCCGCCGGTGACGAGCTGTCGGCGTCGACCGTCCCATCGTCGCTCGATGGCACCCAGTCGCTCGGAGCCCGGTACCCGCAGGGCGCGGTCATCACCGATCTCGTTGTCGATCGTGTCGTCGACGGCGACACCATCGCGGTGACGATCGACTCAGAGCAGGTGTCGGTGCGGCTGATCGGGATCGATACCCCGGAGACGGTCAAGCCCAACACCGAGGTGCAGTGCTTCGGCCCCGAGGCCTCGGCCTTCGCGGACCGGCAGTTGACCGGCGCGCGCGTCATCCTCGAGCTGGACGACTCCCAGGGCCGCTACGACAGGTACGACCGGCTGTTGGCGTACGTCTGGCGTGTTCTGCCGGACGGTCGTCTGGTGCTCTTCAACGAGGAGACGGTGGCCGGCGGGTTCGCGCGGGAGCGCCAGTACGGCGATACGGCATATGAGTGGCGATCGGCGCTGATTCGGGCGCAGGAGTCCGCACGTGCAGCGGGGCTCGGACTGTGGACCGCCTGCGATCCCTGACACTCCTCTGATGTCATGAGGACACGAACCTGACATGCGGCTGGAAGGGTCTGGCTGTCGCGGCGACGCCGCGATCGGATTCCCTACGACATGACCAGCACGGAGGACGCATGAGTGACGAGACGACCCCTGCCAGCACGCCGGACGAGGTGGGTCCGGAAACGACCGCCGACGCGAGCTCGGGTGCGACGGCCGATACGACCCCGACGCAGACGTCCGAGGCGGTCGCGCCGCGCGTTCCCGCGTCCGGTAGCGGTCGTACGCGCACGATCCTCGAGATCGTCGGTGGGGTTGCCGCAGCCGTGCTCGTCGTCACCGCGGCCGGAGTCGGCTTCACCGCTGGCCTGATGGTGGGTGACGACGATGATCGCCATCGCGGGTACAAGCAGGCCGGCGAAATGCGGTTCGACGGTGGCCGGGACGGCGTGAACGGCATGGGTCGTGACCACCGCGACGGGCAGCGGCATTCGGACGGCATGCCCGGCGGCGGCCCTGCGGGCGGCATGCAGCAGCCTTCGATGCCGCAGCCTCCGATGCAGCAGCCGCAGGGTTGAGTCGCTAGGCAGGTGGTGCGGAGCCGATCCGGCTCTGCAGGTCGGCGAGCATGGCCTTGATCTCGGCGAGCTCGCGCCGCACGTCGTCGCCGTCGGTGGCCTGAACCGCGGGCGGAGCCGTGGTCGGGGCGGCGGGGGGAGCGGCGGGTGCGCTCGAGGATCCGCGCTGCTTGGTCAGGGTCGCCGCGAGCGTGGCCGTGACGGCGCCGAGCACGCTGATGCCCACGAGCATGATGAGGACCGCGAAGAACCGCCCCCACTGGGTGACCGGGACGAAGTCCCCGTAGCCGACCGTGGTGATCGTCTCGAACGTCCACCACACGGCGTCCTCCATGGTGACGATCTCGGCCCCCGGGGCGCCGCGCTCGGCGTCCAGCACCATGAGGCTTCCCACCCACACCACCAGGACCACGGAGAGTCCGGCTGTGGTGGCGCCCCCGCCGGTGATGACGCCCTTGCTCTGGGCATGCGCCAGGAAGCCGTTCGGGGTGAAGGCGCGGAGAGCGCGCAGGGCGCGGAACTGCGGCACGACGACCGTGATGGTGTCCAGCCAGTTCCTCCGGAAGAAGTGCCGCTTGACGGGCGCCAGCAGGAAGCGGAACAGCAGGTCCCCCGCGAACAGCACCCACAGCGCGTAGCCGAACCCGACCAGCCAGGCGTACCAGGGCCTGTCGGGCTCGTACCAGATGCTCTGGATCGAGTAGGTGACGAGGTAGACGAGGGCCAGGCCGGACAGCAGGATGTTGGTCTTGGCCTCGTAGCGGAGCAGGAACTTCTGCCGGCGCTGCTGCGATGGTGTCAGGGGGGCCGCGGTCTTCGGTGTGGTTTCGCTCATGCGCAGAGCCTAGGAGCGGTGCAGCGTCAGGTGGGCCGGATCGAGACTCGGACGGACTTGAAAGCCGGGGTCCGCGACTCGGCATCCAGCCTCCTGTCCACGAGGATGTTGGCCTCGGGGTAGTACATGGCCGCATTGCCCGACCTGATGTCCACGATCGCCGTCCTCGCGCGCATCGACCCGGTGGAGCTCACGACGTCCACGGGGTCTCCTTCGTCCAGCCCGAGTCGCGCGGCATCATCAGCGCTCATCATCACGACGTCACGCGTCGTGTTGCCGCGATAGAGGTCCTCCTCGTCGTAGACCACGGTGTTGAACTGCCCCTCCGACCGGATCGTCATGAGGACGAAGTCGGTGTCGTCCCGCGGTGCAGCCAGCTCGATGACGTGGAAGTGCGCCAGGCCGTCCACGGTCGGGAACTGGGGCTGGTGCATGACCCGTCCCGGGATGGTGAACTCCTTGTGGGTGGCGCCGATGGTGCGCACGGGCGCATAGCCGGGGACGCAGGATGCCATCGCCTCACGCAGTGCGTCATGCCCTGTCAGGGTCGACCAGTCAAAGCGATCCGCCGGCAGTACGCGTGCCGCAAGACCAGCGAGGGCAGCAACCTCAGACCTCATCTCGCCCTCGACGTTGGGCGTGCCGCCCTCCGACAGTCGCACGTAGTTGAACATCGACTCCTGTGTTGTGGACTCTCGCTCCTCGTCACGCGCCAGCACAGGCAGGATGATCGAGGTACGGGCCCTACCTTGGAAGTGGCCTTGGTTGAGCTTCGTGGTCAGCGACACTGTGGTGCCGATGCGACCCATGGCCTCGGTCGCCCATCGGGAGTCCGGATTGCTGCCCCAGAGGTTTCCTCCGAGCATGAGCGCGGCATCGATGAGCCCGTCATGGGCGGCAGTCATCCCGGCGTAGGTGTCGTAACCGGCGGGCATGGAGGGATCGATGCCGAAGCGCTCGGCCATGTCCTGGGCGAATGAGGCCTTCATCGTCGGGGAGACGCCGACGGAGCCGACACCCTGCACGTTCGAGTGCCCGCGGATCGGCATGAGCCCGCAGCCCGGTCGGCCGAGGAACCCGCGTGCCAGCGCGATGTTGGCGAGGGCACGGATGGTGTCGGTGCCGTTCTCGTGGTGCGTCAGCCCCATGGCCCACATGAAGATCCCGGTGGGAGCCTCGGCGAGCATGCGTACGCACGCATCGATGTCCGCCCGGGGCACACCGCTGCCCGCGATCAGGGTGTCCCAGTCGGTCGCGTCGATGCTCGCTCGCACCGCCGACCAGCCGCTTGTGGCCTGGTCTATGAACGCCTCGTCCACGGCACCGAGTTCGATGAGGCCCTTCAGCAGCGCGGTGAACAGATGAGCATCGCCGCCGATGTGCGGCTGGAGGTACAGGTCGCTGACAGTCGATCCACCGACGAAGCTCCGTACGTCGGAGGGCAGCCGGAACCTCCGAAGACCCAGCTCGGACATCGGGTTGATGACGATCACTCGCCCACCGCGACGACGCAGATGGATCAGTTGCGTCATGAGCCGCGGGTGGTTGCTGGCGGGATTGGCACCTGCCAGCACCACGAGGTCGGTTCTCTCGAGGTCGTCGAGCTCGACGGACGCTGTGCCGCTGCCGTAGATGCTGGTGAGGGCCACACCGGATGCCTGGTGGCAGTAGAAGGAGCAGTTGTTGATGTTGTTGGTGCCGTACGCGCGCGCCACGAGCTGCAGCAGGAAGGCTGCCTCGTTGCTCGATCTGCCGCTGGAGTACCACAGGGAACGCTCCGGGTCGATCCTGGTGAAGGCCTGCGCTGCCAGGTCGAGAGCCTCCCCCCACGGCAGGCGCCGGTAGTGATCGTCGCCTTCGTGGCAGACGATCGGGAAGGTGAGCCGGCCCAGAGCCTCGCACTCGGCGCTGGTGAGCGCCGACAGCGCCTCAAGATCGTGGGAGGCGAGTAGGTCCTCGGTGATGACCCGGCCCATGTCAGCGGCCTGGGCCTGCACGGACTTCTTGCAGACCTCGGGGAAGTGCCCCTTCTCGTTGACCATGCCGCCGGCCTGACCACCCATGCCCAGCGCGCACGTCTTGCAGGCGTTGCGACTGCGCAGCCGCCGGTACAGCTCCAGAGTTCCCACGTCGCGACCTCGCGCGAACACGTACTTCATGGCTGCGAGGCCGCCTGCTGCACTCACTCGGGGCTTGGCCATGCCTCACCGTAGCCAAAATCCGGGGACATCCGTGGTGGTGCGGGGGAATGTGAAGGCATGGAACACCGTCGGACAAGGGTGCCTATGGTGGCGAGGGGCCTGTGATTAGCGGATTCGCCGACCCAGGGGCGGACTGTGACCGCTGGTGACGTGCATCACCTCCCACGTGAACGTTGTGTAAGGGAATCCGACGCGCACGCTGCAGCGGATGCAGTGCAAGCAGGGGTGTGTTCTCCTGTTGAAAGCGCGGACGAACCGCGACCGAAGATTCAAGGAGAACAAATGAAGATCATGCGTCGCACGACGCTCGTCGCCGTGGCAGCCGCAGCGGCGCTGACACTGGCTGCCTGCAGCAGTTCCACGGACGACTCAGCCAGCAGCGAGTCCTCGGCGGCCGCCAGCGAGGAAGCCGCGGCGGGGTCAGAGATGACGGAGCCGGCGGCAGGCGCAGGGACCATCGTGGACATCGCCGCCTCGACGGATGGCTTCAGCACCGTGGTCGCCGCAGTTCAGGCAGCCGGTCTGACCGACACCCTGAACGGAGCCGGACCCTTCACCGTCTTCGCCCCGACCGACGAGGCCTTCGCGGCTCTGCCGCCCGGACTTGTCGACGCACTCCTGCTGCCCGAGAACAAGGACGCCCTGGTCAAGATCCTGACCTACCACGTCGTTCCCGGTGCGGTCATGGCTGCAGACGTGACGGATGGTGAAGTCGCAACGGTGGAGGGACAGAACGTGACCCTCTCGACGGCCGACGGAGTCACCGTGAATGGAGCCAAGGTCATCCAGGCGGACATCGTTGCCGACAACGGCGTGATCCACGTGATCGATGCCGTGATCGTGCCGCCGGACGTCGATCCGGCAGCCCTGCTCGCCCAGTAGGCCGTCCATCAGCCCGCGACCGGACATCGTTCCTGTCGCGGGCTGATGCATGCCGCGGGGCGATAGCGTCCGGGCATGGCCATCACGGGACTCACCACCTTCCTCTGGTTCGATACGCAGGCTCTCGCTGCGGCAACCTTCTACGCCGGCCTCTTCCCGGACTCGCGTGTCGGGGCGATCTCGCACTATCCGGCAGACCATCCGCACCGGCCGGCATCGGACGTGCTCTCTGTTGAGTTCACCCTCTTCGGTCGGCCCTTCGCAGCCATCAACGGCGGCCCGCAGTTTCCCCATTCGGAGGCGGTCTCGTTCATGGTGCACTGCGACACCCAGGACGAGCTGGACTCGATCTGGGATGCGCTCACCGCTGATGGAGGAGTGGAGAGTCAGTGCGGGTGGTGTCGTGATCGGTTCGGCGTCTCATGGCAGGTGGTGCCGCGAAACATCCAGGAACTGCTGGCTGCCGGTGCGTGGCCGGCGCTCATGCCGATGTCACGAATCGACATCCAGGCACTGCGTGATGCCGCAGGGGTCAGCTAGATGATCGTTCGGAGGTAGCCGAACAGCACGTCTCCCGACCGCTCGCTGTACTCGTGCAGCTCCGCGGCGGTCGAGTGGACCTGATCACCCTCGAGCCGGTTCACCACCGTGGTGCACACCATGGCGAAGCGGCGAAAGCCCCAGTAGTTCATGTAGCCGGCCAGCATCGCGCCCTCCATCTCGATGTTGCGCACTCCGTGCTCATCGATCCACCGGAGCCACTCCATCTTCCGCCCTGCGTCTGCGATCCGGATCGCCCCATCGAGTCGGAACTGCTCGATGAAGAACTCATTGGTCGCCACTGTCTTGCCTGCCGTGATGGGAATCCCCGACTGAGCATTGGCGGTGATGATGTCGTCGACGACGTCGCGAGGGAACGCGCTGTCGAACCACAGCTCGCCGTCCCCGCCGTCGAGAAGTCGGTAGGGCTTGAGGTCGCCCATGAGTCCCTCGGTCGAGACGACGATGGTCCCGGCTGGAAGCCCCACTCCGCCGCTCGTTCCGACTCGGGCCCAGAAGACTTCGTCGAGTGCGGTGAGGTCACCACGCTTCAGGAAGTACACGAGCCGCATGAGCTCCTGCACTGCGATGGACGCGCTCGGCATGCCCATCCCGTGCGAGATGAACAGCACCCCAGCCGTGTACCGCGTCGTGAAGCGCTCCTCCTTGGGGAAGGCAATGACCTCAGAGTCGCCATGCTCGGCGCTCCAGCGCTGGGCGAACTCCTCCATGCGAGCGCCCGTGCCTCCCATGATGACGGCGCGGAGGTCGCGCATGCGTTCCAGCAGGGGATCGTCACTGGTGACGCCGAGGTGGTAGTAGGCATCGACGTGCTCACCGGCGAGCACGGCATCGAGGAACTCGTGGTTGATGTGCTCGTCATGCATGAGCGCTCCTGGGGTCCCCGGAGGTCCCTCAGTTCAGCGTGATCCGGAAGACGTGCGTCCAGCCATCGGCACCGAGGTTGGTGGAGACGACCTGGCCGCTGGCCCCGTCGTAGGTGCCGGACCCGCCGAGCACCGGTCGCACAGTCCGCTGGCCCGGTGCGAGGGTTGCGCCGGTGGGCGGATACAGCGAGATCCCACCCACGACCATCTGGTTGGCCTCGCTGCCGAACACGAAGACGAGGTTCGAGGCGCGCACCTCCAGTCCGTCAGGCATCCCGCCCACGAGGGTGGTCAGCGTCCCGGTGATGTACTGGCCGTCGGCTGCCTTCCCGTCGACGGCGATGGGGCCGAAGAAGGTCCGCACAGTGGCGGCGGGAGTGACGAGCACGGCCACCGGTGCGATGGCCTGGTGGTAGACGCGGACGGTGATGGGCTTGGACTCCGGGGCCGCCTGGGCGGGGGAGCCGACGAGGAGCACGAGAGCAGCGGCGAGTGGGGCGACGAGAACGCGGACGAGGATCATGTGGGCACAGTACTGGCCGTCGCCTGGCGGCAGGCTGTTCCGCGGTCGTAGGCACTGCGATTCATAATGAGCCATGGTCGACGTCGGTCCCGAGGAGTTCGAGGAGCTCGTCGCCGAGGCCCTCGATACCCTGCCTCCCGAACTGGCTCGACTCATCGACAACGTGGTCGTGGTGGTCGAGGACGATGCCCCGGAGGACGACCCCGACCTTCTGGGCTTGTACTCCGGTATCCCGCTGACCGAGCGCGGCACCTGGTACGCGGGGGTGCTGCCGGATCGCATCACCATCTACCGGCTGCCCACGCTGGCCATGTGCGAGACGGTCGAGGAAGTCGTCGAGGAGGTGGAGATCACCGTGGTGCACGAGATCGCCCATCACTTCGGCATCGACGATGACCGGCTGCACGAGCTCGGCTACGACTGATGTCCCGCACGGTGACCGGGTGGTGCGGCAGGATCACCGCATGGTGACTCTTCTGTCGCGCCGGCCCTTCCGTGCTGCATCGGCTGGCACGGTGTCGACCTTCGCCACCGGAATGATGAACCCCGGCGGCGTGGCGTTCCGCGCATGACATTCTTTCGCGCATGACCTCGCGCATGGACGTCCTTGTGGTGGGCGCGGGCCCAGCCGGCACCGCCTGCGCCCGTCAACTGGCCCTGCTCGGGGGTGAGGTCGTGCTGGTGCACGATCCGACCCACGCGTCGTCGTCGATCGAGACCCTGCAGCCCGGCTCCACGGGCGTCGTCACCTCCGTCCTCGGCCCCGTGCTGGAGGCTCCGCATAGGCCGGTGGCGGGTGTCCGCTCCTGCTGGGGTGAGGCTGCGCTCCACGAGACCGACTACCTCCTCGATCCCTCGGATGACTCGTGGGCAGTGGATCGTGCGGTATTCGATGCGAGTGCCCGCCAGCAGGCCGAGCTCGCGGGCGTGCGGATCATGGACGGACGCCTTGCCGGCATCGACCGTGACGACCACGGCTGGCGTGTGGACATAGGTGACGGCCCTCCACTCGAGTGCGGGTTCGTTGTCGACGCGACCGGTAGGGCTGCGGCGGTCGCCCGGCGGCTGAACGGGCAGGTGCTCCGCCGCGACTCCCTGGTGGCGATGGTCGCCGAGTGCATCCGCGGTGAGGATGCCCGTGACGGCACCCTCATCGAGGCAGTGGAGAACGGCTGGTGGTACGCCACCACCCTTGGTGACCGCGTGAGCGTGGGGTGGGTCACCGAAGCCGAGCTCCTGCCGACGACGCCGGTGCGTGCGGACGTGTGGTGTTCGGAGCTTGCCGCTACCCGCTACCTGCGCCATGCGGTCGGAGTCGATGGCGCGACCCTGCAGGTGAGCACCCGCCGGGCTGACTCCTCGCTGCTCGACCAGTCCGACGCGGAAGGCTGGCTGGCCGTCGGGGATGCTGCTGCGGCCTGGGATCCGCTGTCGTCGCAGGGTCTCATCGCCGGGATCCTCATGGGCGGCCGCGCGGCTCATGCGATCGCGGCAGGTGCTGAGGGAGTGGAGGAGTGGTGCGAGGACCTCCGCATGCTCGCGGAGGACACCTGGGCCCTGCAGTCCGAGTACTACCGCCTCGAGCCTCGCTGGTCCTATGCACCGTTCTGGTCAGCGCGACAGGTTGCGGACGAGGTGGACGTCCTCGAAGACGACCACGAGCAGAACTGGCCGCCGTCAGACCATGGAGTCGACGAGCTCCTGCAGTGACACCGTCGCCACGCCGATGCGCTGGTCGGCGATTCCGTAGGGAATCACTAGCTGGTCTCCGTGCGCCATGGCTCCGCACGAGTAGACGACATTGGGCACGTAGCCTTCCCGCTGTGCAGCCTCGGGCGTGATGATCGGCTCGATGGTCCGACCGATCATGGAGGTGGGGCGGTCGAGATCGAGCAGGATCGCACCGATGCTGTAGGTGCGCATCGGTCCGACGCCGTGGGTGAGAACCAGCCACCCGTCGGGTGTCTCGATCGGAGACCCGCAGTTCCCGAGTTGTGTCGCCTCCCACGCCTCGTGCGGCACCTGCACCTGCTCAGTGGCCTCCCAATGGCGGATGTCGTCGGAGATGGCGATTCCGTTCGTCTCGCGATCCGAGCGGGTGAGCGCGACGTACTCGCCGCGGATCTGCCGCGGGAACAGCGCCATGCCCTTGCCTAGAGCCGCAGACCCGGCCATTGGTCCGCTGGTGAAGCGGCAGAAGTCGGGTGTCTCCAGAAGCTGCAGTGAGATGACATTCCGGTCGAAGGCGGTGTAGGTCGCGTAGTACGTGTCTAGCCCGTCATCACCGCGGAACAGCACGAACCGGGCGTCCTCCATCCCGTGGTACTCCGGCGGAGCGTGCGGCCACAGCACGCGCTCGGAGACCTCCGTCTCGTACGGAAACTGCACGCAGTACGCCCACTGCGACAGGTCATTGGCATGCGTCATGAGGTCCGTGCTCGGGCGTGGGGATCCGCCCCGGAGTGCGACCAGAGCTGAGCCGAGGTCGGCGTCGTCGAACATGGGAGGCAGCAGGGACAGCAACTGGGCCAGTTCGTCGAGGTCGTGCCCGAGATTGTCCAGTCGCGCATGGAACACGCGGCGACTGTGCACACCGGGCTCACCACCGGCGAACGTGACGAAGCGGGAGGGTGGGTCTATCGCCACTGTGCCATCGGCGAGCACGGCACCGGTGCGAAAGCCGATGGCCGACCGGTGGCCCTCACCGATGCAGCGCACGCTGAGCACGAAGGGCTGCGATCCGTCGGTCGTCGGGATGAGCCTCGGCACCATCGAGGGGTTGGCCAGGGCCGCGCCCTCGATTGCGTACTCGTGGGTGAAGTAGGCGCCGATGAGGAGCTTGCGAGCAGCGGTGATTGGGTGCGAGCCGTTCATGAGCGGCAGCACCCGCTCGGACTGGGCGTGCCAGACTGCCTCGATGTCACGGTGGCGCCCGGCGAAACGGTTGGTGACCTCGGCGAGAGTGGTCGAAACCTCAGACTCGTCCAGTCGCAGGATGCGCTCGATCACGGCTCCGGCCCGGGACCCTGTCGGTCCCACATCCTCCAGGCCGGGGACGAACGGCTTGGCCAGCACCCTGGTCGGGTCCGGATCGAGGCGAATGTCGGTGATCGTGACATCGCACCGCGTCTTCATCGGTTCAGCGCCCCGGCATGCAGTGCAGCTGCCGGCGCACATGTCAATGAGTCGACGAGTGCATGGTGCGCCGAGCCGTGCATCGACACTGATGGCGAGTAGGGCAGCAACATGCGTGCACGCTGCATTGTGGAGACCAGCGCAAGGGTCGACTCGGCTCCCTGGTTGAGGTTGCAGCCACCAGGCTCGAGTCCGTCGTAGCCCCCGCCCGTGAGCGGATCGAACATGACGGTGTCGCTGTCGTTCGCGCCGAGGAACCACTGTCCGCACAGGGCCACGGCGTCGCGCCAGTCGGGATTCCCGGTGACGGTCCACGCGCGCCAGCAGGCGTCGGCCAGTGCTGCGACCTCGATCGGCTGCTGGTCGAACTGCACCCGGCGGTCGTGAGGTTCCCTGCCGTGCTGTCCGACCACCGACAGATGCCCGTCACGCACCTGCAGGTCGAGCAGCCACTCCAGCATCTCCAGACCGCGCGCCGTCACCTCGGGGGCGCTGAGAGCCACGCCGGCCGCGATGAGAGCCTCCGGGATGGCTCCGTTGGCGTACGCCAAGCGGTCCTCCGGCCAGGGATGCCTGGTGCCTGCTGCGGGCAGCAGGTCGACCACGGCATCCACGAGCAATCCGGTGGCGATCGCATGCCCGGGCTTTGCGATGAGCAGGTCGGCCGCACCGAGAGCCGCGAAGGCCATCGACCGCAGCCATGGAGACCGCTGGCGTGCGCTCCTCTCGAATCCCCATTGCGCCATGGCCCGCACTCCCAGGTTGGGATGCGCGGCCGCGGCGACACCGAGACCCCACAGGGCCCGACCCCAGTGATCGGCGACGCTCGGGGCGTCGACCCACCGCCAGTAGCCGTCGTGCAGCAACCGGTTGTGCACTAGGCCGGAGTCGGCCTGGGCCCTCAGCACGAAATCCAGTGAGATCCGCCCGATCCGGTGGGCTACTCCCTCGTCGGGTTCGCGGGTCATGACGACGAGCAGGCGCGCATTGTCGTCGGTGCAGCACCCGTGGTGGGCGAGAGGGTGCGCGAGCGTCGCATGCTCGAGCATCCCGATGTCGATGGTCAGCAGGTTCAGATGGCCGAGCTGGTAGCTCCACATGTCGTCAGGCCGGGATGGGCTCGAGTCGGGACGACAACTGCGCCGCCAACTGTGCGTACCGGTGGCCGACGGAGGGCCAACTGTGCAGGGGTGCCAGCCGCTGGGCCTCCGAGGTCAGGCGGGCGAGCAGTCCCGGATCTCTGGTCACGGCTCGGATCGCCTCGACCAGACCGTCGTGGTCCCCGTGGTCGACGAGGATCCCGCCACCGTCAGCCAGCAGTTCGCGCGCATGGGGGAAGGCCGTGGAGATCACCGGTCGGCCCGCGGCGATGCTGTCGACCAGCACACCCGAGACGATCTGGTCGGTCGATGTGTAGGGCAGCACGACGACGGAGCTCGAGGCGATGTAGTGGGCCAGGTGCTCGGGCCCGCGGTACGACTGGTCGAAGTGGACGCGGCGGAGCACACCCCGGTCGCGTGCTCGGCGGACGAGTGAGCCGCGGTAGCTCTCACCCTGCAGACGCGCCACCTTGGGGTGAGTGCGGCCGGCGATCGTGTAGTCGACCGGGTGACCGTCTGTCTCCAGATCGCCCACGGCGTCGATCACCGACTCCAGGCCCTTGCCGGGCCCGATGAGTCCCCACGAGAGCAACTGGGGTCGGGGTGCGGTGGGCATCAGCCGGGATCCCCGGAAGCGGTCGACCACGATCGCGCCGTGCGGGATGACGACGACGGAGTGGGGATCGACTAGGTAGCCGTCGACGAGGCGATCACGGGAACTCGCGGTGAGCACGACGAGCTGTGAGGACAGGCGCCCCAGCTCTTCGAGGATGCGCCGCTGGTTCGGAGTCGGGGCAGTCGGCACCGTGTGCAGCACGGTGATCAGCGGAACGTCTGTCAGGCGGAGGACGTCGAGCACCTCTTCGCCGTCACGCCCCCCGTAGATGCCGTATTCATGCTGCACGATGGCGACGTCGGCGTCCGACAGCACATGCGCCGCTCGGCGCACGCTCGGCAGGGAGCCTGCGAGCAGGTGGCCGGCGGTGCGGTGTCCTCCATCGGACTCCAGCGTGCCGTCATCGACGCGTACGAACCGCACGCGGTGCCCGAGGTCGACCATCGCACGCTCGAGCGCGGATGCGAAGGTGGCGAGCCCGCACGCGGTGGGCGGGTAGGTGCTCATCATGGAGACCGTCAGGGGGCCTCCGGGAAAACCGTGGAATCCGTCGAACATGTCCATGACGATCACTGGTTCCGGGAGATCGGGACGGCATGGCGCTCGGTTGCCTGCACCGGCATATGGACTGTCACCTCGAGGATGCCGTCCTCGTAGGTCGCACTGATGGCATCGTCGTCGACGCCGGGAGGCAGCAGGATGCTTCGGTGAAAGCGTCCGTAGTTGAACTCCGTCCGCCGTTCCTCCTCCGTCAGCTGCTCACGGGTCGCGTCGATGGTGAGCACTCCGTCGCCGACGGTGACATCGACGTCCTTGTCGATGTCCACACCTGGCAGCTCCGCACGCAGGACGAAGTCGCCATTGCGGGAGAACTCCTCGACTCGGATGCCGTGCGTGGAGCGAAGGGCGAGGTCGACCTCCGCCGGCCACAGGGAGTCGAGCCAGGACATCAGGTAGGGCAGGGGGGCGCGAGTACTGGAGACGATGCTCGATCGGGTCGGGGTCATCGCGGTCATGTATTCCTCCTCAGGTGGTTTGGCTCAGGTGGGGTCTTCATTCCAGTGGGTCGGCACCGGTGCTTTCAATCGGATGACCGGGCATGTACGTGCAGTGCACGTTCATTGAGCGAGTCACTCGCAGCAGTTGTCGGGGGAGCGATGCGGATTCCGTCGCCATGGCCACGCTTGGCGGCGTACATGGCGGAGTCGGCATCTCGGACAAGATCGCTGATCCTGGCCTCAGGATCGATGATGGCGATCCCGATGCTGATCGAGGGCCGCACTCTGTGGCCGTCGATGGACACGGTCTCTCCCACTGACCCTCGGATCTTCTCCGCTGCGGCTGCAGCATCCGCCAGTCCGCTGATTCCCGTCAGCAGGACGAGAAATTCGTCACCGCCGACACGTGCAGCCAGGTCACCGGATCGCACGCTCGTCTGGATCCGGTGCGCCACGAGCCGGATCAGTTCGTCGCCCGCCTCGTGGCCGAAGGTGTCGTTGATCGGCTTGAGCTGGTCGATGTCGCAGAACAGCACCGCCATGCCCTCTCCCGATCGGGGCGGATGACTCCTCGCGGCCTCGAGCCGGTACATGATCTCCGCGCGGTTGAGCAGGCCGGTGAGGGGATCGAGCTTCGCGCGGCGCTCCAGCTCCTGCTCGGCCTTGACGATGCTGTCGATGGGCCTCAGGGTCTCGATGACGCCGTCGCGGTGTCCGTCACCGTCGATGTAGCAGTGTGCATGTCCCTCGACCCAGTGATAGCGGCCATCGGGTGACTTCACGCGGAAGCGATGCAGGGTCGTTCCGTCACCGTCCAGTTGCTTCCACGTGGACGCCACCTCGTCGCGATCGTCCGGGTGAGTGAACGCGGTGTATGGCGTGCCCATCCAGGTGTCAGGCGGCCACCCGAGCGCGGAGTCGAGGGCGGGCGAAGCCCACATCACCAGGCCGTCACGCACCCACACCACGGCATCGGGGATGCTCTCAGCAAGGCTGCGAAACCAGTGATCGGGCGGCATCGCGGGCGCTGTTGGGGGACCGCTTGCGTCGCCGTGGAGCTGCGTCACCCTGGGTTCCCCCTGCCTCATTGATGCTGGAGCAGAAGACTCGCGGGTTGCGCGAGGTGATGAACACACCACTGGGCAGCATGGCCGTCCAATAGACGGTCAGTGGATGGCGCGTTCAGCCCGCTGAAGGACGGCGATGAGGGGGATGACTGATGGCGCTCGCCAGGGCGAGGGCGCGCTGGCGACGCCTCCGCGACTGCGTCTGTGCGTCACCTCTCCGCGTCGAAGTCGCGGATGACGAAGTACCACGTGTAGTAGACCGCGAGTGCGGGGCCGAGGACCAGGATGAAGTACGGGATGACGCCCCCGACTCCCGACCTGATGTAGCTGAGGCCCTGCCAGGCCAGCGCCAGGCCGAGAACGATCAACAGACCGCTGAGCACGAAGTTCTGGGGTCGGCGGGCCGACCAAGGACGCATACTCGCCTGCTGCTCACCGGTCATGTCTGCTCCTCTGTCTCGGTACCATCGCTCCACGTACTGTGGCACAGGTGCCAGCGATGGGGCAGCAGCCGGAGGGTTGACGCTGGCGGTGCGCGAAAGGACGCCCAGTGATGTGGATGCTGCTCGGACGCTTGCTGGTTATCGCCGCTGCGCTGCTGGCTCCCTCGATCTCCATGCTCACACCGCCTGACGCCCGGGCCGAAACCCCGAATACGATCTCCGCGTTCGTGCAGCCCATGGCGGCCTGCCAGGCCGGTCGGATGAACATCCAGTGGTGCGGGGGACTCTTGGGGGCACCGGCGCCCATCTCCCCTGATTCGGCGACCAACACGCCTCTGTGGGCGGGCACGGGTTACGCGCTGTGCTGGATCACCGCGGCGGGTGCCACACTCCCGGCGGGTGCCTCGTGCTCCGAGTTCGGCACGGCGATCGCTACCGGCAGCAACTTCTCCTACCCTGCGACAGCCACCTTCCCCGTCACGTTCGATGGGTCCGGCGGATCCGGATGCGAGGGGCACCCGAACGACAGCCAGAACAGCTTCTTCTTCCTTGTCGATGCGCCAGGCACGTGTGTCATCACTGTGTCGACTCCGGCGGCTGCGGGATTCACGCCCATGACCGCCGTGTTCACCCTGACCGTGGAAGAGGCCCCGGTACCGACGCTGCTGGGCCCTGTCACCGCTGCCTCTGGCACGCACCGGACAGGGACCTCTGCACCGCTGCAGACGGTGACGTGCACGTACCTGAACCAGTTCTCGACGTACTCGACGTGTCCGGGCGTCATCCTGAATTGGGCGGTGACCTCGGGATCCCGCGTCTGCTCCATAGTGGTCAACACCAGTTCCAAATCCAGGTATCTCGACAGCGTGAGCATCTCCTTCCGCCGACCTGGTCGCTGCACCGTGCAGGCCACCTATCCCGAGGTCCCAGGGAAGTCAGCGGCATACACCACCACGACGTACTCCTACCAAGTCAAGCGGAGGATGTGAGCGGGCCCGGCTCACGGAGTCGGGCGATCGCGGGATTCCGCTGCGCGTGCGAGCGGTACCTCGGCTAGCGTCACGTCATGCCTGACCGCCACCGTCTCAGTCGCACGGCGCCCGCGATCGCGCTCGTTGTCATGCTGCTCCCCGTCATGTCGGCGTGCGGAAGTGCGGACACTGAGCCGACTGCTGGAGCGGTGGCATCGCCAGAGGTGTCCGAGAGTCCTGCCACGGTTGCTCCGACTCCGACTCCGACTCCGGAGCAGCCGTTGCCCTCCGCCTCATCGTCGTCGCCTGCTGAGGCCCAACCCTCTCCCGGGGACTGTTCGCGTGATGTGCGGTCCGGTGTCGAGCAGACGATCCGCGCCCAGCAGCAGGCCTTCGCTGCGTTGAACTTCAACGGTGCCCGGCAATTTGCGACGGAGGCTTTCCGTGCGACTGTGGAACCGAATCAGTTTCGCGAGATCATCGAGGATCAGTACGCCTTCCTGCTGACGGATCCGAAGGTGGAGTTCGTCGCCTGCGTGAGCGTCGGCGACATGGCGGAGACCCTCGTGCGGGTCGAATCCGAACCGCGCTCGACCCTGCGGTACCGATTGCTGCTCGAGGACGTCGGCTGGCGCATCGACGGGGCTGTCATCGTGCAGACTCAGGACGGCATCGCCGCGTAGGCGTCCGTCGGCACTCAGACAGTAGACAGCACCGTGGGCCGCGCCGTCCGACGCAGGATGGCATAGAGCACGGCACCGAACACGACACCGGCGATGTAGGCGCCGTCGCCACCGTCGAGGAAGTCTCGCGACACCCATCCCAGCCACCCCAGCGGGATGGGGTCATCGGCGGCCAGCTGGTTGCCGAGCGGTGTTGACGTGAACGGCAGCAGCAGGATGAAGCCGAGGATGAATGCGAACGCTGCCTGGCGCGCGGCTCCGGCGGCGATGTGCCATGGTCTCGGCTCGTGCCTTCTCATGTACAGCTCGACGATGGCGACACCGAACCACGGTGCGGTGTAGTAGCCGGCGAACAGCACGATGTCCGATGTCAGCTGACCGAGCTGCGTGTTGCGGCTGATGAGGGCAAGTGCCAGGCCGCACACCGTCACCATCAGAGAGCATGCGATGCGTGGGAAGGGGACGCCCATCTGCCGGAGGCTGAGTCCGGCGCTGAAGTCATTGAACGCATTCGCGGTGGCGAGAGAGGTGCCCAGTGCGACGAGTGCGATCGCGGCGGCGACACCACCTCCGAGCAACTGGTCGATCCGGCCCATCGGATCGTTGAGGGCGGCATCGTCGGCGACGTACGCGCCGATACCGCCGAGCACCAGCAAGGGCACCGTCATGCCGATGAATACCCACGCGAAGACCCTGCGGGGAGATGTCCGCGCGGGAAGCACGCGAGACAGGTCGCATGCCTGCACCGTCCATGAGATGGATCCGCTGAGCCCCAGTCCTATGGCGAGCAGGAATAGCCCGACGGGAAATGCCGCCTGACCCGGTGGAGCTGGAGCCGGAGGTACGTCGCGGGCTGCGACGATGAGCCAGATGCTGACGACCAGCATGACGCCGCTGATGACCATGCCGAGAATGCGCATGAGTCTCACGCCGAAGATCACGACGGTGACCTCGATCGCGACGACGGCACCAAGGGCGATGAGGAAGGAGATGCCGAGTGAGCTTGCGAGGGCGTCCACTCCGAACAGGTCGTTGAGCGCGTTGTATGCGATGAGGCTTGCGACGAGGAACACCTGCGGGACGACGTTCAGCGCTCCGAAGGCCAGTCGTCCGATCGGCATCTGCGCCATGCCGGTGCGAGGCCCCCAGATCGAGATCAGTGCGACGCACAGCGTCCCGATCACGATGCCGCAGGCCAGGCCGGCGAACCCGATGGCGAAGCCGGGTCCGGCGGAGCCGCCCGATGCGACCATGCCGGTGATGATCGTGCCCGGTGCCAGGAGCACACCGGCCCAGGCGGCGGCAAGGGTGTAGGGACTGCCGCTGCGCTGATCCTCCGGGAGGCGAGCGTCCTCGCCGCCCGCTGGAGCTGCGGCCGCGGCCGTGGGGGCGTCCGCCGTCACGCGCGCAGCATAGGGGGAGCGATGCCGCGCGTGGTCGACCTTCGGGAGGCTCGACCGTCTGGAGTGGGGCGTCGATGACCTACTGACTGAAGTCGTGGATCAAGGGACAGGCAGTGTCGACGTTGCGAGGGAGCACCGGGTCCACGATCACGGGTCGAAGGTCCCGCGACGGGCGTTGCACAAGCGCGCATATCTGATGCGAAAGTGAACTACACGGATGTGATTTTCGCGTGCGTCGTGAGTGACGTGCTTGCTGTCACGCTCGTCCTGCAAGACAGGTCGAAATTCCCGTGCGATTTTCCTAAACCATCTTGTGCATCGTCGCGAAGTGCAGTTAACTACGCGGGTACCACCGGGTGGCGATGGATCGCCACCTGAAACACCAAGGGAGTCTCAGGAGACTCCCGGGCATGGATGCTCACCACCACGGGTCTGCCCATCCGGGCAGGCGTCAAGGAGCAGACATGCCGAAGACACCTTCTCCTGAAGGGCGCCGACTTCCTTCCCCGTCGTGCGACGCCCTCGTCACCGAGAATCTCGCATTGGTGGGGTATGTGGTGAGCGAGGTATCCATGAGACTTCCGACGTACGTGGATCGCGATGATCTGCGCTCTGCCGGCCTCGAGGGGCTCGTCCAGGCCGCTCGCACGTTCGCCGAAGAGCGCGGCGTCCCCTTCCGTCACTTCGCCCTCGCGCGCATCCGTGGCGCAATCATGGACGACCTTCGCCGCAACGACTGGGCCAGCCGGTCGGTCCGGCAGGCGGGGCGCGCCCGCGAGGAGGCGATCGAGCACCTGACGGCCACCGTCGGGTCGACGCCGAGCAACCAGGCGATCGCCGAGTTCATGGGGATCAGCACCGATGACCTTCGCGCCCTCGACGCCTCCCTGACCCGCGGCAGCCTGCTCTCCCTCGATGCCTCTCCCGCCCCCGGCTCGGTGCGCTCGGCCGACACCCTCGTGGCGAGCTCCTCCGGTCCGGAGGATCAGGTGCTCGAGAACGAGCTGCACCAGTACCTGCGTGCCGCGGTGGCCTCGCTGCCCGAGCGCCTGTCGACCGTCATCACCCGCTACTTCCTCCAGGGCCATCCCATGGCCGACATCGCCCACGACCTCGGCGTGACGGAGTCACGCGTGTCACAGCTGCGCGCGGAGGCCCTCCTGCTCATCAAGGACGGCATCAACAGCCACCTGGCCCCCGAGCAGGTGCCCACTGTGGCCCGGCCGGGTGGAGCGGTGGACCGCCGGCGGTCCGCCGACGTCGCCGCGATCGCGGGGGCGCGCCGTCTGGAACTGGCACACCAGTCCAAGGAGAGTGCAGGCGACTCAGACGCACCATCGGCCACACGTCTGATCGAGGTGGTGGCGTGATGTTGACCGATCACGGGATCCATCCCGCACACCCAGACGTCCAACACGAACACCTTTCGACAGGCTCGCGCCAGGGAGAGACATCTCATGCCATTTGAAATCAGCGCCAACCCTGTCGCCCTGAACGTCTACAACAACCTCGCGGTCCATCAGTCCACGGCTGCGACAGCCCTGGCGAAGATCTCCAGTGGCGAGAAGGCCGCGGATCCCAGCCAGGTCGCTATCACCGGCGCAGCCGTCAACCTGAAGACGACCCTGGCCGGCACGCAGTCCGCGATCACGAGCACGCAGAATGCCATCAACGTCCTGCAGGTCGCAGACACCGCCTATGCGGAGGCCCTCGGACTCGCGCAGCAGGGTCTCGGCCTCGCGAATGACCGCCTCGTGTCAGGCGCCGACACCAGCGCCATCGATGCCCAGCTGACGTCCGTCTCGGCCGGTATCGCGAGCATCGCGTCGAACACGCAGTACAATGGCACCGCGGTGCTCGGCACGGCACTCACAGCGTCGGTGAACTCCGCGGGTGCCACGATGACGGTCACGCCGGACGCGATCGCCGCGGTCGCCAACACGGCCAGCCGCGTGAACGACTTCACCACTGCGATCAACACGATCACCGACTCGCGCGCGGAGAACGCCGGCAACATCGCGGCGCTCCAGAACACGCTCCAGGTGCTCGAGGCCACGGTTTCCAACCAGCAGGCAGCGGTGAGCCAGATCCTCGACGCCGACATGGCCATGGAGATGATGAGCCTCACCTCGGCAAACATCCTCACCGACGCCGCCACGGCGATGGTGGCCCAGGCCATGCAGATGCCCACGTCCGTCCTGAAGTTGCTGTAGCGCTCTATCCCATCAGTCGTCCGGGACCCTGGTGTTGAGGGAGGTGTGGTGTGGTCGGGATTTCGTCGATGAATCTGATTGATGTGCCGTCGATTGTGGCGAATATCATGATT
>JBIIJX010000292.1:0-2507 GCA_044233495.1 Candidatus Nanopelagicales bacterium
ACCGCCGTCGCTGCGGGGATCGGCAGCCGATCGGCGAGCCTGCGGACGTTGCCCTCGATGACCGCTCGCTTGGCGGCAAGTCGCAGGGCCCGCCACTCGCCCAAGCCGAGGTCGCGGGCGAAGGGCAGGTAGCCTGCCGGCCCCGGGACGGCCAGCCAGCCCGCCAGGGTGGCCGGTGAGTTCGGTGGTGCGAACTCGCGGGTCGAGGACTCGGTGGTCATGACATGCGGTGTCTCGAAGCGAACTGCGGGCGCGCGCTTGACCCACTCGGCCGTCCCGCGGGAGATCGATGCGAGGGCGCCCACGCACGTTGTGAGGAGCTCTCCTGATCCGGCGGCGGTCGCGGCCTGGTCGGCGATCAGGTCGACGGTGCCGCCGCCGAGATCCACGACGAGGGCACGTGCGTCGCATCCCGGTGTGGTGCGTGCGCCGAGGGCCGCCGCGCTCGGCTCATCGCCCACCACTTCGACCGGAACGGAGCACGCGTCGGCGAAGGCCTCAACCTGCGCCTGGGGCTGCCCCGTGTACGCCAGGCGCGACGTGGCGACCAGCCGGTCGGAGCCGGCCCGTCGCAGGCTGGTGGGCGCGGCGAGGTCGTCGATCGACACCGACCAGGAATCCGCCCACTCACCGTCGGATGCCGGGTCGAGTCGAGCCGGCTCGGCCCGGGGTAGGCCCTGGTGTGAGCCGACGCCGATCACGGCACACCGTGCCCCGCTTACGAGTGCCGCGGCTGCCGCCGCAGGCGCGCGATCCGACGCGTCGAGCTCGAGGGCAGACATCAGGAACAGTGGATCGACGATCGACTGCACAGGTCCGGGCGCGACCTCGAGCAGGACGAGCGAGCAGGCCAGCGCCTCGTCGGCAGGGAGACGGACAGGCGATGCTGGACCAGGCGTGCCTCGTTTCCGGAGAGAAGGACGCCGCGGACGTCGGCACCGGCGGCGACCCACCGCTCGAGGGCCGCCACGGTGTCGAGGTAGCCCAAGGGGTCGCGCGCCACCATGACGACTGGACGCCCGAGCGGTGTCGGGTCCTCGGAGGAGACCGGCTCGCCGATCGCCACTCCCGCACCAGCCGGACTGGCCGGATCGCACCCGAGGATGCGCAGCGGCCCCAGCGACGGCCCCGCGACGGACACCGTCTCGATGCAGGTGCGCACAGGGGCCTGCGGCGTCAGGACCGCAAGGGCTGGTGACACGCCGCTGCGACGCTCCAGGCGCGTGAGCAGTCGCGCCGCGTGCTGGGCGGCCTCGACCGACCCCTTGGAACCGCGCGTGGGAGTCCGGTCCCAAGCCACGGGTCGCGGTGGCTCGTGGTCCGCATCGGCGATCACGATCTCGGTGGTGGAATTCCCCATATCCACCCCGGCGATGAGTCTCATGCCAGCAGGCCCCTGGCGGCGTACGCGGTCCGGGCCTCGCGGACCAGGGCGGCAGTGAGGGATGCGCCTGCCCTGTCGAGCTCCAGGGCGATCGACTCGAGCTCATCTGCGGTCGAGCGACGGGGGCGCAGGGCGTCGTAGATCTCCATGACGCGCGCGTCATCGATCATGGCCAGCTCGGCAGCGCGCTCGAGGTTGGCGGCGAGCTGCGGATTGCCGTGAGTGCGTGCCACCGCGGCCTGGTGCAGCAGGGTCTCGGGATGGATGCGGACGTCGTCGAGTGAGATCTCACCCGAGCGCACGGCGTCGAGGCTGATGGTGTCCGCGGATCGTCCGGATCGGGCGCGTGTCATGGCGCCGCCAGCTCGAGCAGCTCAGGCGCCATGGTGGGGTCGCACCACTGGCGTTCCACGGCCATGAGTGAGACCACCGACGTGTGGTAGCGCGCCTCGATCGCCTCGTCGGAGTAGGGATTGCGCTGCGGCTCGGGGCTCGCGCCCTTGGCATGACGTGCGGCGTTGAGGCCGAGTGCCCGGTACTCGGCACGGCCCAGGCTGGGGGCCACGCTGTACAGCTCGAGATTCGCCAGGGGTGCCAGGTCGTGGCGATGGATGAGCGCAGTGCCCTTGGCCTGCAGGCCAACGCCGATGCCCGAGCCTGCCAGACGCGCGGCGGTGAGTCCGATCATGCCCAGATCGACCGTCTCGTTGATGCGCACGATGCGTCCGATGCAGTCCTCCTCCTCCAGCCCGGCGAGCAGTTCGTCGAGAGCCTCCTCCACGGTCAGGCCGCCCAGCGTGCGCCAGATGGCTCGCGCTGTCGCCGGCGAGACACCGATGACGACATCGCGTGGATCACTCCCGCGCAGTGCGGGGCCGGCCACGGAGAGTCGCCGGCCACGATGGGACTCCTGCTCGGCGCGGAGGTCCTCGACCGACCGCTGCTGCCGGATGTCGTCGATCTGCCGCTGGCGCTCGGGGGTGGGGCGGTACCCCGTCGCTGGACCGGCGTAGTCGTTCGGATCCGTGATGAGAGACAGCACCCGCATGTCCTCATCGAAGATCGCAGCGGTGTGCAGGTAGTCCCCGGCCAGGCGCGCCGTCAGCATGTCGAGCATGCGCTG
>JBIIJX010000109.1:0-8413 GCA_044233495.1 Candidatus Nanopelagicales bacterium
CAGGAGCCCGGCGACTGCCGTGACCCCGATCCAGCGCTTGCTGATCTTCATGCACCTCTCCTTTGTGTGTGTACCGCAAGTTCCGCCACGAGAGTCGTGCCGGTCACGCCGCCGTCCAGTACGCCGCAGCTCGCTTCCTGAGCATGTCACGGAACTGGCCGGTGGTCTTGGGAAAGAGCTGACCCGTGCCCCAGTCGACGATGACGCCGTACTGGCGGATGAGGTCAAGCTCGTTGAGCTCGCCTGCGCGATAACGCTCTGCAACGGACTCGGCGTCCTCGGACAGCCATCCGAGGCGGTCTCGTCGCATGGCGGCACGCGCCGAAGCCGTAGCCTCCTCGTCGATCGCGTAGTCGTCAGTGTCGGCGTCGACGAGGGTCACGACGACGCCGTAGTCCTTGAGCGCCCGCTCGACGGACACGTATCCGTCGACGACGTCGTCGAGGACCTCCTCGGTCGGCCGGTCGAGCGGATCGCCGTAGCCACCGCCACCGGCCGAGGGCCGCGTGAAGCGATCACCCTCGCTCACCGGCACGTTCGAGAACACAGCACCGAGGTAGCGCTCGGCGTCCGTCCCCTTGTTGAGCCACACGCCGTGGGGGCTCGACGGGAGGCCGCCGGCAACACCCCACGCCACGTTCCGCGAGCGGTCGCAGCAGTAGCTCATGACCGAGCGCTCGGCCGCGGTGAGCGTGCCGCCCTTCTCCACGCCGCAGCCGCCGCGATAGCGGCCGGGCCCACCCGAGTCGGTGACGATCTCGTGGCAGTCGGTGACGACGGGAGTCAGGCGCTCCTGGCCCTCGAAGGACTGAACGGCCAGGCCCACGCCGAACAGCGGCGACGTGCAGTTGGCGCCGTCCTTGCCGTTGCGGCCGCCCCATCCGCCGACCATCCAGTCGTACCACATGAAGTATCCGCCGTCGTCCTTGCGCGCATCCTTGCCGCCGATCAGCAGGTACTCCAGGTTGAAGGAGCATGCGATGGCCCGCTCCGGCATGAGCCCTGACCACAGCTCGAAGATCGCGCTCATGATCTTCTCGTAGGGCCCCGAGCAGAAGCCCGTGACGGCGATGGGCCACCCCGCGTTGACGACGGTGCCCTCGGGGCCGAGGTCGCAGGTGATAGCCCGATAGAAGCCGGAGTTCAGCGGAATGTCGGGGAAGAAGGTCTTCGTCCCTGCCACCACCCCGGAGAACGAGGCGCCGAAGCCGGAGTTCAGGAAGCTCGCCACGGCAGGGGCCGACTCCGAGAGGTCGTAGTGGATCTGGTCGCCGTCGATCCGCATCTTGACCTTGACCGGCACCAGTCCCTCACCGTGGGCCGGGTCGTAGTCGATGTAGTCGACCGCCTCCCACTCACCGTCGGGCAGCTCGGCGATACGCGCCCGCGTCAGGCGCTCGACGTAGTCCTGCACCTCGTCGAACGCCGCCACGACGGTGTCCTTGCCGTACTTGTGGGTGAGCCGGATGATCTCGCGCTCGCACACGCCGGTGGCCTCGGCCTGGGCGCGCATGTCGCCCATGTTGGACGCCGGTGCGCGAGTGTTGGCGACAATGAGCTCGGCGACATCCTCGCGGAACACTCCGCGGTCCCAGAGCTTGACCGGGACCATGCGGAAGCCCTCGCCGAAGTGCTCCCGAGCGTTGACGTCGAACGACCCCGGCACGGTGCCGCCCATGTCGGACCAGTGCCCCATGGACATGGCGAAGGCGATCAGCTCGCCCTCCGCGAAGATCGGCCGCACGATGCGAACGTCATTGAAGTGCGTGCCACCGGAGTAGGGGTCATTGACGCCGAAGATGTCGCCGGGATGGATGTCGTCCTTGAACCGGGCGAGGATCGCCTGCGCCCCGAAGTGCAGGGTGCCGACGTGGACGGCGACGTCCTGGCTGCCCTGCATGACGGTGTTGCCCTTGGCGTCGACGAGCGCGCAGGAGAAGTCGCGCGCATAGATGACGAACGAGTGGCACGTGCGCAGGATCTGCGCGCTCATCAGGTCGACGCTCGTGGTGAAGGCGTTCTTCAGGACCTCGAAGGTCACCGGGTCGAGATGGCTCTCTCCCGCTCGTCGTTCGATCGTGGCAGTCACTCCGACACCTCCAGAATGTGAATGAGGATGTTCCAGTTCTTGTCGATCTCCCACCGCGTGCGCGGCGGCACCACCGTCGTGGAGTCAAGCTGGTCGATGATCGCGGGGCCGTTCGCGGTGACGCCGGGGGCGAGCTCTGAGCGCTCGTACACCGGCGTGGCAACAGGACGCCCGGTGCCGTCCTCGGTCTCGAACCACACCTCGCGCACCTCCTTGGGTGCAGGCGGCTCCGCCACGACGACCTCGCCGACGGCGAGTTTGGGCTTCGGGGTGACGCCGATCGCGCGCAGGCCGAGCTGGTAGATCTCGACCGGAGCGTCGAGCTGGCTGAAGGAGTACTCCCGCTCGT
The DNA here is from genome assembly GCA_044233495.1 of Candidatus Nanopelagicales bacterium. GTDB lineage: Bacteria > Actinomycetota > Actinomycetes > S36-B12 > S36-B12 > UBA10649. Next base: position 2,439 of record JBIIJX010000109.1, read on the forward strand.
GCTCGCGGTGGAATCGGGTGACCGCGTCGAGGAGGGGATCGGGGCCCTGGCCGAGGGTCACCGTCAGCGAGCGCCACTGCCCGAGGTAGCGCATGGCGGCGGTGCGCTCCAGCACCACCTGGTCGGACGCCACGCCCTCTGCCGCCAGGTGCGCGGCGGCGTCCTTCTCGAGCCCGCGGTAGATCTCCTCCATCTCGTCGGAGTTCGCCTCAGCGAGGGACTTCTGGTACATCACCGAGAGGTCATGTCGGATGTCGACGAGCAGGCAGCCCAGGGCCGAGGTCACTCCGGGATTCGGCGGCACGAGCACCGTCGGGATCGACAGCTCGCGGGCCAGCGCCGCCCCGTGCAGGGCTCCGGCACCTCCGAAGGCGACCAGGGCGAACTCCCGGGGGTCGTATCCGCGACGGATCGAGACCAGCCGCACGGCGTCGGCCATGTTCGCGTTCGCGACCTTGACGACCGCGAGGGCCGCCTCTTCCTCCGTCATGCCGAAGGGCACCGCCACGCCAGTGCGGATGGCCTCGCGCGCCAGTTCCGGCTTGAGCGTCATCTTGCCGCCGGCGAGCTCGATGCCGAGGCGGTTGAGCACGATGTTGGCATCGGTGTTGGTCGGCTGGGTGCCCCCGGTGCCGTAGGCGGCGGGTCCGGGCGTGGCCCCCGCGGACTGCGGGCCGTTGCGCAGCGATCCGGCTGCGTCGATCCAGGCCAGCGATCCCCCTCCCGCGCCGATCGTCAGCACCTCGATGCTCGGGAAGCAGATGGGGTAGCCGTACTCGACGAACCATTCCTTCGTGACGCGAACCTCACCGTCGTACACGAGGGTGATGTCAGTGCTGGTGCCCCCCATGTCGAGGCCGATGGCGTTCGGGAAGCCGGCTTCGGCAGCGAGGTGGCGTGCGGCGATGGCGCCCGCAGCGATGCCCGAGGCGGCGAGACGGACGGCGTACTTCTGCACCATGCGCTCCGTCATCGAACCCCCGCCGGAGTGCAGGAGCAGGAGGTCGCCCTCGTAGCCGCCCTTCTTCAGGTTCTCCCCGAGGTCGTGCACGTAGTCGCCGACGAGAGGTGCGAGCACGGCATTGGCGACGGTGGTGTTGAAGCGGTCGTGCTCGAAGATCTCCGGCAGCACCTCGCTGGAGGTGCTCACGCGCACTCCCGGGAGTTCCTCCTCGAGGATCTCCTTCATGCGCCGCTCATGAGCCCCGTTCGCGTACGAATTGGCGAAGCACACAGCGACCGTGCGCACACCCTTGCGGCGCAGGCGAGCCGCGAGATCGCGTGCCTCCGCCTCGTCGAGTGGCTCGAGCTCGCGGCCCTCGTAGTCGGTGCGCTCAGTGACCTCGTAGCGGTCCCGGCGGCGGATGTAGGGCTTGGCGACGTCCTTGTACGCATCCCAGAGGTCGTCCTTCGTGCCGTCGCGGATCTCGATGACGTCGCGGAACCCCTTGGTGGTCACCATGGCTGCGGGCGGGAACCGGCGCGTGATCAGGGCGTTGGTGGCCACGGTCGTGCCGTGGCTGAAGAGCACGACCTCAGACAGGTCGACGTCGACGGACGCGGCCGCCTGGATCACCGCGCGACCCGGATCGTCCGGCGTCGAGGGCACCTTGCCTACTCGGGTCTGGGCGTTCTCCTCGTCGAGGACGAACACGTCCGTGAACGTGCCCCCGACATCGACCGCCACGCGAAGCGAACCCATTCCGTTCCTCCCTTGCGCGCCGAGGCGGTCGCCTGCGGCGGGTGCGTCGTCCTTGCACAACGAGGTGTCCACCCACGGCGGACATGGCGTGAAGGTATGCAGCAGCACCTGCAGGGGCAATGGGAAGGACGACATAGTTTCGACGGTGGTTTTGGAGATTCTCCAAATAAGATCCGGCACTGGCGGCATATGAGGGGTACGGTGTGCATGCAAGCCTCCTTCCACCGTGGCAGCCCGCTGGAGAATTCGTGTCCGTGACAGAATCGTTACCTGCCGGAGGCACCGTGGTGGGCCCAGCCGTCACACTCGGCAGCGTGGCTGCCGTCGCCGGACTGCAGTACCTCGGGGGCGCCCCGCTGGACCTCCAGACTCCGGTGACGGGTGCCTGCCTGGCCGAGGGATCCGACGGGCTGACATCCCTCGAGGCAGGCTGGCTCATCGCCACCGACGGCTGGCCGCTGGGGGCCGCGCATGAGCCCGCCCTGCGCACCTTCGTCCGGGATGCCGCATCACGCCAGGCCGCTGGCATCGTCATCCGCCTGGGGCCGCTGTGGCAGGAGGTTCCCGACGCCCTGCTCGACGAGGCGATCCATGCCGGCATCACCGTGCACTCGCTCGCCCAGGAGACGACCCTGAGCACCTTCCTCCGCCAGGTCAACGGCTCGACCGGCATCCATGACGTCGCCGTGCTCAGCACCGCCATCGGACTGCAGACCGAGCTCATCGGCGCTCTGAGTGCGCCCGACATGGAGGCTGAACTGGTCCGCAGGATCGCCGACCGCCTCGAGGTGACGGCGATCCTGTACGACGACCGCCGGCAGGTCCTTGCCGCGCAGGGAGGCGCACCGATCCATCTCATCGGCGAGTACCTCGACGCCTCGCACGAGGGTGAGCTGCGCCGCAGCGTCGGTCGCTGGACAGTGTCCATCGGCTCGGTGTCGTCGGGTGACCGCGCGACCCACCTCGTGCTCGCATGGCCCGAGGGACGCGATGTCGACAGCGGCCTGCTCCGATCGACACGGGTTGCCGTCCAGCAGCTCCTTCGGGCACACGCCCGAACCGTTGCCTCAGCGCGGCTCCAGGACCAGATCCAGCGGGGCCAGGCGATGATCGAGATCCTTGAGGGGGTCACGGACGCTCGCCTGCAGCGCATGCGCGACGCACTCGTGCTGCTGCACTTCCCGATCGAGGGCTCGTTCCAGGCGCACATCGTCGCCGGGCCTCCGGTCGCGACCACCGAGACTGCGCCGGATCCCGTCCTCACGCTCGTCCAGGAGATCGCCGAGTTGACGGCAACGCCTGCGCTGCTCGGCGTGTTTCGCGGTGACTACACCGTGCTTCACGCCGCGAGCGACGCGTTCACGATCCAGCTCACTCAGCGTCTGGCCGACCACGTGCATGGCGCCAGTTCGGCGTTCCACGACCTCACCGCAGCGCCGGCGGCCCTCCGACAGGCCCAGATGTCGCTGTCGACGAGCACGCGCACCGGCGAGTTCACCCCGTTCCACCGGGTGGGATTCATCGACTTCATCCTCGGCAGCGTGCCGGAGGTGACCCTGCGCGATCGCGCGTCGGAAGTCCTCGGTGAACTCGTCTCGAACGAGACTCAACTGGAGACGCTCATCGAGTACCTGCGAAACGGGCTCGACATCCAGCAGACGGGCCGCGTGATGCACCTTCACCCCAACTCCATCCGCTACCGGCTGTCCCGGGTCGAGGACCAGCTCGGGCGGTCGATCAACGATCCGGAGACCATCACGCTGCTCTATCTCACGCTCCACGAGAGCATCATGCGACCGGCCCGACGCCGAGCAGGGCGCTGACGTGGCACGGGCCAGGGTCTCTTCGTCGCGACTGCCCTCGCTACGCGTCGCGATCGATGTCGGCGGCACCTTCACCGACGTGTGCGTGCTCGATGACGCCACCGGAGAGATCCGCACCGCGAAGGTGCCGTCCTCGGTGTCCGATCCCCTCACCTCCGTGATCGAGGGGCTCGAGGCTCTCCACCTCGATCTGTCGACTGTGCAGCGCGTCACGCACGGGACCACGATCACCACGAATGCCCTCGTCATGCGGCAGTTCCCGCCCGCCGCTCTGCTGACCACCCAGGGGTTTCGAGACGTCATCGAGATCCGCGACGGCACGCAGGAGGACGTGTGGGATGCCTACCGCGAGGTGGCGCCCCCCTACATCCGCCGGCGCCATCGGTTCGAGGTCGTCGAGCGCATCGACTACTCCGGGCGGGTCCTGCAGCCCTTGGACGTCGCCGGTGCCCGGCGGGTCGCCGAGGAGATCCTCGCCCACGGGGCCAGGACGGTCGCTGTCTGCTTCATCAACTCGTATGCGAACGACGTCCACGAGGTACGGATGAGGGAGATCCTGCACGCCGTTGATCCGGAGCTGCACGTGAGCCTGTCGAGCGAGGTTCTTCCCGAGATCAATGAGTACGAGCGGTTCTCGACGACGGTCGCCAATGCTCTGCTCGGGTCGCTCGTCACGACCTACATCGGCCGGCTGGCCGACTACCTCGGCCGAGCGGGCTACACCGGCGACCTCCTGCTGATGCACTCAGGCGGCGGATCGATGACGGCCGCTCTCGCCCAGGCATACCCGCTGCGACTGGCGGCATCCAGCATCGCCGGAGGCGCCATGGCCGCACGGCACATCGCACTGCAGTGCGGCTACCAGGACGCGATCGCGCTCGACATGGGCGGCACCAGCTCGGACATCACCCTCGTGCAGGACGGCCAGGTGCGCGTCACGAAGCAGTGGTGGGTGGAGTACGGCCACCCGATCTCTTTTCCCGGCGTGGAGCTGGCGACGGTGGGCGCGGGCGGCGGCACCGTGGCGTGGATCGACGACACCGGAGCACTGCGAAGCGGACCTCGGTCCGCAGGTGCACACCCAGGGCCGGCCTCCTACCGTCGAGGCGGCACCGAGCCCACCAACACAGACGCGAACCTCCTGCTCGGGCGCCTGAGCACCTCACTCGCAGGCGGCAGCGTCACGCTGGATACCGAGGCCGCCGGGCACGTGATCGGCGAGCAGATCGCCGAGCCCCTGGGCCTGTCCCCCAGCGATGCCGCTCACTCGATCATCCGCATCGCCGACAGCGCTGTCGCCAGCGCGATCCGACTCATGCGCCAGTCGCGGCGATCGCTGTCGCCCCAGGCACCGCTGGTCGTCTTCGGTGGAGCGGGCCCCATGCACGGCGTCGCGATCGCGACGGAGCTGGGCATCCCGACCGTGATCGTGCCGCCGAGCCCGGGCACGACGTCAGCGCTGGGCTGCCTGCTGGTCGACATCCGGCACGACTTCTCCGTCATGTACCAAGGTGATGCGAGCGACATCGATCCGCCGACCCTCGAGGAGCGCTTCCTCGCACTCGAGGACGAAGCACGCGAGCGCTTGAGGTTCGAGGGTGTCACCGATGACGCCATCGCCCTCGAGCGACGCGTCAGCATGCGCTACCGCGGACAGTGGCGCTCCCTCGACATTCCCATGGGCCGAGGCAGGGGGGCCCTCCAGGCGGCTGTCCGGGCATTCCAGGACGAGTACCAAGCGCACTTCGCGTACACCGATCCCCATGCCCGGGTCGAGCTGTACCAACTGGGCCTCACCGCCATCGGGCGACTTCCGCAGGTTCCCTTCCGCCGTCACTCCGCCGTGACGACTCGGCCAGCACCCAGCGGTCAGCGAATGGCGGTTGTGAATGCCGACGGCAAGGCCGTGGCAACCCCCGTGTACCAGCGCAGCAAGCTTCGGACGGGCCATGTCGTCGAGGGTCCGGCGATCATCGAGCAGTCCGATGCCACCACGGTCATTCCCGGCTCGCACCGCGCTGTCGTGGACGAGTGGGAGAACCTCAGGATCACGGAGGCGGTCGACTCATGACATCCACTCCACGAAGATCGCGGACCGGACGCAAGTCCGCCATTGATCCGGTGACCTTCGAGATCCTGCGCAACTCGTTCATGAACACCGTGGAGCTCATGGCGCAGCAGTTCCTCATGACCTGCCACTCTTTCGTGATCTACGCCAAGGACTTCTCCTGCAGCCTCGCTGATGCGGAGGGAAATCCGGTGGCCCAGGGCGAGCAGGACATCGCGGTTCACATTGGCACCCACCATCTCGTGTGCCGCGCCGTCATCGAGGCCTTCGAGGGCGACATCCACCCCGGGGACGTCTTCGTGACCAACGACCCATACAGCGGGGGGACCCACTTCAACGACGTTCGCGTCCTGCGCCCCATCTTCGTCGACGATGTGCTGAT
>JBIIJX010000066.1:0-11247 GCA_044233495.1 Candidatus Nanopelagicales bacterium
CAACTCGATTCGGGAGAACTTCGTCAGGCGCCGCAGTGGCATATCGAGGATGTAGTTCGCCTGTGGCTCTGAAAGGTCGAACACTGTCATCAATCGTTCCCGCGCGGACGCTGCATCGTCGGACTCTCGGATCAGCTGGATCACCTCATCGATGTCCACGATGGCGACGAGCAGGCCCTCCACGAGGTGGAGGCGGTCCGCTGCTCTCCGCCGACGGTGCAGGCTCCGGCGACGGACGACGTCCTGACGGTGCCCGAGCCACACCTTCAGCATGTCGCGCAGGCCGAGAGTGCGCGGCTGCCCATCGACGAGTGCGACGGCATTGATGTTGACGGTGTCCTCGAGCGGAGTCAGACGGTACAGCTGCTCGAGCACGGCCTCGGCGTGGAATCCGTTCTTGATCTCGATGACGAGCCGGAGTCCGGATTCGCCGTCGGTGAGGTCGACGACATCGGATATGCCTTGCAGCTTCTTCGTCTGGACGGCGTCCTTGATGCGATCGATCACTCTCTCGGGGCCGATGTTCAGCGGGAGCTCGGTGACGACGATGCCGCGCCGACGTGCGCTGACCTGCTCGATTCGGACACGTGCTCGCACGCGAAAGCTTCCGCGGCCCGTCTCGTACGCCTCACGTATGCCGTCCATGCCGATGATGACTCCACCGCTGGGCAGATCCGGCCCGGGGACGAACGCCATGAGGTCGGTGAGGGCTGCGTCAGGGTTGTGCAGGAGATGGCGGGCGGCGTGCAGGACCTCGCCCAGGTTGTGGGGGACAAGAGTGGTGGCCATGCCCACGGCGATGCCGGAGCCACCGTTGACGAGAAGGTTGGGGATCGCGGCCGGCAGGACGGCCGGCTCCTGCTCACGTCCGTCATAGTTCGGCACGAAGTCGACGACATCCTCGTCGAGGCTTGCGGTCATCTCCAGAGCCGGCGCTGCGAGGCGTGCCTCGGTGTAGCGCATGGCGGCGGGGCCGTCGTCGAGGGAGCCGAAGTTCCCGTGGCCGTCGACGAGAGGCAGCCGCAGCGTGAAGGGCTGGGCCATGCGCACGAGCGCGTCGTAGATCGCGGAGTCCCCGTGGGGATGCAGCCGACCCATCACCTCGCCCACGACCCGAGCGCTCTTGACATGGCCCCGGTCCGGGCGCAGCCCCATCTGAGCCATCTGGAACAGGATGCGCCGTTGGACGGGCTTCAGGCCGTCGCGCGCGTCGGGCAGGGCGCGGGAGTAGATGACCGAATAGGCGTACTCCAGGAACGAACCCTGCATCTCGGTGGACACGTCCACGTCGATGATGCGCCCGTGCTCAGCGGGACGGGGTGTGCTGCGGCGGGGCATGGGGTCCTCTCTGCGACTGCGGGATCGATTCTGTCGCGTCAGGGGTCCAGGGGGCTGGTACCGACACGGCCCACGCACCGCCCGGCGACCTCCTGCCCTCGGGCGACGGCCTCCGCCAGTGGTGCATCGGCGAGCCAGGCGGGCAGGAATCCGGCCGTGAAGGCGTCTCCCGCGCCGGTGGTGTCGCGGACATCCACGGTGGGTGCCGGCTGCCGCAGCGTGACCTCACGGTCGGCTGCGATGACCCCATGCCGACCGACCTTGACGACAGCGCAGGGGACGAGCGAGCGCAACTGCTCGAGTGCGCGGTCGGGATCGTCGGTCCCGGCAAGCACGGCCGCCTCGTCCTGGTTGGCGATGATGAGGTCCAGGCGGGGCAGCAGTTCGCGGAACAGCGCGAGGTGTTCGCGCATGGGCCCCGCGGACGCGGGGTCGATGCTCAGTGTCGTGCCGATCTCCCGAGCCCGCTCGCACGCCTCGAGCGCCGCCTGGCTCGTCTGCGGGTTCATCAGTGTGTAGCCGGACAGGTGCAGGTGGGCGTCGGGGCTGAGGTGCGCCACGATGTCTGACGCCGTCAGCTCGGCGTTGGCACCGGAGTCGGGGAACATGGTCCTCTCGCGATGGCGGTCAACCAGCACCACGCACGCTCCGGTAGCGCGCTCGCCCACCCGCAGGTGCACGTCGACGCCGGCGGAGGTGAGTCGATCCCGAAGGTAGCGCCCGTTCGCATCCGCACCTACGCAGCCCACGAGCGTCACGGCATGTCCGAGTGTCGCCATCCACGCGGCGGTGCTGCACGCTCCACCTCCGGGGAGCACCGTGATGCTCGCTGGGGTGTCACTGGCATAGGCGATGTCGGACTCCAGGACGGCGCTGACGTCCATCATGACGTCGCCCACGACCACGCAATGGCGGCGGGGCTCACCGCCCACTGGCGTTTCCGGTCCTGCCGGCATGACTGACGCCGATGCGAGCCGCAAGGTCGGCGTTGCGCACGATGATCCGCTCGTTGACGATCAGGCTGGTGCCGTGGGTTGCCCTGTGGAAGTGGTCGAGCAGGAAGGGCGTGACGTCCTTGCCTGTGACATTGCGCGCGGCTGCGAGGCGAAGCCCCTCCTCGAGCACCTCGTGATGAAGGTCCGGGTCCAACTGCTCGTCGACGGGCAGGGGGTTCGCCACCACCAGCGACGACGCGATGCCAAGGCTGGCTCGGGCCACCATCACATCGGCGACTTGGTCGGCAGTGGTGAGCGTCCAGTCGACAGCGAAGCCAGAGTCGGTGAGGTAGAAGCCGGGGAAGCGGTCGGTGTCATAGCCGACGACACCGACATGGAGGGTCTCGAGTCTTTCCAGGGTTGCCTGGACGTCGAGGATGGACTTGACGCCTGAGCACACGACGACCACAGGTGTCGTCGACAGTGCCGTGAGGTCGGCTGATTCGTCCCAACTCTCGCGGGCGTGCCGATGAACGCCTCCGAGACCGCCGGTGGCGAACACCGGGATGCCGACAGCGTGCGCCAGCTGGCTCGTCGCCGCCACTGTGGTTGCCCCGCTGCCGCCCTGGGCGACCAAGGTCGCGAGGTCGCGTGTGCTCACCTTCGTGATGTCGTCCCGGTGAGCTACCTGCTCGAGCGCCACCTGGTCGAGACCGATGCGCACGCGTCCATCCAGGATCGCGATCGTGGCGGGCACGGCACCACAGGAGCGGACGGTCTCCTCGACCTCCGATGCGACCCGCAGGTTCTCCGGGCGTGGCAGCCCGTGACTGATGATGGTCGACTCGAGTGCGACGACTGCAGCCGCGGATCGGAGTGCCTCCTCCACCTCCGGCGCGATGTCGAAGAGTGTGCGGTCCACGCGATCCAAGGCCAGCATGGACGAGACCATACCCGTGGGACACAATCGGCGGTATGCGCCTCTCCCGGACCTGTGGCAGGCATCTGTGACCCGTCTCCGCGAGGGGGACCCGGACGTCGCTGTGCGAATCCGGCCCATCGACCCGGCGGACGGGGCGGCGTTGCGCCGGTTCCATGACGGCCTGTCCGAGCGGACTGTCTATCTGCGCTTCTTCGCCGTGCACCCGCACCTGACGGACGCGGAGGTCGATCACTTCACCATCGTGGACCACGTCGCACGCGAGGCGCTCGTCGCAGTCAACGGGGACGACATCGTCGCAGTGGGACGTTTCGACCGTATGGACGCCGAGCGTGCCGAGGTGGCTTTCGTCGTCACGGATGCGTGGCAGCGTCAGGGCCTCGGTCGCCGCCTGCTGGACGAACTGGTCGCGCGCGCGCAAGCCGAGCACATTCGTTGGTTCGAGGCTGAAGTGCTCGTCTCCAACGCGTCCATGCTGGGCCTCTTCGAGCACTGCGCCTGGCCTAGCACCGAGCGGCAAGAGGACGATGTGGTCTTTGTGACCCTGGATATCGGCGCAGGGGGCAGCACGGACACCGACACGTGATGAAGTCGACAGCGGGCGGGGAGTCCCCCGAGCGTGGTGGAACAATGCCGTCCATGACCGAGACCTCGCTGGGAAAGCAGCTGCGGAAGGACATCCAGCGCTCGGGGTACTACCCGGATCTCGTCGCGGACGCCCTCGTCACAGCGCTCGCCGATGAGCCCGTGCTCTCCTACGTCGTGCACCACGAGGCGATGTTCGACCGCGATGAGCTGCGCAGGCACGTGACCGTGCTCGCTCTCACTCCGACTCGGTTGATCGTCGAGCACACGGACGAGCATCCTGCCGACGACGGTCACCCGGTCGCCTCGGCCACGGCGTCCACGGAGGCGGTGCGACTGGAGCGAGTCGACTCGGTCGTGGTGTCGCGCGTCGTCACCGATCCCGAGCGCCACCGGCCCGGGGGCGCTGCTGCAGAGGTAGTCCTCACTATCGGATGGGGTGCCGTCAGCCGACTGGATCTGGAGCCGGCTTCCTGCGGAGACCCACAGTGCGATGCAGATCATGGCTATACCGGCACCGCGAGCAACGACGACCTGTCCGTCCGGGTGTCCGAGGCCGCAGACGGGGCTCCCGTGGTGGCCCAGGTGCTGACCTTCGCCTCGGCGCTCTCCCAGGCGACGGCGGCCCGCGCCCGGTGACCGCGCCCCATGCGCCGCTGACTCTTGCCGATGTCGGCCTCTCCGCAGGTGCGGCCGTCGGCGTGCCGGGGATGACCGACCGGCTGGAGCTCGGTGCGGCCCGGCATGTCGTGGTGTGCCTGATTGACGGGCTCGGCTGGGCCGGCCTGCAGGCGCACGCCGCTCTCGCCCCACATGTGACCTCACTCGCGGGGGCGGGGATCCAGGCGGCATTCCCGACGACGACACCCGTGGGCCTGGCGTCGCTGGGGACCGGACTCCTGGCGGGGGCGCATGGGATGGTCGGTGCCTCATTCGAACTGTCGGACGACGATGCGGTGCTGACGCCCCTGCACTGGGGCCACTATCCGCTGCCGATCGCCGTGCAGCCCGAACCCACTGTGTTCGAACGCGCCGCACGGTCCGGAGTGCGCGTGACGACGCTCGCACCGTCGGCGTACGAGAACTCCGGACTCACCAGGGCCGTGCTGCGTGGTGCGGAGTACGTCGGAGTCGCGGATATCGCAGATCGCACCACGGCTCTGTCCGGCATCCTCGGCTCGAGCGAAGCGAGCTTCACCTACGTCTACTGGCCGGAGCTGGACCGCGTGGGCCATGAGCACGGACCCAGCAGCAGCCAGTGGGGCGAGGCGCTCGTCCGGGTCGACCAGCTGGTCGAGCAGCTGATGGCGGCCCTCGTGCCGGGCAGCACCCTCATCGTCACGTCCGATCACGGCATGCTCGAGTGTCCGCCCACCCAGCGCATCTCCCTGGACGACGACCCGCGCCTGGCCGAGGGAGTCCGCCGATGGGCGGGCGAGCCGCGCGCTCGTCACGTCTACGTGCAGGCCGGTGCCGTCGCGGATGTGCTGGCGACCTGGCGTGCCATCCTGGGCGACAGGGTCGACATCCTGACCCGCGACGACATTGCGTCGGCCGATCTGATGGGCCCCGTTGACCCGGCGCTGCTGGAGCGGATCGGCGACCTCGTCGCGCTGCCCAGGGGTGCGTGCACGCTGTCCAGCGGGATCGACGCGACGGTGTCCGGCCTGCTGGGGCAGCACGGAGGCCTGTCTGTGGAGGAGCTGATGATCCCTGCGCTCGTGGAGCGCCGGTAGCTCCCGATGGCCAACCGTCATGTGCGTGAGGGGTGTCCCGTGCGAGGCATTGCCCGCGAGAGCAATCCCCGCGAGAGCAATCCCCGCGCGGGCACGCGGTGCGCAAGGATGTTGTCGTGGCCGAGCTGACCTTCTATGCCGGGACGATGGACTGCGGCAAGTCGACACTTGCCCTGCAGACCGACCACAACCATGCATCTCGCGGTCGCTCCGGACTGGTGTTCACCCGCCTGGACCGGGCAGGTGAGTCCGTGCTGTCGAGTCGCCTCGGGCTCTCGGTGCACGCCATCGAGGTCCATGACACCCTGGACATCCGACGACTCGTCGTGGATCGCCTGTCCCAGGGGGCGCGAGTCGACTACCTCATCTGCGACGAAGTGCAGTTCTACACCGAGCCCCAGGTCGAGCAGCTGGCATCGATCGTGGACGAGCTGTCGATCGACGTCTTCGCCTTCGGCATCATGACGGACTTCCGAACCCGCCTGTTCCCCGGATCGGCGCGGCTCGTCGAGCTGGCGGACCGCGTGCAGGTGCTGCAGGTCGAGGCGTTGTGCTGGTGCGGGGGTCGCGCGATCCACAACGCCCGCACCGTCAACGGCGAGATGGTCGTGGAGGGTGATCAGGTCCTCGTCGGCGACACCGCTGCCGGTGAGGCCGACACGGTGTCCTATGAGGTGCTGTGTCGACGTCATTACGGCGCGAGGATGACGGCCTCGCGAGCGAAGAGGGAGCACATGTCGAGCGAACCGCTCCCGTTCGGGGGAGCCTGAGCCCGCCGATCCTTCAGTCCTCGGGGCGACCTGCACCGAACAGGATCTCGTCCCAGCTGGGAATGCTCGCTCGCCCCTTCCGTCCGCGCGACTTGCGTCCCGTTCGCTCCTCGCTGGCCGCGGGCGGGGTCGGTGCCTCGCGCGGCAGCGTGATCGTCTCCTGGTCGTACGTGGAGCCTGCTCCCTCGCGCTCAGCGGCGTCTCCGGCTCCGGTCGGGTATCCGGGGTCGACGTCCTGGTTGATGAGGCTGAGATCGTCGTCGTCTGACTCTGCAGCGGAGTCGTCGGCGTCCTCCACCGCGACAAGGTGGGGACGACCTGGGGGAGTCTCTCGGACGACGGATACCGTGGCCGTGAGATCGAGTGCAGCGGCGATGTCGTCGTCGGTGACAACTCGCTCTGCGAGCGGCGCCGCCCCCATGAGCGCCCTGGCGAGGTCATCGAGGGGGTGAAGGTTGCGTCCATGATGGTCATAGGTCCACGCAGCCGTGCCCTGCCCGGGCACAGCGGCGGTGACGATCCATCGACCGTCCTCGCGCCGGTACGAGTCCCACTCGATGTCGTCGGCCCGCCCGGTGCCGAGTTGCTGCGCACACGACTCTGCGAGGGTGGCGCCGCCACCTGACCGTCGGACCTCCACCTGCGCGCCCTGCTGGGCCATGTAGGCGCGCTCGTCCAGGAGGGGCTCCGCGTAGCGGAGCACCTTCGCCAGATCCCATCCGGTGTCGGCCGCGACGGCCTCGGCAGACTCGCCCGAGCGCACGCGTGCCTGAACCTCGCGAGGGCTGAACGTCTCCAGGGTGTGCTCCCGACGTGAACGAGGCGCGAGTGTCTCCCGCAGGTAAGAACCTAGCGCGTCCGGCGCCCTGAATGGGCCAGCACCCTCGGGCGGGTCAGCGGGGATCGTCTGCCACGCCACCTGGTTGCGGACCGGGCAGGGGGTCGTCGTTGTAGCTGAGGGGTGGCCCTGCTTCATCGGCTCCGGCTCGGGCCGCCGCGAAGACGCCCTGTCCCACCAGGCCCACGACGGAGGCGAGTGCGGCACCGACGATGGATACGGTGAAGCCCCAGCTCGTGCCGTGAGCGTCCACCACGATCCCGCCCAGCGCGACACCCATGGAGAAGCCCACGGCGAGCCCGGAGTTGGTCCATGTGAGCCCCTCCGTCAGGCGAGAGGCGGGCACGAGGCGCCGCGTCAGGCTGAACGATGCGATCAGCGTGGGGGAGACAGCGACGCCGGCGATGGCGGTGACGATGGTCAGGAGCGTGATCGTGGGGGCGAACGGCGCGAGGACGAGCGCAGCGGTGAGCAGGACGGGCAGCACGAGCATCTGCCGCCCGAGGGTCATGCGCCAGTGGCGCGATCCGAACCAGATCCCGCTGAGCATGCTGCCGAGCGCGTAGACGGCGAGCACGAGGCCGGATGCCTCGGCTGCCCCTGCCTCGCTGGTGAAGGCAACGACGGATACCTCGAAGCTGCCGAACACCGAGCCGATCCCCAGCGCGGCGAGCACCACGAGGGCGGCTCCGGGGTAGGCCAGGATCCAGCGTCGCGGCTCGAGGCCCTGTGTGTCGTGGTGGCTCGGCGGCGGCTGGGTGTGACGCTGGAGGGACAGCAGGACGGCGCCGACCACGCCCATCGTCGCGGCGAGGAGCAGGGGCAGTGGCAGCGCCAGCTGGAACGCGAGGAAGGCCGTGACCAGCGGCCCGATGGTGAAGATGAGCTCGTCGATGACGCTCTCCAGAGCGAAGGCGCTGCGCAGGGTCGACTCGTCGGCGACGTTGGCGGCCCACCGTGTCCGAACCATGGATCCGATCGCCGGCTGCGTGAGACCGGCGCACGCGACGACGAGACCCTGAACGAGCACGGGCGCCCCGAGCTGCACGGAGACGACGAACGCCACGAGGAAGGATGCGCTGAGCCCGCCGAGCCACGGCAGGGTGCGACTCTGCCCCAGGCGGTCGGTCCAGCGACTCGTGACCACGGCGCCGAGCGCAGCCGGGAGCTGGAAGGCGGCTGAGAGGGCCCCCGCTGCCGCATACGAGCCCGTCATCTCACTGACCAGCAGGACGATGCCGAGGCCCACCATCGCGATGGGCAGTCGGGCCAGGAAGCCGGTGGACGAGAACCGGAAGGTGCCCGGCAGGCTCAACGCGGATCGGTAGGCCCTCAGCACGCCCTGACGCTACAGCGGTGAGCGGACGGGCAGGATGGGCCCATGCCGTCGGAGCCCCACGACCTCAACGAACTGCTCGCCCTTCACCCGGACCTCCCCCTGGCCTGGCGAGCGGCGACGACAGCAGGAGCATTCCTGCGCGACGAGCGGCCCATCGATCTGCCCGTCGACACCAAGAGCACGCCGACCGATGCAGTCTCCGCGATGGATCGAGGCGCCGAGCGACTCATCGTGGACATGGTGCTCGCCGCATGCGCAGAGGACGGATTCCTCGGGGAGGAGGGCGGCGAGCGAACGGGCAGCAGCGGCCGCCGATGGGTCGTCGATCCACTCGACGGCACCGTCAACTACCTCTTCCGAATCCCGCTCTGGGGGGTCTCTGTGGCACTCGAGGATGCGGCGGGAGGCGTTCTGGGCGTCGTCGCCCTGCCGGATCAGGACGCTGTGTTCCTCGGCGTGCGCGGAGCCGGCGCGTGGAGCGTGACGGAGGGCCAGGTGCGGCGCGTTCGCGGGAGCGCCTGCGCTGATCTGGACCTGGCACTCGTCGCGACCGGTTTCGGCTATTCCGCGGCACGGCGCACGCGACAGGCCGAGGTGCTTGCATCGGTCATCGGCCGGGTGCGCGACATCCGCCGCAGCGGATGCGCCGTGGTGGACTTCTGCTGGCTCGCAGAGGGTCGCGTCGACGCGTTCTACGAGTACGGACTCAATCCCTGGGATCACGCGGCGGGCGCACTCATCGCGCGCGAGGCGGGCATCGTCATCACGCCGGTGCAGCCGGACGGATCGATCGGTCCCTTCTTCGTCGCCGCGGCGCCGAGGATCGCCGAAGCACTCGCGGACCTGCTTCTGGCGGCCGGCGCGGACGACATGCCGTGAGAGCTGGCATCCTGCGATGGCCGAGTCCCGGTCGTCACAGAGGTGTCCGTGCCCGTCAGTCCAGCCGTCTCAGGTCGGCGTTGTACCAGTGCGCATTGCGGACGTAGATCTCCACGGCGTCGTCGGCATGACCGGGTAGCACTGCGTTCTCGGTGATCCTGGCGGGGACGCCGAGAGCGCGGGCGCCAGGCGGGACGACCGTGCCGTTGGCGACCACCGCTCCGGCTCCGACGAGTGCGTGGGGCCCCACGACGGCGCGGTGCAGAACGACCGACCCGGATCCGATCAGGCTGCCGTCCTCGATCCGACAGCCCTCCAGGTGGGCGTTGTGGCCCACGACGCACCGGTCTCCGATGACGGTGTCGAGCGCGGCCGTGCAGTGCACCACGGTGCCGTCCTGCACAGATGTCTGTGCTCCCACGACCACGGACCCGTGGTCACCGCGCAGCACGGCAGTCGGCCAGATACTGGACTCCGGACCCACGGTGACGTCGCCGATGATCACGGCGTCGGGGTGGACGAAGGCGAGCGGATCGATCCGCGGCACCCGGTCCCCGAGGGCGTAGAGGGGCATGGGAATTCCTTCCGACGGGGTCGCGTTGGCGGGGGTGAGACACCCCTCGGCCTACCCTGCCATGCCGAACGACGGGAGATGAGGCACAATCTGGCGCGCATGCCCGTGGGGCGGCCTTCGGGCCGTGCGAGCGGGTGACCCGGAACACTCGCCTGACCTGGGCGAGGACGACACGAGACGAAGCAGACGAAGGGCGACGAGAGATGGCGACCGACTACGACGCACCTCGCAAGACCGACGAGGAGCTCGCGGAGGACAGCCTCGAGGAGCTGAAGGCACGAAGGGCCGACAAGTCATCCTCCGCAGTCGACGTCGACGAGGCCGAACTGGCGGAGACGTTGGAGCTTCCCGGTGCTGACCTGTCGGACGAGAGTCTGACTGTGCGCGTTCTCCCGCGTCAGTCCGACGAGTTCACCTGCGCCAAGTGCTTTCTGGTGCAGCACAGGAGCCAGCTCGACCACGAGGGCAAGGGTGGCCCCGTGTGCGTCGAGTGCGCGTGACGGCGAGCCGACGACTCAGCTGCTGATGCTGCGCTCGCCCATCTGGTTCGCGATCCGATAGACGGCGACCTCGACGACCGCGGCCGTTGCTGCCGTGACGGCAGTCCACAGCAGCGCACGCCCGAACGACACTGCCGGATCCCTGGGTGCGGGGGCCGAGCGTCCCGTGGTGCGCTCGTAGCCGGCGTTCATCAGCTTGCGGACGAGCATCGTGGCGCCGATGGCGGCAATGGGCGCGATGAGATGCGCGATGGGGTTGATCTCGATCTTCTCCACGGAGTCTTCCATCGGTACCTCGCTGGCTAGGGGAGCAACGTCCCGGATGCTGGTCAGGCTGACGACCTCGGGCCCATCGTTGCAGCCAGGGCCGCAGCGAGTCTCTCCGGGTGGCGGGAGGAGATGAGCCAGGCGGGATGGGGATCCAGGGCATCGTCGAGCGTCACCAGCACACCGCC
Organism: Candidatus Nanopelagicales bacterium; assembly: GCA_044233495.1. GTDB lineage: Bacteria > Actinomycetota > Actinomycetes > S36-B12 > S36-B12 > UBA10649. The sequence continues at coordinate 10,890 of JBIIJX010000066.1, forward strand.
CCGGGCGGCCCACGGACGCAGGGTCACGTAGAGACGGCCATCCGCCCCTGGACCGCGAAGGTCGCGGATCTCATCTGCCGACACGGGTCTCACTGCGCCGATGCACTGCCAGGGAAGCACGGCACGGGCCGCCTGCATCCCGACACTGTCAACGCGAACCGTCGGGGAGGTGATCCAGATGAGGACAGCGAGGAGGGCCAGGCACGCCGTGGCCACGAGCCAACCGGTGTCGGCACCCAGCGCGGCCCCGTAGGCGGTGCCCAGCATCGAGGCGATGCCTACCGGCAGCAGCCATACCCACCAGCGCGGCAGAAGCCGCTCATGGTGACGGGAACGAGTGGTGTCCACGGATGAAGCC
>JBIIJX010000236.1:0-3619 GCA_044233495.1 Candidatus Nanopelagicales bacterium
CCTCGCACGGGCCCCGCGGCGGCGCACCCGGCTAGTCTCCCGTCGTGATCCCCGATTCAGTCCCGTCGACGGCCCTGCCGACCACTCCGCCGGATGATGCCGTCATCCCGCCGCGGGCCGAGCACGCGCCGCGACCGGGTGAGGTGATCCCCTCGCACTATCGATGGTGCTTCGGCTGCGGAGTGGACCACCCGACCGGCCTGCACATGTCGATCACGGCGGGTGAGGGCTTGTCGGTCTCGGGCATCTTCCGCGTGACGGAGCACCACCAGGGGGCACCGGGTCTCGCCCATGGTGGCGTGCTCAGCACCGCGCTCGACGAGATCCTCGGGTCGCTCAACTGGCTGCTGGCCAGTCCCGCCGTCACAGGTCGGCTTGAGTGCGACTTCCGCAGGCCTGTGCCCGTCGGCGTGGACCTCGTGGTCGCCGCTGACGTCGCCGGGGTCAAGGGCCGCCGGGTCTACACGCGTGCCGTGGGGCGCCTTGGCAGTCCCGAGGGGCCGCTCGCCGTGCGCGCGGCGGCGATCTTCGTCCAGGTTCCCATCCAGCACTTCGTCGAGAATGGAGCGGCTGAGCACGTGGAGGGCGCGATCCGCGATCGTGCGGCGGGCGGTCCCTCCTGGCGCCCCGATGTCGACGACCATCCCTTCGAGCTCAACCCATGACGGCCCCGGGAGGGGCGGTCGACGTGCTGCTCACGATGCTCGACCCGGAGCTGCCCGCCCCCGCCTACGAGCATCCGGGCGACGCTGGCATGGACCTTCGCGCCCGGACGGCGGTGCATCTGGCACCGGGGGAACGAGCGGTGGTTCCCACTGGAGTCAGCATCGCCCTGCCCGACGGCTACACGGCTCTTGTGTGCCCTCGGAGCGGGCTCGCCGCCCGCGCGGGCCTCGGCGTGGTCAACGGTCCGGGGGTCGTCGATGCGGGATACCGCGGTGAGATCGCGGTCGTGCTCGTGAACCACGATCCTGACACGGCCATCGAGCTCCGCCGAGGTGATCGCATCGCCCAACTGGTCATCACGCCTGTTGCGAAGGCGCGATGGGTGCCGGTGGAGTCGCTGCCCGGGACGCAGCGGTCGAACGGCGGCTTCGGCTCCACCGGGGGGAAGTGACCGGTTCGTCACCGCAGCCTGGTGCGCAGTACGGTAGCCGGACATCGATCGTGGAGGGTGACGCATGGACTCGAGGGCCAATGGCCCCTGGGATGTCTCGGAGGCTCCTTCGGATCCGGGGGTCGAGCGGATCGACCTCGGTGCCCTCCTGGTGACTCCCACGGCCGGCATCGACGTGCAGGCGCAGGCGGACCAGTCCACCGGAACAGTCACCCAGCTGACCTTCAACCGCCCGGATTCCATGGTCCAGGTGCAGCCCTATGCCGCGCCCCGCAGCGGCGGCATGTGGGAGGACATCCGCACCCAGATCGCCGCATCGATCAACTCCTCGGGGGGACTGGTCGAGGTGGCTGAGGGGCCTTTCGGTCCCGAGCTGCGCGCCCAGGTCGTCCCCTCGGACGGCTCCGCAGGACTCCAGCCCGCACGGTTCTGCGGGATCGAGGGACCACGTTGGTTCCTTCGGGCGGTGTTCCTCGGCAAGGCCGCGCGTCCGGGCGAGGCGGCTGACGCACTCGAGGCCATGGTTCGCAGCCTCATCGTGGTGCGCGGTGCGGAGGCGATGCCGGTGGGGGCCCCGATACCGATCCGGCTGCCGCGCACCGGCGAGGAGCCGACGGCCGCCGTGGCGCCCCCGTCGCCCTTCGCTCGCGGACCTGAGATCACCGAGACCCGATGATCCGTCCTCAGGACACGTACTCGCAGCCGCGCGACGGCTGGTGGGCCCGCCTGACCCGCAGCAGAAGCGAGGACGAGGCGGTGCATCTGCAGCAACTGGCCCGCCAGGAGACCGACCCCCAGACGCTGCGCATCAGTGCGTGCGTGCCCGGAGAACCCGTGGTGGTGCGGGGGATCGTGCGCAGCGTGTGCTCGCCACCGGCGGGTGCGCCGCCGGCGGTGGAGATCGAGCTCGATGACGGCTCCGGCTCCCTGCGCGTCGTCTGGCTCGGCCGCCGTCGGATACCCGGAGTCGATGCGGGTCGTTCGATGGTGGTGCGTGGTCGGCTGACCTGCCACACCGAACACCCGACGATCTACAACCCGCGGTACGAGTTGAAACCCCAGGCCGGATGACGGCGCCCGACCCCGCCGAGTCGGGACCGGCGAACGATGTTCCGACGAACGACGATCCGACTCAAGAACAGCGTCCGGCCCACCCGGAGGCGCCCCAGGACGACGAGCCGCAGGGTGTGGAGTCCGTCGCTGAGGTCAGGCAGGAGGCCCTGCTGCTCGAGCGGGCCCTCGGAGGTTGGCGCGGCATCATCGACTCAGGACTCCCGACCGTCGTGTTCATCGTGGCCTACCTCGTCACCGGCAGCGATCTCGGGCCGTCACTGGCGGCGGCCATCATCGCCGGGGTCGTTGTCGTGGTGTGGCGACTCGTGCGCAGGCAGCCGCTTCAGCAGGTTCTGGCGGGGTTCATCGGTCTGCTCATCGCGGCGTGGTTCTCCTCGCGCACCGGCCGCGCCGAGGATGTCTTCGTGCCGGGCCTGCTCCTCAATGTCGGGTACGGCGCCGCATTCCTCGTGTCGATCCTCGTGCGCTGGCCCCTTCTCGGCATCGCCATGGGGTACCTGACGGGGGAGGGCACGTCATGGCGCAGAGACGCCCAGCTGCGCCGGGTGTACGCGGCGGCGTCTTGGATCTGGGTGGGGGTCTTCGCCGTGCGCCTCGTCGTCCAAGTGCCCCTCTACCTGATGGGAGCGGTCGCGCCGCTCGGCGTAGTCAAGATCGTGCTGGGCTGGCCGCTGTACCTCGCTGGCGCGTATGCCACGTATCGGGTGCTGGCGCCCGTCTACCGCGCGAAGCGGGCCGCGAAGTAGTCAGTTCGAACGCCCGCGGTCACAGGTGGCCGAGCATGCGCTGAAGCTCCGGCTCCATCTCCGGTGACGCGACGAAGAGCAGCTCGTCGCCGACATCGAGGGGATCGTCAGGGGTGGGCGCGATGACCCGGGGTCCGCGGACGATGGCGACAAGGGCCGTGTCCTGCGGCCACGACTGATCGCCGACGCGCTGGCCCACGACGGGTGAGTCGCTGGACAGGGTGATCTCGACGAGGTTCGCGTCCCCCTGTCGAAAGGTGAACAGGCGAACGAGGTCCCCGACCGACACCGCTTCCTCGACGAGTGCAGAGAGCATGCGCGGAGTCGACACGGCGACGTCCACGCCCCAGGACTCGTCGAACATCCACTCGTTCTTGGGATGGTTCACGCGGGCCACCACACGGGGGACGCCGTACTCGGTCTTGGCGAGCAGCGAGACCACGAGGTTCACCTTGTCGTCGCCGGTCGCGGCGACCACGACCTGGCAACTGGCGATGTCGGCCTCGTCGAGTGCCGAGATCTCACAGGCGTCGGCCATGAACGTCTCTGCCCCCTCGACCACTCCGGGTCGCGCGAGTTCTGCGTCACGGTCGATGAGCAGCACCTGATGGCCGTTCGAGACGAGTTCGCGTGCGATGGCTCGACCTACCTTGCCCGCGCCGGCGATGGCGACCCTCATCAG
>JBIIJX010000270.1:0-2923 GCA_044233495.1 Candidatus Nanopelagicales bacterium
GGCCCTCGCCATCCTCCTGGTCGTCGTTTACCAGGCAGACGTAAGCGGCCTGATCCAGCTGTACATCATCGGTGTGTTCGTGTCCTTCACGCTCAGCCAGGTCGGCATGGTCCGGCACTGGACGACCGCGCTGCGCGGTGATGTCGACAGGGCCGAGGCGGGGCGCATGAGGCGGTCACGTGCGATCAACACCCTCGGGCTGATGATGACTGGCTCCGTCCTTGTCATCGTGCTCGCCACGAAGTTCACCAAGGGCGCATGGATCGTGGTGGTGGCCATGCCGCTGATCTTCCTGCTCATGAAGGCCATCCATCGTCACTACGACCGGGTCCGCACCGAGATGCTCACCTTCGGCGATGTCAAGACGACGCTGCCAGCGCGCGTGCACGTCATCGTTCTGGTCAGCAAGCTGCACAAGCCCACGATGCGTGCACTTGCGTACGCACGTGCGTCACGCCCCACCGTGCTGGAGGCCGTTTCCGTCGACGTCGACCACGAGGACACCCTTGTCCTCCAGCGGGAATGGGAACGCCAGCAGATCCCCGTTCGACTGAAGATCCTCGCCTCGCCCTATCGCGAGATCACGCGGCCCGTGCTCGACTACGTCCGACAGTTGCGCAGCGAGAGTCCGCAGGATCTCGTCACGATCTTCATTCCCGAGTACGTCGTCGGGCACTGGTGGGAGCAGCTCCTGCACAATCAGTCCGCCTTGCGCCTGAAGAGCCGCCTGCTGTTCGTGCCGGGGGTCATGGTGACGAGCGTCCCGTGGCAGCTCGATTCGAGCGTCAGGGCATCCCATGACCCCGACTGAACAGAGTCCGTCCCTCAGGCCCGGCGATGAGTTCGAGGTGGAGGCCAAGGCGATCGCGCATGGCGGGCACGTGATCGCCCACCATGCCGGTCGCACCCTGCTCGTCCGACATGCCATCCCCGGCGAGCGGGTTCGGGTTCGGGTCACCGAGGTCGCAAGCAAGGTGGTGCGCGCAGACGCCGTCGAGGTGCTCGATGGCGCCACGACCCGCGTGGCGCCGCCCTGCCGCTTCTCCGGTCCGGGTGGATGCGGCGGGTGCGACTTCCAGCACATGAGCCTGCCGGCCCAGCGCCAGGCCAAGGAGGAGGTGCTGCGATCCAGCCTGCAGCGGTTCGGCGGACTCTCGGAGGAGGACCTCGATGTCCTCGACGCCCGGGTGCATCCGTTGCCCGGCCACTCGGACGGCCTGCGGTGGATGACGAGGGTCGGCTGGGCGGAGGATTCGTCCGGAACGCGCGGGCTGCGCCGGCATCGCTCGCACGACGTCGTGGCGGTCGACCACTGCCTGCTGGCGCTGCCGGAGATCGACAGTCCCGCTGTCCGCGCAGAGGCGCACGGCGCCCCAGGATCCGAGCGGCGGGTGCGGCATCGGACGTGGCAGGTGGCGGGTTTCTGGCAGGTCCACCCGGCGCTCCCGGAGGCGCTCGTCGCCGCGGTGGTCGACGTCGCAGCCGTCACGCCGGGGGAGCGCTGGTGGGACCTCTACGCGGGCGCGGGACTGTTCGCCGCCTTCCTGGGCGAGGCGGTGGGTCCGGGGGGCTCCGTGGTGGCGGTGGAGTCCTCAGCGCAGTCCGTGGCCTCGGGGCGGGCTGCACTCGCGGACCTCCCGCAGGTGTCGTGGCATACGGCAGAGGTCCAGCGGTGGATCGCGAATGGCGACCACGCAGCGCCTGACGGTGTGGTGCTGGACCCACCGCGGTCTGGAGGCGGAGAGTCCGTGATGGGCGTGCTCACTTCGGCGGGCATCCCGCGGCTGGTCTACGTCGCGTGCGATCCCGTGGCGCTCTCGCGGGACATCAGGGTGGCTAGGAAGAACGGCTACGTCGTGACGTCGCTGACGGCTTTCGACGCATTCCCCATGACGCACCACTTCGAGGCCGTGGCACACCTGGTGCCGCGATGAGCCAGCGGCGGATCCTCTTCGCCCATGCGATATCTTGACGTCAAGAGATCATCAGAGTGGAGGCCACGACGTGCCCAGCATCGACAGCTTCGGATCACGCGGACACCTGACAGTCGGCCCCGAGACGTATGAGATCTTCCGCATCTCGGCGGTGCCGGGCGCCGAGCGCCTGCCGTTCACCCACAAGGTCCTGCTCGAGAACCTGCTGCGCAACGAGGACGGCGCGAACGTCACGCGAGAGGCGGTCGCCGCACTCGGCGACTGGAACCCCGACGCCGAGCCCTCCGAGGAGATCCAGTTCACCCCGGCGCGAGTGGTCATGCAGGACTTCACCGGGGTACCCGTCGTTGTCGACTTCGCCACGATGCGCGAGGCGGTCCGGGATCTTGGCGGAGATCCCGCCCGGATCGAGCCGCTGAACCCGGCGGAACTCGTGATCGACCACTCCGTCATCGCCGACTTCTTCGGCACACCGGATGCCGAGGAGCGCAACGTCGAGCTGGAGTACGAGCGCAATCGTGAGCGCTACCAGTTCCTGCGCTGGGGTCAGGGTGCGTTCGAGGAGTTCAAGGTGGTGCCGCCCGGTCAGGGAATCGTCCACCAGGTCAACATCGAGGCTCTCGCCCGTGTCGTGATGGCGCGTGGCGGTCAGGCATACCCGGACACCGTCGTCGGCACCGACTCCCACACGACGATGGTGAACGGTCTCGGGGTACTGGGATGGGGAGTCGGCGGGATCGAGGCCGAAGCCGCCATGCTGGGCCAGCCGGTGTCCATGCTCATACCCCGGGTCGTCGGGTTCAAGCTCACCGGCGAACTCCCTGCCGGGGCCACCGCGACGGACCTGGTCCTCACCATCACCCAGATGCTGCGCAAGCACGGGGTCGTCGGCAAGTTCGTCGAGTTCTACGGCGACGGCGTCGGTGCGGTCCCACTGGCCAACCGCGCCACCATCGGCAACATGTCGCCTGAGTACGGCTCCACGGCGG
>JBIIJX010000032.1:0-15606 GCA_044233495.1 Candidatus Nanopelagicales bacterium
TGACCGGACGCCCGGCACCTCAGGTGGCCCTCGTCGAGGCGTACGCCAAGGAGCAGGGTCTCTGGCACGACCCCTCGCGCGAGGCGGTCTACTCGGAGTACCTCGAACTCGATGTGACCACGGTCGTGCCGTCCCTCGCGGGCCCGAAGCGCCCGCAGGACCGCGTGCTGCTGTCCGAGGCCAAGGCGGCGTTCGAGGCGTCGCTGCCGGACTACACCAAGCAGCTCGCCACTGTCGTCGAGACCTCGATCGACGGCGAGCCCGTGGAGATCGGACACGGGGCCGTGGCCATCGCCGCCATCACGTCGTGCACCAACACGTCCAATCCGTACGTGATGATCGGCGCGGGGCTTGTCGCGAAGAAGGCGGTCGAGCGGGGCCTGCGCCGCAAGCCCTGGGTGAAGACGACGCTCGGACCAGGTTCGCGCGTCGTGACCGACTACTACGACAAGGCCGGGCTGTCGCCCTACCTCGACAAGCTTGGCTTCAGCGTCGTCGGGTACGGATGCACGACCTGCATCGGAAACTCAGGCCCGCTCATTCCCGAGGTGAGCGCGGCTGTCAACGATGCCGATCTCGCCGTGGTGTCAGTGCTCTCCGGAAACCGGAACTTCGAGGGCCGGATCAATCCCGACGTCAAGATGAACTACCTCGCCTCGCCGCCGCTCGTGGTCGCCTATGCGATCGCCGGCACCATGGACATCGATCTGCTCAATGAGCCCCTCGGGTTCGATGGTGCCGGTCACGGAGTCTTCCTTGCCGACATCTGGCCGTCGGCGCAGGAGATCCAGGCTGTGATCGACGAGGCGGTCACCTCGGAGCAGTTCGTGCATCGCAATGCCGATGTCTTCACCGGAGACGATCGCTGGCGCGCACTTCAGACGCCATCGGGTCAGACCTTCGCGTGGGATCCCTCGAGCACGTACGTGCGCAAGGCCCCGTACTTCGACGGTATGCCGCTGCAGCCCCGGGAGGTGGAGGACATCGCGGGTGCCAGAGTCCTGCTCAAGCTCGGCGACTCCGTCACCACCGATCACATCTCACCCGCCGGATCGATCAAGCCCGACAGTCCCGCTGGGCGGTACCTGATGGAGCATGGCGTCGATCGCAAGGACTTCAACTCCTACGGTTCACGCCGCGGCAACCACGAGGTGATGATCCGAGGCACCTTCGCGAACATCCGTCTGCGGAATCTCATGCTGGACGACGTCGAGGGTGGGTACACGATCGACTTCACCACCCCGGACGCCGCGACGGTGCCGGTCTATGACGCCGCCATGTCATACGCCGAGCACCGAACGCCCCTGGTCATCCTCGCGGGCAAGGAGTACGGCTCCGGGTCCAGTCGTGACTGGGCTGCCAAGGGCACAGCACTGCTGGGCGTACGGGCCGTCATCGCCGAGTCCTACGAGCGCATCCACCGCTCGAACCTCATCGGAATGGGAGTCCTTCCGCTGCAGTTCCAGCCCGGCGTGTCCGCCGACACCCTCGGGCTGCAGGGCGACGAGGTCTTCACCATCCGCGGCATCGTGGCGCTCAATGCAGGCGTGACGCCTCGTGAGGTCGATGTCGAGGCGGTGGCTGCCGATGGACGCACGGTCGAGTTCACGGCCTTGGTCCGAATCGACACCCCGGGGGAGGCCGATTACTACCGGCACGGTGGGATCCTCCAGTACGTCCTGCGCTCATTGCTGTAGGGCTCGTGGCTGCTACCCCTGCCGGATGGCCCTCAGATGTCCCTCCACCCGGCAGTCCCGAGTTCGCCGAGCGCGTGGTCGGCTGGCTGCTCGATCAGTCTCCGTCCTGCCTGCGAACTTCCTCGCTGCGGTCTCGTCCACGCGCCCTCGCAGCAGCGGTCGACCGCATCATCGAGGGCGAGATCGAGGGCCTGCGTCGTGCCTACGCCACCACCAGGACGGATGTGCGAGGAACGGTCGACGAGCCTGCTACGGATGACATCCTCACGGCTCTGGAGGCAGCCGGCGCAGCCCTGCTCCACACGCGTCGCCAGGTCCAGGCCGTGCTCCTGGCCCTCGGGGGATCGGCACCCTGACACGGCGCCTGAGTCGACGGGTGGGCGGTCCGTCGGTCGCCTACACTCGCCGGGTGACCCTGCTTGACGGCATCCGCGATCCTCGCGATGTTCGGGCCCTCACGCCGGCCCAGCTGCCCGTCCTGGCGCAGGAGATCCGTGACTTCCTGGTGGAGAAGGTATCGGCCACAGGCGGTCACCTCGGCCCCAATCTGGGGGTCGTCGAACTCACCATTGCCCTGCATCGAGTGTTCTCCTCACCCGATGACGTCATCCTCTGGGACACCGGGCATCAGGCCTACGTCCACAAGATGCTCACCGGGCGTGCCGCAGCCTTCGACTCGCTGCGCCAGATCCAGGGCCTTTCCGGGTACCCCTCGCGTGTGGAGAGCGTCCATGACGTCATCGAGAACTCGCATGCATCGACGGCCCTCTCCTACGCAGACGGCATCGCCAAGGCCTGGCAGCTTCAGGGTGATCTTGGCCGCCGGCACGTCGTCTCCGTCATCGGCGACGGTGCGCTCACCGGCGGCATGGCCTGGGAGGCGCTGAACAACATCGCCGCCTCGGACCGGCCCATGGTGATCGTTGTCAATGACAATGCCCGCAGCTACTCGCCCACGATCGGCGGCCTCGCTCATCACCTCGCCGCGCTGCGTGCGACACGGGGCTACGAGCGCTTCCTCGACTGGGGCAAGCGCGTTCTTCATCGCACACCGGTGGTGGGAAATCCGATCTACGGTGCCCTGCACGGCATGAAGAAGGGCATCAAGGACATCGTTGCCCCGCAGGGCATGTTCGAGGATCTCGGGCTCAAGTACATCGGCCCGGTGGACGGGCATGACGAGGGCGAGCTGGAGTTCGCCCTTACTCTGGCCCGCGACTTCGGTGCGCCCGTCATCGTGCACGTGATCACGCACAAGGGCCATGGCTACCCGCCTGCGGAGAACGACGAGGCCGACCGCTTCCATGGGGTGGGGGTCATCGATCCCGGCACCGGGCGCCCGGTTTCGCGCGTCGGCCCGACCTGGACCTCCACATTCGCCGACGAGCTGGTCTGCGTCGCGCGCGAGCGCGACGACATCGTGGCGATCACCGCCGCCATGCTGGGACCCACGGGCCTGGATCGGTTCGCCCGCGAGTTCCCGGACCGCATCTTCGATGTGGGGATCGCGGAGCAGCATGCAGCAACCAGCGCGGCGGGCCTCGCATTCGCCGGTCTGCATCCGGTGGTTGCCGTCTACGCGACCTTCCTCAATCGGGCGTTCGACCAGGTCCTGATGGACTGCGCACTGCATCGGGCGGGCGTAACCTTCGTCCTCGACCGGGCAGGGATCACCGGTGATGACGGCGCGAGCCACAACGGGATGTGGGATCTGGCCATGCTCCAGGTCGTGCCAGGGGTGCGCATTGCTGCGCCGCGCGACGAGCCGACCCTGCGAGGCCTGCTCCGCCAGGCCCTTGACGTCGAGGATGCCCCGACCGTCGTTCGATTCCCGAAGGGGGCGCTGGGACCACCGGTGCCAGCGTTGAGGAGCACTCCGGGCTTCGACGTCATCGCTGAGTCGGGGGAGCCGGACGTGCTCCTGATCTCGGTGGGGGTCTTTGCCGCAATGGCGGTTGAGGTCGCTGAGCGACTGCGGGCTCAGGGAATCGGCTGTCTGACCGTGGACCCCGGGTGGGTCACCCCTGTGCACGAGGACATCGTCACTGAAGCTGCGCGCTTCCGGCTCGTCGTCGTTGTCGAGGACGGAGTCCGGAACGGCGGCGTGGGCGCCAGCATCTCCCGAGCTCTGCAGGACTCCGGGATTGACGTGCCTGTGCGCACCATCGGCATCCCCGCGCGCTTCCTCGATCACGGCAAGCGCGCCCAGGTGCTGGCAGACTGCGGGCTCACCGCACAGGACGTCTCCCGACGGATCGTCGAGACCATCGCTGGCGCGGCCGACAGTCAGGTCGACGCGGCTGCGCCGACCGCCGATCAGAGCTAACCGGTCACGCCGGGAGCGAGGCCGCCCCTCGCGGCAGGAAGCGCCGTCCTGTCGCCTGCTCGGCGGCCCCGGAGCGATCGAGGTAGGGGGTCAGCCCACCCAGCCAGAACGGCCAGCCTGCACCCATGATCATGCACAGGTCGATGTCCTGAGGCTCTGCCACGATGCCCTCGTCGAGCATTCGCCGAGCCTCGTCCGCGAGCGCCAGGGAGATCCGACGCAGGATGGCAGGCTCGTCGCTCGGGGAGCTTCCCTGCTCCAGCAGGGCGGCCACCCGTGGGTCCACCACCATCGCGCCCCCGGCATCCGGTATCCAGACCGCCGAGAGGCCCGCTTCCACGATCCGCGCCATGTTGGCAGAGACGCTGAACCTGTCGGGGAAGGCCGCGTGCATCGTCTCCGAGACATGGAGGGCGACGGCGGGGCCCACGAGCCCGAGGAGGGCGAAGGGCGACATGGGCAGCCCAAGGGCCGCACTGGCCCGGTCGGCGACCTCGATGCTGGTGCCCTCGTCCACCACCGCGATGACCTCGTTCAGGTACCTGGTCAGGAGTCGGTTGACGACGAAGGCCGGGGCGTCCTTGACGAGCACGCACGTCTTCTTCAGCTGCTTGCCCACCGCGAAAGCCGTGGCCAGTGTGGGATCGTCGGTGAGCTCGGCACGGGCGATCTCCAGCAGGGGCATGACGGCGACCGGGTTGAAGAAGTGGAAGCCCACCACCCGCTCAGGGTGCTTGAGGCCCTCCGACATGCTCGAGACGGAGAGGGAGGACGTGTTCGTGGCCAGGATGCAGTCGGGGCGCACGATGCCCTCGAGCGTCGCGAAGAGGGTCTGCTTCACGGCAAGGTCCTCGAATACGGCCTCGATGACGAAATCTGCGTCCGCGAACACCTGCGGGTCGGTGGAACCGGAGACCAGAGCGGATAGACGGTTCGCCCGGTCCTGCGAGATCCTGCCCTTGCTCAGGTCAGCGGCGATCTGGTCGCGCACGTAGGTGAGGCCCTTCTCGACGCGGACGTCGTCGAGATCGGTCATGACGACCGGCACCTGCAGCCGCTTGGCGAAGAGCAGGGCAAGCTGACTGGCCATGAGTCCGGCGCCCACCACGCCCACCTTGCGCACGGGGCGCGCGAGGGACTTGTCGGGGACGCCCACCGGCCGCTTGGCACGCTTCTGAACAAGATCGAAGGCGTAGAGAGACGCCCGTAGGTCCTCACCCATGACGAGATCGGCCAGAGCCTCGTCCTCGGCGACGAAGCCTTCGGATCGTGACGAGGTACGCGCCGCACGAACAAGCTCAAGTGCGCGATACGGCGCCGGGGTCGCGCCGTGCAGGCGGTCGTCGAGCATCGTCTGCGCGAAGTCGACCACGCCGTCCCAGCTGTCGCGGTCGACGACGGGGCGCTCCACCACGACGGTGCCCGTCAGGACGCCCGCCGCCCACCGGATGGACTGCTCCAGGAAGTCGGCGGAGTCAAGCACGACGTCGACGATGCCCAGCCGCAGGGCATCCTTGGGCTTCAACTGCTTGTTCTGCTGCAGCGGATTCGCGACGATGACCTCGAGCGCGGCAGCCGGCCCGATCAGGTTGGGCAGCAGCCATGATCCACCCCAACCGGGAATGAGCCCGAGGAACACCTCGGGCAGCGACATGGCGGCGGCGGCCGACGACATCGTCCGATACGTGCAGTTCAACGCCAGTTCGGTGCCGCCCCCCATCGCAGCTCCGTTGACGAAGGCGAAGGAGGGAACGTCCAGCTCCCCGAGGCGCCGGAAGACCCTGTGCCCCATGCGGCCGAACTCGAGGATCACCTCGCGCTGGTTCACCAGGCCGATCGCGGACAGGTCGGCGCCAACGGCGAAGATGAACGGCTTGCCGGTGACACCGACGGCGACGATGTCGTCCATCGCACTCACGGTGTCGAGGGCAGCGTCGAGTGAGGCCATCCCTGCCGGCCCGAACGTCGTGGGGCGGGTGTGGTCGCGATCGTTGTCGATCGTGATCAGTGCGAGGACCCCTGCGCCACCAGGCAGGTCGACGCGTCGCACGCGGGCGTGCGCAACGACTTCATCCGGGTTCACGGCACCTGCATCGCTCATGCGCTTCTCCTGTCTCGTGCCGTGCCGCCGTCGTGGCCAAGGTTCTCCCAGATGACCGTGCCGCCCATGCCCAGCCCGATGCACATGGTGGTGATGCCGTAGCGCGCGGCCGGGTTTCGCTCGAAGTCGCGCGCAAGGTTGCTCATCAGCCTGATGCCGCTGGAGGCCAGAGGATGCCCCACCGCGATGGCACCTCCCATCGGGTTGACCCGAGGATCGTCATCGGCGATGCCGAAGTGCTCGAGCATGGCCAGCACCTGTACCGCGAAAGCCTCGTTGATCTCGAAGAGATCGATGTCGTCGATGGAGAGTCCGCTCTTGGCGAGTGCCTTCTCGGTGCTCGGCACCGGACCCACCCCCATGAACTCCGGCTCGACACCGGCGAAGGCGTAGCCCACCATGCGCATGCGCTTGGAGAGTCCGAGCTCGTCTGCGGCGGCCTCCGAGGCGAGCAGGGCGGCGGTGGCGCCGTCGTTGAGCCCGGAGGCATTGCCGGCGGTGACGCGGCCATGGGCCCGGAAGGGTGTCTTGAGCCCGGACAGGCCTTCCAACGTCGTTTCCGGGCGCATCGCCTCGTCGGCGGTCAGCAATCCCCAGCCCAGCTCGGCGGACCGGGTGGCCACCGGTACCAGGTCCGGCTGGATCCAGCCCTGCGCATAGGCATGGGCTGTCTTGGCCTGGGAAGCGGCGGCATACGCGTCCGCGCGCTCCTTGGTCAGCGAGGGGTAGCGGTCGTGCAGGTTCTCCGCCGTAGCACCCATGACGAGAGCGTCGGTGTCCACGAGGCGCTCGGACAGGAAGCGCGGATTCGGGTCCATGCCGTCGCCCATCGGGTGCCTTGACATGCTCTCGACTCCGCCCGCCAGGGCGACATCGATGGCACCGGACATGATGCCGGCACTGAGTGTCGTGACTGCCGTCATCGCCCCCGCGCACATGCGGTCGATCGCGTAGCCGGGAACGCTCTTCGGCAACCCGGCCAGAAGCGATGCGGTTCGACCGAGGGTCATGCCCTGATCGCCGACCTGCGTCGTGGCGGCGACAGCCACATCGTCGATCCGCTCCGCCGGCAGGCTCGGGTTGCGCCGGAGCAGCTCCCGGAACACGGCGACGACGAGATCGTCGGCCCGCGTCTCCGCGAGCGACCCGCCGGCCTTGCCGAAGGGGGTTCGAACCCCGTCGACGAACACGACTTCCTGCAGGGCACGTGACATGACGGCTCAACCTCCGGGACCTCTGCTGCTGGGGCGGTCCAATATTACCGGTCAGTAACTTCTGCGGCTACTCGTGGGTAACTTCGCTGTCCGAAGGGTCAGGGTCATCCAGCGGGACGGCTGGCTGTGCTGGCTCGTCGAGAGCCCGCATGAGCAGGTCCGCGCACGACTCGATCTGCCATGGGCGCGCGCCGTGGAGGCGGAGGAAGTCCTGCACGTCGGTCAGACCCGCGGGCACCGGTGGGTTCCAGCACAGTCTGCGCACGGTCTCCGGCGACAGGAGGTTCTCGACGGGCAGGTGGAGGGACTCGGCTGCGGCGGCGAGGTCCGCCCGCGCCCGGGAGAGGCGGGCGTGGGCCTGCGGATCGCGATCCGCCCATGCCCGCGGCGGCGGAGGCCCCTCCGCTCGGGGTGTCCGCAGGGGCAGCTCCGCCTCGGGCAGCTGCCGCGCCGCTGAGACGGCCGCCCACCAGCGACGTGCGTAGCGCTGGGCGCCCCGGCCGTGGAACCCGTCGGTCTCCAGCAGGGCCTCCACGGACCCGGCATCGGACTCGGCTGCCGCGATCAGCGCCGTGTCGGGCAGCAGGCGCCCGACCGCGATGTCGCGTTCCCGGGCCAGCTCGTCACGGGCGCGCCACAGCTCCCGGACCACCGCCAGGGCCCGCGGCTTGCGCACGCGATGCAGCCCCGACGTCCGCCGCCAGTCCTCGTCCGTGCGCGGGCGCGGCTCGAAGGCCAGCAGGGAGTGGAACTCCTCCTGGGCGATCTCCCACTTGCCGGCCGATCGCAACTCCTCCGCCAGGACATCCCGCAGCTCGATCAACAGCTCTACGTCGAGAGCGGCGTACCGCAGCTGCGCCGCGGTGAGCGGACGAGCCGACCAGTCCGTTGCTCCGTGTCCCTTCTCGATGACCTGTCCGAGCTCGCTGAGCATGAGTGCTGCCAGTCCCACCCGTTCGCGACCCAGGAGACGCCCGGCAAGCTCGGTGTCGAAGAGGGCATCGGGTCGCAGTCCCACGTCCGCAAGGCACGGAAGGTCCTGGGTCGCCGCGTGCAGGATCCACTCCGCACCGCCGATGGCCTGCTGGAGGGCAGCGAGGTCCGGCAGTGCGATCGGGTCGATCAGTGCCGTGCCAGCGCCTGCGCGCCGGATCTGGATGAGGTAGGCACGCTGGCTGTAACGGAAGCCCGAGGCGCGTTCTGCATCGATCGCGACGGGCCCGGAGCCGCCGGCGAGACGGGCACAGTAGGCACCGAGTGACGCAAGGTCAGTGATGACCTCCGGGACTCCCTCGCGCGGTTCGAGCGGTGGGGGACTGGGCTCTGGCGTGGTGTCGTCCAGAGCACTCAGCCCCTGGTGCGAACGCGTCGGGGATGCACGGTGGTGACCCCCACGGGCACAGGAGGCATTCCGGCCGCATGTGCCATCAGGTCCAGCCATGCGCCTGCATGGTCGGCGATGTCGTCGACGAGAGCACCGGTGTCGTCCTCGCTCGGTGTCCATGATGCGCGGATCTCGACGTATCCGTCGACGGGTCGGTCACCCATCGTGCCGAACGAGCGCCCGGTCGTGCGTGTCACGGTGCCGCCCACCTGGGAGACGGAGCACTTCCGTTCAGCAAGCGCCTCCGTGACCCAACTCCAGCCGACATCGTGCAGCAGCTCGTCCTCCCTCAGGTCGCCCTCGAGTTCGGCCCGTACGAAGACGACCGCACGGAAGGAGCCCTCCCATTCATCGACCCCGTCAGGATCGTGGAGGAGCACGAAGCGGCCGCTTACCAGGTCGGATTCGGGGTCAGCCATGTCAGCCGTCATCGCCACAGTGAAGGGGGCGAGGCGCTGGGGGGCCGGTGCCTCCTGGAGCACGAACTCTGCCCGGGGCTGGATGGCCGACAGCCGCTCGAGGGCCGCCTCGAAGGAGCCTCCGGTCGCGGGTATGGGCCTCACCCCAGCAGGCTACGGGGCACCGACCACGGCACTGGGGTGCCGCGCCGCGCACCCCGCCCGGGGGATGCTCAGTCTGTCGCCGGCTCGAAGGTCAGGCTGATGGAGTTGATGCAGTAACGCTGATTCGTGGGAGTCGGGTAGCCCTCCCCGACGAAGACGTGGCCGAGGTGGCCGCCGCAGGAAGCGCACCGGACCTCAGTGCGCAGCATGCCCGCCGACCTGTCCTCCAGCAGGATGATCGAGTCTGCTGCAAGCGGGGTGAAGAAGCTGGGCCAGCCGCAGTGGGAGTCGAACTTCGCGTCGCTGCGGAAGAGTTCGGCTTCGCACCCGCGGCAGCGGTACACACCGACCTCGTGCGAGTCGGTGTAGCGCCCAGTGAAGGCGGGCTCGGTGCCGGCTGCGCGCAGGACGCGATACTCATCCGCCGTCAACCGCTCTCGCCAGTCCTCCTCGGTTCGCACCACGGCATAGCCCCTGCCGTCCGGACGCGTCGGTCCATCGGATGCTGGTGTGCTGTGTGCCATCGCGCCAGCCTAGGTCCCGTCGCAGGCAGCCGCTAGGCTCCCCACCCGGAGGAGGCCGACCCGATGAGCGACATGCTGGACACTCGCGGTGCATGGCTGGCCGAGGACGAGCTGGAGTCCGCTCGAGAGCGACTGCCCATCGTGTACGTCGATGCGGTGCCGGTGCGCACCGACGAGCGCGGTGAGGTCACGCAGATCGGCCTTCTGCTGCGGGCCATGCCCGACGGCAGCATCTCGCGCGCGGTCGTCTCCGGTCGGGTGATGTACGGCGAGCGCGTCAGGGACGCACTTCTGCGTCACCTGGAGAAGGACCTCGGGCCGATGGCGCTGCCCCGCGTCGCACCCTCTCCGCAGCCATTCACGGTGTTGGAGTACTTCCCGGATGCGAGCGTCACGGGCTTCCACGATCCCCGACAGCATGCGGTCGCCCTGGCGTTCGTGGTGCCTCTCGACGGTGACTGCTCTCCTTCGCAGGACGCGCTGGACCTGGTCTGGGTCTCTCCCGCGGAGGCGGTGGCGCCTGAGTTCCAAGCCGAGATGAGCGGGGGCCAGGGACGCCTGGTTCGCATGGCGCTGGCTCACTGCGGTCTCCTCGCCTAGCACCTCGTCCGGGGATTCAGTCGTCGTACGGGTCGATTCCGAGCAGGGTCTCGTCCTCGGGGGTGAGGTCCTCCGGACGTCCTTCGAATTGGTCGTGGCGGGGGTCCGCACGCTCTGCGTCCGTCTCGTCGCCGAGGTACACGCCTGCCTCCGGGTCCTCGAGATCAACGACATGCATCGCCGCGACCTCGGCCTCCACCCAGGTCCGCGGCGTCAGGCCGCCCGCATGCATCGGATCGTCGCTGGCGTCGTCGGCGTCCTCCATGGCAAGCACGGACTCGACGTCCTCAAGCGGATACTGCAGGTCACCGAGACTGCCCTCGCCGCTGGTGCCCTCGAGGCCATTCCGCGCTGCCTCGGCCGCCATGATCATGGTGAGCCGCTCGGCCTGGTCGGCTGCGTCACCGGTAGCTGCCGTGCCGTCGAAGGTCTCCCGAGCCACCTCGGCGGGCGATGCCGCTCCCGCGATCCGCTCCCTCATCTCGTCCTCCCGACTGCTCGCCAGAGCTGCCTCTGCATTCACAGTAGCCGCGGATCCGGATGGACGACGGATTATGCGGAGTGCTGGGCCGACTGCGATGCGGCAGGCACCAGCGCGGGCGGGTGGCTCTGGATGTGTCAGGCTGTGCGGGTGACCGTGATGCCCGATGACGTGCTGGCCAGGGACCTCGAGCCCACCGTGGAACGCGAGCTGGACCGCCACCTCGGCATGGCCCGTGACTGGTATCCGCACGAGTACATCCCGTGGAGCCAAGGACGCGACTTCGAGGGACCGCTCGGCGGAGAGGCCTGGTCGGAGGACGAGCAGCGGTTCCCGGATGCGGCGCGGACGAGCCTGATCATCAACCTACTGACGGAGGACAACCTCCCCAGCTACCACACGGAGATCGCCGTCAATGTGAGCACCGATGGGGCCTGGGCAGCGTGGTTGGGACGCTGGACGGCAGAGGAGGCCCGGCACGGCGCGGCAATCCGCGACTACCTGATGGCGACACGATCGGTGGATCCGCGCGGCCTCGAGGACGCCCGCATGCGCCATATGCAGGAGGGGTTCACCGCCATCCACCCCGGCTTCCTACCCGGACTGACCTACGTATCCTTCCAGGAGTTGGCGACCCGCGTTTCGCATCGCAACACCGGTGACGCCACCGGAGATCCCATCGCCGAGCAGCTGCTGACCCGCATCGCACTCGACGAGAACCTCCACATGCTGTTCTACCGCAACGTGATCGAGGACGCCTTCGATCTCGCGCCGGACCAGACGATGGTCGCGGTGCTCGGATCGGTACGCGACTTCGCCATGCCGGGACACGGCATCGAGGGCTTCGGGCGCATGGCCGTGCAGATCGCCGTCGAGGGAATCTACGACCTCAGGCTGCACCACGACGACGTCGTCATGCCCGTCCTGCGCAAGTGGCGCGTCTTCGATCGGGATGACCTCGGCCCCACCGGCGAGGCGGCACGTGACGAGCTCGCGGCATTCATGACCGCGCTCGAGGAGCAGGCGGGCCGATTCGAAGAGAAGCGAGATGCGTTGAAGGCGCGCCTCGCCGCACGCTCCTGATTCCGCGCCCGGACGGGGTGGTCACCCGACGGGCAGTCCGATGGCCTCGCCGAGCGAGCGAGCATGTCCATGCACGTGACGACGCAGATCCTCGGTACGCGCCAGACCGGTCTCGGCACCGAGCTGGGATTTCGACAGCTTGACGCCGCTGGCGTCCGTCACCAGGCCGTGGTGGCGGATCTGCACGTCCATGAACCGTGGGTCCTCCAGGTACTGGGCCAAGTGGATCTGCGCCGCCGATGACTCCCGCAGGTCAGCGCCTCGCAGGATGTGCGTGATCTTGTGGTGGGTGTCCTCGACGACCGAGATCCACTGATAGGCAGGAAGGTCATCACGACGCCAGACGACGAAGTCACCCATCGCCTCCGCGAGGTCCACGGCGGAGTCGTCCGTGCCCACAAGCGTGCCCGGCTCGACCACGAGCCGGAGTGCCGAACTTCCGGGCTCGAGTGAGTGACCCGCCCGCCGGCAGCCGCCTGGGCAGCCGCCACGTGGGATGTCGGTGAGCCTGGAACGGCTGCAGGTGCATGCGTAGGCAGGCATGCCCTTGCGCAGGGCGGTGTCGAGAGCCGAGCGGGCGCGGGCGATTCGCGAGTACCGGTCCGGGGCCGCCGATGGTGATGTGATCGAGTCTCCGTCGATCGCGACGGGTATCTGGAGCCACGCGAGCAGGCCGTGGATGTCCTCGACGTACTCGCGGCGCACGCGAGGGGCGTCGACATCGTCGATGCGCAGGAGGGTGGTGCCCCCCTCTGCCTGCGCCCACCAGTGGGTCAGGAGGGCGTTGGCCAGATTGCCCACGTGGAGGAAGCCGCTGGGAGTCGGGGCGATCCTGGTTCGCACCCGGGGAATCCTGACATGCTCGGCCCGCCTGAGCAGCCGACAGGCCGACCCGTGGCACAGTGGAGCCATGCTTCCCCGCATCCGAACGGCCCGTGCCGTCATCGGAGGGATCGTGGTCGCCCTGGTGATGGCGCCTGTCCTGGTGGTCGCGCCGGTGTCGGCGACTCGGCCGGGGGAGTGGACATCCTCGGACTGGACGGGCTTCGCGCCTGGTGCCCCTGTTCCGGATCCCTCACTGACCGCAGCAATGCCCGCGCCGCTCACCCCCATGCCGTACCTGCCCATCGCCTACGAGGGGCAGTCCGTCTGCGATCCCTCCCCGAAGCCAGGGGCGGTGGCGATCGCCGAGACGATCAAGGCGGTCTACGGAGCTCAGCAGGTGATCGGCATCCCACGCGGATGCGAGATCGGTGGGCGAAGCGAGCACAAGGAAGGACGCGCGGTCGACTGGATGGTCGATATCCGCACTCCCGAGGAACGCGCGATGGCGGAGGCGTACCTCAATTGGCTCCTCGGCCCCGACCAGGCTGGCCGCATGCACGGCCATGCCTTCCAGTTGGGTGTCATGTACATCGGATGGAACGATCGGATCTGGCGCGGGTACCGTTCGGAGATCGGCTGGGCGGAGCTCAAGGGCTGCTTCAGCAAACCCGAGGAAAAGTACGACAACTACTGCCATCGCAACCACATCCACATCTCGCTGACTCTCGCCGGTGCCGCCGGCAGCACCATCCCTGTGGACGTGTCTCCGGCACCCGAGCTCCCGCCACGTCCGCCGGCTCCCGCTCAACCGGGGGTGGACGATGACGCCTTCATGTCCGTCGGAGCGGCTGTCGGGTTCGCGGCCGGTGACGATCTCCCCCTGGGCGCGGGAGAGCTGCGAACCGTCGATCTCGCCGCCGTACCACTGAACGCCTCATCCGCCCTGGTGTATGTCACCACGCGTCAGGCCGCACGCAAGGGCACCATGCGCATCGGCATGGTCGATGCTGCTGCCGCCGTACCCGTCAGGGTCCCGAAGCGGCGGGTGCGAGGAACGGTGCTCCAGGTGCCCGTGGCCAACGGCGCGGTGCAGATCGCCGGGCCATCCGAGGGCGCCGTCAGCGTCCGCGTCGATGTCCTCGGCTACACGATCGCCGGAGGCAACCATCCCGCGGTGGGTGGAGCACCCGAGGTCCTGTTCAGGGGACGTCTTGCTCCCAAGAGCGCCGAGACGGTGTCCGTCCGCGGCGTCGGAGTCGTCCCGCGCAAGAAGTCGAAGTCGACCGCGGTCATTCTGCGCGTCACCACCAAGGGGAGGGGCGATCCCGGCCGCGTGACCGCCTATCCGGTGGGGGGCGTCGATCTCGGCACGGCGTCGGCTCCCGTCCCCGAGTCAGGCGAGAGATCGTCGATCATCGCCGCCGACATCGGAGCCGATGGGCGCATCGCGCTTGCCACGTCCGTTCGGGGGAAGGTGCTGGTCGAGGTGATCGGGTACGTCCGGCGCTGAACGCCGAGCGGCGGGAGAGGTTCTCCAGACCGACGACCGTGGCTAGCGTGGGGTCATGCGAGCTGTTGTCTACGACGTCCCTGGGCACTTCAGCGTCCGTGAGGTGCCCGTACTGCATCCCGCGCCGCAGCAGGTTCGCGTTCGCATGACGATTGCGGGGATGTGCGGCACGGACCTGCACCTGCATGAGGGCCAGTTCCTGGCGAGCTTCCCGCTCACCCCAGGGCACGAGACCGTGGGCGTCGTTGATTCGATCGGCGAGGGAGCACTCGATGGCGAAGGACGCCCACTCGCCATCGGACAGCAGGTGGTGGTCAATCCCAACGCGAGCTGCCGAGCCTGCGACTACTGCACCGAAGGTCGACCGTGGCTCTGCGAGGGATTCACCGGCATCGGCTCGTCCACACCAGGGGGCTTCGCGGAGTTCCTGGTCGTGCCGGGGGCCCAGCTCTTCGACGCGACGGGGCTGCCAGCCGACCTCGCGGTGTTCGCCGAGCCGTCGGCATGCATCGCGCACCTCATGGACCGCCTGCGCCCGCTGGCTGGCTGCTCAGCTGTCGTCCTCGGTGGCGGTCCGACGGGTCTTCTGCTCGTCCAGTTCCTGCGTCACCACGGGGTCCACGATGTTGTCCTCGCCGATCCGAACGAGGCGAAACTCAAGCGGGCCTCCGCTCTGACCACCGTCACCACGTCTCTGATCGATCGCGACGACGTGGGTGGCTCCCTGGCAGCACTGACGGCCACGCATGGGGGCGCCTTCGACGTCGTCATCGATGCGACCGGCCGAGCGGGTGTCATCCAGGAGCTGCCGCGCCTGGCACGAAACGGGGGACGAATCGTCTACTACGGCGTCGCCGATGAGCACGACCGCGTGACCATCTCCCCGTTCGAGATCTTCCGCCGGGAGCTGACCATCATGGGCTCGTTCACGGAGGTGGATTCGTTCCCCGACGCCCTCTCCGCATTCCGGGAGGGGGCGATTCGCATGGAGGGCGTGATCACGCACCGCTACCGGCTGGCGGATTATTCGGCTGCGCTCGAGGCCATGCGCTCCGACCGCAGCGCCCACAAGGTGGTCATCCAGGACGGCGATCGCTGACGCAGGATGATCAGGAGGCCAGTGGAGACAGGATGCTCGAACACCCGACGGTTCGAGCTCTGTGTCCGAGGGGGTGTCTGAGTTCTTGACATACAGGACAGGTGTCTCCAGACATAGAGGACATTCCTCTGGGCTGGAGCGTGGGTATGTCGAAGGCGCGGGTGATCGTCGCGGCGGTGGTGATCGAGGGCCGGTCGAA
>JBIIJX010000078.1:0-10115 GCA_044233495.1 Candidatus Nanopelagicales bacterium
GCCCGACGGGCGCGGATAGGCTTGACGGACATGGTGGCCCACGGCAGCCATGGGGCGGTAGCTCAGCTGGTTAGAGCCCCGGACTCATAATCTGGTCGTCGTCGGTTCGAGCCCGACCCGCCCCACAAATGAATGGTGCGACTGACGTAGTTCGCTCACGTCGGTGCTTGGCTCTTCTGCTCGCAGGCCGCGATCAATCGTTCGCTACCGGATGTGCGCGTCGCCTCCAGAACGGTCTATCAGTGAAGCGTGTCTCCCGGCCGTATACGCCAACACGATCGGTGAGGAAGCGATCCACACCTCGGGAGACTGCCCGTGCGTACTCCTGAACGTCAGCGTGATCCCCGCTCAACCACGCCTGAGCGGCTTTGGCCCCGCGGACTCCAGTCCACAAGGCCGTCGTCATGCCATGGGATGAGAGTGGATCGAGCGATGCAGCCGCATCACCAACTGCAAGCCAGCAACCACCGATCGACTCGGACGCGCATCTGTCCAACAAGGCCACGCCGGCAGGCGTCAGGCGTGGAGGCCGATCAATCTCGAACTCGGCCTCCTCAATCCATCGACTGACATGAGTGCTGCGGCCAAGCAGCTGCTGCCAGGTCGTGACATCGCTCGATACTCCTCTTGGCATTAGGTCCGGGTCGCTGAAGTAGGCCAACGAGAGTCGTCGGTCCGGGAGCAGCGCGGCATAGAGCCAACCGTCGGGCATGGCCTCGATCAATGTCGTTGGCGTCGGCGTGACGGTTGTGGATCGCTGGCTGACGATCGCTACTGCGGCGACCTGTCGATCATGATGAATACGTCGTGCGAGCCGTCGTCCGATTACCGCGCTCCGCCCGGATGCATCGATGGCGACTCGCGCCGCCTGAGTCGACCCGTCAGCGAGATCGAGGCGCCACGAGTCGCCGTGCATCCGCAAGGCTCGTAACGACGTTGGAATGGCCATGATCGAGCCCGTCTCAAGCGCTGCGGCTTCGAGGTCCTGCTCGAAGGCATCGCGATTGACCACAAGACCAGGGCCTTCAAGGTTCACGGATGCGTGACGCTCCACGAGCGCCTCGCTGCCCCACGACGAGAACAGTGAGTTCGACGATCGGTGCTGCGCGGAGCCAAGCAAGGCTTCCAGCCCCAACTTGGTGATGATGGGTCGGGCGGCGGGAGCCAAGGACTCGCCAAATCGCTCACGCCCATCGGTCGGTGGCGGCACTAGCCACAGGGTCTGAATTCCGGCTTGTCCAAGTTGTCGACAAGCAGCCGCCCCCGCGATTCCGCCGCCCACGACGGCAACCTCGTAAGCGCCCTCGTCATGCGGCGCTTGACTCACTTGGGCAGCTGCCCGTCCGACGGTGACCAGGCGAACCGTGTCTCCATGTTGCCGCGGTCAACCTCGACGAACATCTCGCTGGGGATCGTCGACGGCCGATCATCGTCGGTGGGTCCAGGCTTCCTGACGACGAAGCCCATTCGTTCCCACAGTCCGATCATGTTGGTGATGCCGTCCCAGTAGCTCGCGTTTGCGTGATAGCCGATTCCAGCCACGCCACGGGACCACGCGACCCGATTCTCGAAGAAGCGCACCCGCTGACTTGGATCGAGATCTTCTCGCATGACTTGTTCGTAGAAGTCCTCGGGAAGAACGTCTATCGGGAGTTGAGCGGGCCACCAGACCGCTGTCGGGAAGTCGTCCTGCATCTCGACCTGCTGGCAACTGAAGGCGTCACACTGCCACGGCAGGCCCATCCACCGTGTGAGGTCTCCTGGCATCTGCTTGCCGATCGGGGGAGGAGTGCCGTTCGCACCTTCGAACGCGATCTCAGGAGTGAGGAGCAGGCCAAGATGTTGGAGGAGACTCGAGCGGCCCCCTACGGCGATTCGGAAGGGCTCGTTGCTCTGCAGGTGGTGGATCGCGTACATCTCCTTGTGACGCAGGTAGTACGTGAGCTCAACGCCTGGGTGGAACGCTCCGCCTGAACATGGCTCGAGTGCCGCCTGAGTCAGAGCCGCAGGTTGCTGTGCGATGTCGACATCCTCCAGGGAGCGAATCGCACCGTCTTCCTGCTGGTCCCGATCATCGACGAAGTCACCGTCCGCCCAATGCGCGAGGTAGGAGTACTGGAGGTCGGGGAACTGGAACCACTGAAGGGGGCTACCGTCGTAGTTGATGCCGTCGCCGAGCATGTATGGCAATTTCAGTTGCTCGCGCTTGAACGCGTCAGGACCGGTTGCGTTTGGATTCCTAAACGCTTCAAATACGGAGCGCCGGAACGCGGCGTTACCTGATCCGGGGTCAGCGAGCTGGTCGAGGTACTCGGGGTTGGCGAAGTCGCCGACCTCCAGCCAGCCTTGCTGGAGGTTCGCGGCACTCGACACCCATGCCATGAGTGCAAGGCGTCTGAACGTCGGATAGATGTGAGCTTGGAACGACAACGGGAGGGGCGGCGGGGTGCTCCAGCCCTGTTGCACGTTGAGATCTTCGATCACGTCATAAAGGGTCGTGATCGGCGGGATCTCGGGCGAGAAGTCCGGCCCCACGCTGGCGATCCACGCTGAATCGGCATTCAGGGTGCGCCCGTCCGCCAAAGTGATGCGTGCCTGCACCGGGCCATCGCACCAATCGTCGTGCCATCCGTCGTTATCCGCGAAGCTCGTGATTGGAGTGCGCTCGGGGCTCGCCGAAATGCCGTCAGGAGGAAAGACCAACAACCGCCCGTATTCATCGGTCCGCAAGTGCCCTAGGGCAACAGGGACTGAGTCATAGAACGAGCCGCCCATGGCGTACCGGGCTTCATCGCCGTTCGGATTTGTGCTCAAGCCGGTGATTGTCGTCATTCCGCCGTCGATGATGAGCATCTTCTCGCGCTGTGAGGGGGAGACGAAGTACGGATTGCGCAGCGCGCCAGGGATTCCGGGAGCCAGTTCTCCGTTGTCGAGCGGATTGTTGAATCCGTACCACGCGGCCTTCGTGTTGGCGACGTGCACGCTCCATTCGATCTGCGTGTCTTCCGCGGTCAGCTCGCCAATTACTGCGTCATTCTCGTCGAAGGCATAGATGCGGAACCTCTGCACCTGCTTCTTGATCGCCTGCTCACCGTCCTTGAAGCCGCCCTCCGGCGTGGGTGGCAGGCCGGGTACCTCAGGAGCAAGAAACCAGCTCGAACTCCCACCGACGCGCGATATACCTATAGCGGGATAGATGCCGACCCGGGCCACTTTCGCGCCAGCAGGTGCAGCGGGCTGGGAGGAGCGCGTTATTGCCGCGTGGGCCATCCACGGGATGCCGACGATTGCGACGCTCACTCCAGCAGCGCCGGCGAGGAAATCCCGCCGTGAGATCCGGCGCTGACCCAACTTGAACCCGTTCATTTGCATGGAGTGTATCGCGACGTCTGAAGCATCAGTGGGTTCTTGTCGTGAGTCGATCGGATCCATTCGTGCGGTCAGTCCAGCACGCAGAACGAGCAGTGAACCGTCGTCTTGAACTTCTTTGGGTCCGCATCCCCAAGGACATCGCATTGTCCACTCGCACCTCAAGAAGTGCCATTACCGTCGATGACAGAGTCATCGACTCAACGCACCGAGGGAGCCCATTGCAGCGGGCAGGGTGTTCGTCCTCCATCTCTGCCCGGTGTCGTCCTGACTGCCATCGATTCCGCCGGACTCCGAGGGCATTGCGTCTGGTAGATACCTGTCAGCTCGCGTGCCGTTGTGGTCTCCTAATCTGGTTGGCGTCGGTTCGAGCTAGCCTTCACCGACACCGTCGATCAGGCAGCCGCCTGACTGGCGCAACCAGCGTCAACGAGAGCAACCGCAAAGGCGAGTGCAGACGGTGGCGCGAGGTGCAGAGAGGGGCACAACCATGACGAGAGCTGTCGTCCTCGTTCCGGGTGGTGGCGGCAACAGTCCGTTCACCACTCCGGATCACCACTGCGCCACAGGACTCGCCGCTGGCGGTCAGCTCACGGCATTGCGTGCTGCCATTCTCGAGGCGGGCTTCCCGGCCTTCACCTGTCCCGCGCGTGTCGGTGGCGGCATCATGGATGCGGATCCCGGATGGGGCGGATTCGCCGATGGCCCAGCCCCGCTGCCCGCCGACGGCACGATCGACTCGGTGGCCCCGGTTCGCGAGTCCGGTGAGCGGCTCGCGCGGTTCATCGCCTACCTCGCCGCCGATGCAGGGGTCACCGAGGTCGACCTGGTGGGGTACTCGCTCGGCGGGATCATCGGGCGTGATGCCATCGGTCGTCTGCTGCAGGGGGGCCCCTCGGTTCGTGTGCGGTCGCTCACCAGCGTCGCGACCCCTTGGCTCGGAAGCTTCGTCTTGCTCCTCGACCCCGAATCCCTCCCACTGCCGCGAGCTATCGTTGAGTTCGTCGCCCCCTTCCTCGGCCAGGTGGACGCGACGGTTTCGTCATCGCCGCGCGATCGCACACCTCGGCCGCCTGTGTGGACACATGGCTATGACCACGTGCTCGACGGACTACCGCTCACCCGGATCGCAGGAACCTACTTCCCCGAGAGTCCTATCGCGGAAGGAGCGGCGTTGGATCGACTTGAGGCCAACGATGGCTTCTGCACTCGGACCAGCGCCTTGGCCCTCGGTGCCGACCCTGCCGCCCTCCCTCCTGCGACCTGCTTCGAGCTGCCGGATCTCCACAGCAACTTCCTGTCCGATCTCATCGAAGAACCCTGGGAGCGCGGCATCAACTGGGATCCGAGCACCCTCGCGATCGTCGTCGAGGCTCTCCAGCGCGCGCGCAGCGACTAGGGAGAGGGGGTCCCGCGCTCGGGAAACGTGCCGACGCGAGCCATGTCCCAGCCCCGCGGATAGCTCTTGACCCGTCGATCCTCGACCGCGCGCACGGGAGTGCGCCGGGAAGGCAGCCGTCGCACGATCTTCTGTCGCAACCCCAGAATCGTCTGTGCAGCCCGTACGAATGCAGCGGAAGGCGCGTCGTAGCGAAGCGTCCGCCGGACGAGCGGGTCCATGAGAGCGATCGTCATCGCGCGCACCACGGGCCGCAAGGCTGCAGGGTAGAAGCTGACGAGGAGATCCAGCGTCGCGTCCGCAACCGCGCGACCACCGGGAGAGAATGCGAACCGATCACGCTCGTAGGTGTCGAAGTACTCGGCGAATGCGGCGTAGTCCGCCGGGATGTCGAGGATTCCCATGAGCTCGCCCATCCGCTTCCAGTAGTAGACAGTTGCGCTCACCTCGGCCGCACTCATCGGGCGGTATCCGTAACGGTCGATCCAACGTCGCGGGGGAACGACGAAAGTCGTGAGTACGTACAGCATCTGATCGTTGGGAATGTCGTACGCGCCGTGCATCTGATTCAGGCGCCTGATCGCCGTCCGGTCATCGTTCTCCCCACCGATGAAGCGCCCTGCTCCATCAAGGACGACTAGGGTGTCGTCATAGCGACGTTGAGTCTGCTCGGTGAATGCACCCGTGCGAGACAGCAGTTCGCCGATCTCGGGCACGGCGAAAGTGTGGAAGAGGGAGAACTCCGTGGCGCGTGCGGTATCCCAGGGGAATTCGTTTCCCACGGCGATGGAGTAGATCGCGAGCCAGTCCCGCTCAGGATCGAGTTTGGCTTGGCACTGCTGCCAGTGGGCTCGTGAGAGCAGTCCTTTGCTCATACGGGAACGCTACCAAGCGATGGTCGCTGTCTGTCCTGCTGGCAGCCTCGCACAGCGTTCACTGCCCCGAGGTTGCGCTGCACGGAAATCAGCGCCGCGGCGCAGACTTCGGCGCCGCGCGCAGAACGAGCGGCAAGCTGACCGCGACGAGGATGCTGGGAAGCAGGGAGAAGGCCACGGTCACGCCGGTCACCGCGGATACGGACTGAACCACCGACTGCCCGGCGGTGGTGGAAACGAAGCCGGTCGCCGCAAGGACGAGGAGCACGAGGGCCGGTCCGATGGCGAAGGCAGCGGTCTCCCCGGCGGTCCAAACCCCGGTGAAGGACCCTGCCTTCTGCACTCCCGACTCGGCCGCATCTGCGGAAATGATGTCCGGCAGCATCGCCAAGGGGAACATCTGCGTCCCCGCGTATCCCACCGACGTGATGGCGATGAAGCCCAGGGCCGCGGCCAGGGGCAGGGATTGCGCGGTGGCAGAGCAGGCCAATCCGACGATGAAGAAGAGACTTGCCAGAAGGTAAGCCCGCCGTTTCCCGAGACGGTGGCCGATCACGGCCCACAGGGGCATGACGAGCACCGCCGGCACGAGGAGGACTCCGAAGACGATTCCGAAGTTCTCGACTCCCAGCACCTCCTGCGAGAAGTAGGGCGCCGCGGCCAGTGCCGCCCCGGCTCCGAGTGCCTGGAGTACGAAGGCACTGAACAGGATGCGAAAGTCTCGTGAAAGCCAAGCAGTCCGGAACTGCCGGAAGGCGGAGTGTGCGTCCACCGTGGATTCGGTGACATAGCGACGCAGGTGTCGGACGCTGAACCAGCAGCCAAGCATGCCCAGAGCCACGAGCGATCCCACCACCACGCCCATGATGAAGTAGGCCGTGTTCTCTTGCGGCGCAGCATTCACTAGGAGCGGTGCACCTATCCCGAACAGCAGGATGCCCACCATCTGAATCCCCACGCGCCACGACATGAGTGTGGTGCGCTCCTCGGAGGAGTCGGTGATCTCTGCGGCGAGGGCGACGTACGGAACCTGGAAGAAACCGAAGGCTGATGCCGCGACGAGGAACGCAACGAGCACTGCCGCGGCGGCTACCGTGGGGAGGGTCCCTGCCGGGACTGCGAACATCAGTGGGAAGCTGACGAGCATCCCCAGAGCGCCGTACACCAGATACCGTGCGCGATTGCCTCCCCGCGCGACTTGGCGGTCGGACAGTGTTCCCACGAACGGCAGGAAGAGCACATCCCAGAGTTTGGGGATGAGGACGACGAGCGAGGCGAGGCCGGCTGCAACGCCGAGCGTGTTCGTCAAATAGATCGCCAACAGCAATCCGGGCACGGTGCCGAATCCGGCGGACCCTGCTGCCCCGAGTGAATAGCCGAAAAGCGAGCCGCGCGTGAGGCGCGAGGGGGCGGCATGAGGCGCGGCGGAGCCTAGAGGCACGGATCCATGCTAGGGGCAGTCCGGGTGTTCCTCCGAAGACCCGCGAAGGTGGACGAGGGTGCGCCATGACGGGGCTCGTGACGATCCGGTCCGCTCTGAGACTCTTCGCGCCAGGTGCACTGCGACCGATATGTGTTGATCGACACCGGGGGAGCGCCCCGAGCCAAGGAGTTCGATCGTGAGCGGGTCGATGTCTCGGTCGGGGTCCTAGCCCACAAACCCATGCTGTCGCAGGACGTTCTACAGCGTCGGCCGCAGCTCGACCGGATCTTAAGCCGGTGTCTGGCTAGCGACATCAGGCTTAGGCCGTATGCCGTAATGTGAAGCAGGGAGACGGAGCAGCCAGAGGCTTCGTGGGCCGGTGCATCGTTGATGCGTGGCAGCAGATGAGGCCTTGATCGACAGTGAGCCACGATCACGAGAAGTGGCGTAGCGTTGGGGACCCGAGGAGGCGACATGCGCAAGGGATTGCTCGGCCTGTGCATCGCCTCGGTGGTGTTCGCTTTCGCATGGGTGCCGGCCTCGGCGTCGCCGCCGCCGCGAATAGGTACGGGGGATGAGACCTGCGTGCTGGCTCCCAAGACTGACTGCACGGACGTGATCGACAAGTGGAGAGTCGAGTACCACGGAGACTCGTCCGGGGCCAGATTCGTACGAGCCAGGCTCAATGGCGCCGACCTCCGGGGGGCGAACCTGGCCCGGGCGGACCTGCGCGGCGTGGTTCTGCGTCATGCTCAACTCCAGGACGCGCAACTGCGGGATGTGAATCTCAGCCCGGCCAGGAGACTGATCCCGCTCACGCGCTCGGCTGGAGTGTCGGCACCGAGTGGCAATGGTGCGCCATGCGGTCAGCAATGCCAGGGTGCGGATCTCAGCGGCGCGAATCTGTTGGGCGCGAACCTCAGCAGTGCGAATCTCATGGGAGCCAATCTGACGGGGGCCAACTTGACTGCGGCCAACCTGCAAAAGGCCATCTTGACCAATGCTGACTTGACGGGCGCCACGCTGACTTCCGCTCTCCTTGGCGGGTCGAATCTGAGCGAGACGAACTTCACGGGCGCCATTGGATCGCCCGGACCGGACTCCAACGCTACGTGGTTCGAGACAACGTGCCCGAACGGAACTGTCACCAATACCGGTTGCTGGTAGCCACGACGGTTCAGCCCTTCTGGCCCCTCCCCAACGCAGCGTCCTGAGCAGCCTCACCCGGCGAAGCCGGGAGGACCTGCGCTTTGACCTCTGGGTCTTGGCGGGCACGACGAGAATCCCAGTCTGGTCGTCGTCGGTGTGAGTGCGACCCGCCCCACCTGTACCGCCGTGCTGGCTCGCCTCATCCTTGGCAGGGATTCGGCTGGTGTGGCACCCCTGAACTGCCAGACGCGCTAGGGTCGCGGGGTGAAGAAGCGTCCCCTGCTGGCCCTTGTCGTCCTTGTCGGCGTAGTTCTCCTCTCCGCGTGCGGCGGCCAGTCGGCACCCGTTGAGAGTTCGGTGTCCGATGCGATGCCGGCAGCGTACGAGGATCCGGAGGCGGCCTTCGCGAATCCGGATGCCAGTGGTGAGGATCTCATCAATGCGTGGTTCGGGCTGCTTGCGCTCACGGGGCGTGGGCCTGGTGAGGTGGCGACGTCCTCGGAGGAGGTGGAGGCGGGCATGAAGATCGTCCGGCCCTATCTCGACCCGGCGTTCACCTTGCTGCGAGCAACGGGTCAGCGGTACACGGCGGGCAATTACGTGCCCCTTGACATCGATGCCTACGAGCTGTCGGACTTCGTGGTGACCGAGCCACGCGACGACGTTCGCGTGATTCGCTACTTCGTCAGTCAGCCCGGTGCTACGTCGCCGGACGCGGGCACCGTGATGTCGGATGCGAAGGCCCCGCGCATCTCGGTGTTTCGTTGGGACGAGGAGCTCGGCCACTGGGTAGCGGTGAGCTACGCCAACTTCAACAGTGCCGTGGGAGCCATCTGCGAGCAGGAGCCCATTTCCGTCAGCGGAGAGACCCCCAACACGTCCCCGGAAGACCTCGCCCTCGGGACGGAGCTCGTCGAGGCGTGGCGCGACATCACGACGGGGAAGGTGAAGAAGAGTCTCCTCCACCCGGAAAACCAGATACAGCTCGCCGACGGTCAGGGCTGGCCGACGACCGACGATCAGCCCATCGAATGGGCGCCGGCTCAGGCATATGACTTCGCCCACGTCGGGATTGCGCGCAACGGCGATCTCCTTGTCGCCTCCTACGATGCCGTGGTGAGTGATCTCGTCATGGAAGGGGATGAGTACCGGGATACGTCATCCCCGCGTCTGCTCACCTTCTTGCTCGGCCCGGACGGGGAGTGGCAGCTCATCGCTCTGGCCAACTTCAATGTGCCGAACGCTGTCCCCGCTGACGTGGAGTGCGTGTCCTTGACCTCGTGACAGCTCCGAATGAGAGGGCCTGATTCAGCTGCCTCGGGATCGTGGTCGGCGGCTGGAGCACGACCAGCCCTGCTACGCGTATGTGGAACTGACGAAGATCCTCGGCGCATAGGTCGCCTCGATGCTCGCATCACAAGCTGGCAGTTGACACGTTTGTCGGCCGTTGCACCGCACCAGTGCCGACACGAACTTCGGACCCCACAGCCTCGGGCGTTCTGGGATACCCGCATAGCTCTCCTGGGATATGGTTTCGGCACTGTCAGCCCCTGAGGAGGGTGGATGGCGAAGGCGATCACCCGGCAGCCGGTCCGCCTGTTCGCCGCAGGTCTTGTGGTGGTGACGAGCCTGTGGATGGGGAGCACCGCCTTGGCTGTGGGCATGGCTGAGCCGGGTTCATGCGCCGCCGGAGGTGCCTGCCATGTGGGCGATATCGGCCCGGGTGGAGGCGTCGTGTTCTTCGATGCCGGCACCGAAGAGTCATGGGGCCGTTACCTAGAGGTCGCTCCTGCGAGTTGGTCGGGAGCACCGTCTGATCCCGTCGCGACGTGGTGCGCGAAGGGCAAGTCCGGCTTCACGAAGTCAGTGCCTACCGGCACCGACATCGGCACAGGGGCAG